>KL571396.1:24243-28200 GCA_000715855.1 Actinoplanes liguriensis
AGCCGGTACCCGGCCGGCCGGGTTTCGATGACCAGTCGGTCCGGCTCCGGTGCTCGATCGAGAAAGCGTCGCAGGTGAAGGACGTACTGGCGCAACAGATTTGACGCCGACGACGGCGGGGATCCGTCCCAGACGTCCTCGGCGAGCTGGCTCAGTGGCACGACGACGCCGGGACGGATGGCCAGGAGGGCGAGCAGGGTGCGCTGCTTCGCCGAGGCGAGCCCGCGCTTCCCGGCAACCTGCAGATCGAACGGCCCCAGCAGCGAGATCATGTATTCCCCCATGGAATGACATCGGACAGCGTGGATCCGTAGGTCTATTTGCCGGGCGACGGTGGCGAAAACCTCGCGAAAGATGGCGCCCGTCAGCGCTCGCCGAGGCTGTGTCGGCGGTGCAGCGGCGATGACCTGAGAAGATGGAGATCAACTGTGAGAGCGCTCCCATGCCATCGCGCGACCAGAGTGACGTAACTAACGTTTCCCCCCTACCAAACCGATGGGTGATCGCAAGTTTCGGTCGATGGCGGTGCGGGAGTCGGCGAGTGCGAAGGCGGCAGAGCGACGACGACCGGCCGCGCTGCAGCGCGACCGGTCGTCAGGGTGTACGTGGCGTCGCCGGCTAGCCGCCTTCCTCGCCCGTCCGGCCATCGACCCAGCTCACACGGCTGATTTCCAGATGGGCGGTACCCTCGGTGTACAGCATGAACGGCACGTCGACGTGCCGCAGGTCGGTGCCGAGAGCGAGTAACCGCGCGCCGGACACGGTGATCGTGGTCCATTGCCCCAGGGGCGTGCTCGACAGCAGGGGCACCAGGTCCACACCCGGTTGAGCGGGATAGTCGTCGTGGCAGCACAGCAGCACCGGCCGCGTCGGGCGGTCCAACTGCCGCAACCTCAGCCGCAGGCCCCCACCTCGCTCGGCATAGCCGCGCAGGTCCCGCGGTCCGCCCGGCCATTGGGCGTACACGAAGGTGGGGAAGCCCTTGAACTGCAGCGACAGCGCGTCCGAGCTACCGAACAGATCGAACCGGAAAGCCCGCAGCACCAGGATGTCGGTCGGTTCCCCGGTCGCGATGTCCTGACGCGACCACGTGTTGTGCCCGCCGACGCGCAGCTTCAGCCGCGGATCAGCCGCCGTGCCCACCGTCACCAACTCGTGCGGGACGGGCGCCGCCGGGGGAGGGGGCACGTCCTCGTCGACGGGCAGCGGGCCGACACGCGTCGCGCCGGCCAGGGTCAGGCCATAGCCGTACCCGAACAGAGGCCTGTCGTCGCCCTCGGAGGCCTGTTCCTCCGCAGGCACGCGGTAGTTCGCCAGATGGGCGGGAGTGCTGTTCATCGCCGACGCGGAGCGCCGGCCGGGCCAGGAGAATCCGAGTCGGCCCTGGAAGTCGTGTCGTGGTTGTCCGGCCGCCGGCGCGAACAGCAGGTCGGTGATGCCGTGGCCCTCCGGACCCGGTAGCCAGGCTGCCACGAACGCGGCCGACAGGTTGATCACGTCGGTGCAGTAGAGCGGCCGCCCGGTGAACATGACCGTCACGACCGGCACGCCGTCGGCACGCAGCCGTTCGAGCACCTCGAGATCGGCAGCGTACGAGGCCTTCAGTCGTCTGTAGTCGAGGGGGCGCCAGGGCTTGATCGTGCCGCGCATCTCCGCGTAGGAATCCTCGCCGATGACGACTATCGCGGCGTCCACGTCCCGGGAGCCGGCCACCTCCAGATGCGGGTCGACGAGGCAGTTGGCCGCACCCACCACAGCCCGTACGGCATCGGCCACGGTCGAGCAGCCGGGCAGGTCCGCTGCGGTGACGTCGTCGCCCTGCCAGGTGAGGGTCCAGCCGCCGGTCTGCTTCTGGATGTCGTCGGCGCCGCTGCCGGCCACGAGGATCCGCGCGGACCGGCGCAGCGGCAGCACCGCGTCGTCGTTCTTCAGCAACACCAGCGACTTGCGCACCGCCTCCCGGGACAGGGCGCGGTGCTGGGCACTTCCCAGCACGCCGGGCGGGTACCGGCGCTCCGCCGGGCGCGGACGATCCCACAGCCCGGCCCGGGCCTTCAGACGCAGCACGCGCGTGACGGCGTCGTCGAGGCGCTCCATCGCGATGAACCCGGATTCGATCTGCTCGATCGTGCGGTGGAAGACGCCCTGCCAGGTCGCGCGTCCGGCCACCATCAGCACGTCGAGGCCGGCGTTGATGGCGTTCCCCGCGTCGGTCGGCGTGCAACCGGCCACCTCCGCGTGAGCGTCCCAGTCACTGAGGACGACGCCGTCGAAACCGAGGGCGTTCTTGAGTACGTCGGTGATGAGATATCGGCTGCCGTGCACCTTGCCGTTGTACGGATCCCCGGCCTGCGGCGCCGGGTCGTAGTTGGCGGGATCGTCCCAGCTGGTGAACGAGGCCATGACGCACTGGGCGCCGGCCTCGATGCCGGAGTAGAAGCCCACCGCGTGCAGATTGCGCAGCAGGTCCTCACTGCAGCGCGCCACGCCGCGGTCGCCGCCGTCGACGGTCGCGCCGTCGCCGACCCAGTGCTTGAGGGAGCAGATGACCCGCTCCGGGCCCAGGAAGGAACCGCCGGTGCCCTGCAACCCCTCCACCACGGCCCGGGCATAGTCGTGCACGACCTCGGGATCCTCCGCGTAGCCCTCGTAGTAGCGGCCCCATCGACGATCGCGTGGCACGGTCACGGTGGGAGCGAACGTCCAGTCCATGCCGGTGGCGGCGATCTCCCGCGCGGTGGCCTCCCCGATGCGCCTGAGCAGGCCGGGGTCGCGGGCGGCGCCCAGACCGATGTTGTGCGGGAAGATCGTCGCGCCGAAGACGTTGTTGTGCCCGTGCACGGCATCCGTCGCCCAGGCGAAGGGAACCCGGAACGGCCGCCCGGCGTACGCTTCCTCGGCCGCGCACCAGAACGTGTCGACGGTCTGCACCCACCGCTGCACGCGGGCGTGCCGCTCGCCGCCGGGCCAGATGCCGGCGCCGTTGAGAGCGGAGCCGATGGCATAGTCGCGGACGTCCTCCGGGCGCAGATCGGCCAGCTCCGGCATCAGGATCTGCCCGACCTTCTCCCGTACGGTCATCTGCCGCACGATCGCCGCGATCTGCTCCTCCTGGCCGGCCGGGTTCGGCACGCTGCTGCTCAGCCGCGGCCAGTCGTCCCGGTGACGCAGGCCGGTCACCCCGGTGATCTCAGCGACCATGGGTCCAGAACTCCTCGATCGTGGTGGTGCGCACCCGTTCCGCGAACGCCTCGGGTACGACGGTGCGGGTCTGCGCCGGGCTGAACAGAGTCACCTGCGTACGGTGCTGATCCAAGGCCTTGTTCTTGACGTCGAGATAGTCGCTGATGTCCACGGCGGTCCGTGGCTCGTCCTGCTGCGGCCGGGCGTCGGTGTCCGCCCGGTTGACGAACTGGAATTCCGTCTCGGTCTGTTCGTCCCAGATCACGAACCGGCGCAGAGCCGGGCACCGACCGAGCCGGTTCAGCACCCTCCCCACCACCTCGCCGGTGAGCCTGTGATCGGCGTTGAGCTCGCGGGTCTCGTGCGGCAGATACACGACGTCGATGTCACCGAGGTCGGAAAGGAGCTGTGTCACGCGCTCCTCGAAGGCGGGCAGGTGGTCGGCCAGCCGGGTGTCGGGGAAGTCGAGGAAGACGACGTCTCCCCGGTCCACTCCCATGACGTCGGCGGCGGCGAGCGCCTCGCCGCGCCGGATCCGGGCCAGCTCGGCGGGGGCCGGATCCTTTGGGATACCCAGCACCGCCAGGTGAGACATGGCGCCGTCGGTGGCGAAGACGGTCGTCACCCGTGTCCCCGCCCGGGTGAGAGCGGCGATGGTCCCCCCACAGGCGATCACCTCGTCGTCGGGGTGCGGGGAGAAGACGATCGCGTGCCGGAACCCGCCGGCCGCCGGCGCCGCACTCCCGGCCTCCGGTTGCCGGTCCGGCAGCGACC
>KL571396.1:28391-30181 GCA_000715855.1 Actinoplanes liguriensis
AGCGACCGCCGGACGATGATGTCGTTGATGTCGTCGAAGTGGTTACCGACGACCAGCGCGGCGACGGGGGTCGCGTACTTGGCCGCGAAATAACGGTAGTTGTGCGCCGCCGATCGCATGTTCTCCTGGTAGCTCTTCGGATGGGGAATGTGGACCGAGCGTGCCGCACGACTCAACACGAATCCGGCGCCGGCGTGGTGCAGCCGATAGGCCAGGTCGACGTCCTCCACGCCCCAGCTGCGGTACGCCTCGTCGAACATGCCGACCGCGCGGAGCAGCTCGGTGGGAGCGGACGCGTTGCACGTCCAGAACATGAGCCATGGCGCCGGGAGGTGCCCGTAGTCGTCGCCGTACCTCGTGTAGAAGCTCTCCCGGATGTCCAGCCAGCGCCGCGCGCCGGCGAAAGCCGCCATGGACGTGTCGGGGTCGGCGAGGTCGAGTTCGCGCATGATCTGCTCGGCGTCCTCGTTGTCCTCGTTGAAGCCGAACACATAGCCGGACACCGCCACCGGTCCGGGCGCGGCGGCGTGTGCCCGCAGGTGCGCCTGGACCGCCTCGGAGTGCAGGACCACGCCGGCGTCGACAAACAGCGTGATCGCGCCGCGTGCCTGCGTGATGCCGACGTTGCGGGCGCGGGCGACCCGGTATCCCTCGTCCGGCTGGGCGAAGTACCGCACCGGTCCGCGGGACGAATACTCGCCCACCACGGACGCGGTGTCGTCCGAGGAGCCGTCGTCCACCACGATCACCTCGATGGCTTCGCGTCCGACGGACTGCCGCAGCAGCGAGTCCAGAGTGTGCCGCAGCAGTCCGGAACGGTTGTAGGTGGGCACCACCACGGTGCATTTCAGTGTGTCGACCATGTCGACCTCCTCAGCGAGAGCACGGCGGCGGCGATCGCCGTGAAAGCGGCACAGACCAGGAAGACCTTGCCGAAGCCGACGAGTTCGGCGACGGTTCCGACGAGCAGGCCACCGATGAAGATCCCGGCCTTGAACGCGCTGGAATAGAGGGCGGAGGCGATACCCGCCCGGTTCGGCAGAGCGTCCTGCAGGATGACGACGGGGATGCTCAGCGCCACGCCCGTCCAGATGGCGTTCGGCAGTTGCAGGGCCAACAGGGCCGCCGGGGAGTCCGCGAACGGCATGGCCACGAAGAACGCCGTCGCGCAGAGTGCCGCGGCGAAGACGATCTTCTGCTTGCCGATCCGCTCGGCGAACCGGCCGGCGAGAAGCATGACCGGTATCTCGAGCGCGGCTGCCAGGCCGATCATGAGACCGGCGAACGTGCTCGGCAGGCCGCGCGTCTCCGTGACGTACAGGGCGACGTTGATGCCGTACATGCTGTTGACCGTCAGCAGCAGCACGATCACCAGGATGATCGCCTTGACCGGAGCGCTCAGCGTGCGCACGGTCTGCCCGAAGCTGATACGGGTTCGCTGCTCGCCGGCCGACAGCGTTTCCGGGAGCAGCAGAACCGACACGGCCGCCGCGGCCGTGTAGAGCACGGCGGAGATCAGATACAGCCTCAGCGAGCTCCCGCGGGAGAACAGCAGGAAACCCAGCGGCGGTCCGACGATCCACGTCATCGACGTCACCGACCGCAGAGCGGAATTGAACAGCGTGACGTCGACGTGCCGGGCTTCGGCGAACTCCCGGGTGTAGGCAAAAAGCTGCCCGAACGTGGAACCGCCGATACCGAACAGGACCGAACCACCGACGAGCAGCACCCAGTAGTTGTCCACCAGCGCGTACAGGGCCGCGCCGGCCGCGGAGAAGCCGGAAAGTGCG
>KL571396.1:30408-30802 GCA_000715855.1 Actinoplanes liguriensis
AAAGTGCGGCGAGCAGCAGCCGACGTCTGCCCAGGTGGTCCGAGAGCTGGCCGACGAACAGCTCGCAGCCGATCTCGGAGATCGCGCGCGCGGCGAAGAAGACGCCGATCAGCAGCGCCGACGCGCGCACATCCTGACGCAGGAACAGGCTCATGGTCGTGACGACCATGGCTCCGGCGATGCCGACCGTGCCGGTCACGCCCACCAGCCCGTACAGGCCGGGGTCGCGAGCCAGGCGCCGGCGGACGGCGCCCCGCTCGGCTCCGGCGATCGCCGCGGCCCCGTCCCCGGCACTTTCCGTACCACTCATCAGGTCTTCCTCTCTCGAATTCGCTCCATCGCCGGGGCTACCAGACACCGCAGTACGGCAGCCATGGTGCGAGCGCCTCGGATG
>KL571396.1:31018-32531 GCA_000715855.1 Actinoplanes liguriensis
GCCATGGTGCGAGCGCCTCGGACGCCGGCATCGCCGCCGCGTCATCGGCCTCGGTCGCCGTTATCTGGCCGCTCTCCACCAGCGCCGCGCGCGTGCCCGCGTCGAACGAAGCCAGCACTCGCGTCTTCAGCCGGTCCAGCCCGAGGAGGTGGTCACATTCCCCGGGCCGCACCAGCGCCTCGCCTGCCGGGATCGCTCCGGGCACGAGGTTCTGCGGCGCGACCACGCTGGTGGCGATCAGCCAGTACTCCGCGAACCGGGTGTGCGGGTCCGGCAGGGATCCGGCTCGGATGCCGATGCGCAGCGTCTCCAGCCAGCAGTCCAGGTAGCGCCGAGGCAGCGGGTCGACGTAGGTCCGGGCGCACCAGTCGGCCATCTCGTCGGGCGGTGGGAGTTCCACCTCGCCGTCGAGCACGGCCAGCGCCCAGCCGGCGATCGCCTCGAAGTACGGGCACGCGGTGCCGAAGCCCTCGCCGTCCATCGGGGTGTTGATCACGAAGAGCGTAGGATCGTGCCGGTAGAAGTGGTACTCGTACAGATCGGTCGCGTCGAAGCCGGCGATGAACGAGTAGTCCGGCGGTTCGTACCCCATGCAGACCACGACGTCGTCGTAGGTATCAGTCGTCCCGTCGGCGAACACCGCCGTGCCGTCGGTGGCGAAGCCCTCGAAAGCTCCCCGGACGGTGATGCGGCCGGCGTGCACCAGATCGATGGCGTCCTCGCTCAGATGGATGGCGCCGTGCCGGCCCGAGTCGGGCAGCAGCCCGGTCTCCCGGTAGCGGGCCATGTAGTCGGGCAGCAGTTTCTCCAGCAGGGCGAGGTACTCGGCGTACGGCAGGTCTTCCACCGCCCGTCGTCCGGCGTACGACAGCAGCATGTCGTTGGCTACGCCGTTGCAGTCCCGTGGCAGGAAGAGGGATCGCCTCCGCACCGACCACTGCACCGAGCCCGCGGTGCCGGCCAGGTCGGCGGCGATGTCGGCGCCGCTCACGCCGCCGCCGACGACGAGCACCGAGGCGCCCGAGAACTCCTGTGCGCCGGGATACGACTTGGCGGTCCAGACTCGAGGGCCGCTTCCCGCCGCGGGCAGGTGGTCGGGAAGCTTGGGACGCCACAGTTCGCCCACCGCCAGGATCACCGCGTCGAACCGTTCACTGAAGGACTGGGCCGCCCCCGCTCCGCGCGTGCCCGCAACAATCCACGTGACGCCCTCCTTCGCCACTCGCGTCACGCGGTGCCGCCACAACAGATGGGCGTCCACCCCGAACGATTCGGCATAGGCGCGCAGGTAACCGTGCACCATCGCCTGGACGGCGAAGGGCACGGTGGTGGTAGCCGGGAAGTCGGAGAACGGGAAGGTCCACCGGGAGCTCTGCATACGCACGCCCGGATAGGCGCCGCCGCCGGTCGGGTTCCAGATTCCGCCGAGATCCGCGGCCGCTTCGTAGACAACGACGTCATGACCGCGGGCCAAGGCCTGTTTGGCGCTGGTCAGCCCCTGTCTCTTATACAC
>KL571396.1:32772-33598 GCA_000715855.1 Actinoplanes liguriensis
GATGTGTATAAGAGACAGCTCATGTGGTGCCTCGCTTCCGGGCTAGATGAAGGGATCGAAGTCGGGGACCAGCTCCACCGGCACCGGGTTGTCGCGCAACGACCGGATCGCCAGGTTCGTCTCGTGCCGGGCACAGTGGAACTGGCACTGCTGCCGGGGATCGACCCCAGCCACGTCGGCCTGCTTCCACAGCTCCGTGAAGGACTCCGTATCACGGAGATCACCGAGTTTCGCCTTCTCGTTGCCCCGGTGATAAGGACAGATGAAAACGCCGGTGGGCGTCACCGTCGTCCGCAGTTCCGCCACCGAACAGGAGGTGTAGTCCTTCACCTGCACTGCATCGCTGTTACTGCGCACCGCCAGCCAGTTGGTCGACCGCAGCAGATGAAAGGATTCGTCAGTGAGCGTCTCGAGTCGCGCCCACTGTTCTTCGACAAGGGCGATGTCCGCCTGGGACTGATTGACCGTGTAGTGGTCGTCGTCGAGCATCGCTTTGAGCTCGAAATAGTCGCAGCCGATTTCCTTGGCGAGCTTGCCGGCCGCGTAGACCTCGTCATAATTCGACTCGACGACGCGGCCGTTGTCGTCGAAACGTTGCATGAGGAGGAACGAATAGCCGAGCCTGCCCTGCTTGCGTTCCGCGAGCAGGCGCATGTTCTCGATGACCTCACCGAACACGCTCCTCTTCCGCCGGGCCGGCCGGAACAGGTCGTACGTCGGCTGGGTGGCGGCGTCGACGGAAACCCGCACCCAGGCGAGTTTGGCGGCTATCTCGTCGAGGTACCGCTTTATCTGCGTACCGTTCGTGACGAGACCGATCTTAATG
>KL571396.1:33813-37163 GCA_000715855.1 Actinoplanes liguriensis
CCCGCCGATGAGAATGACGGCCTTGACGCCGGTGCCGTGCAGTTCCTCGGCGAACCGGATGATGCGATCCTTGGCGAACTGGCCGTTGTGCAGGACGTTGGCGCTGATGCATTCCGGGCACGCCAGGTCGCAGATCGTGGTGGGATCCAGGTCGACGACCAGTGGGTGAGCCAGACGCTGCCCCTCGGCGACTGCCTGCACGCTCGGGAAGATGGATGTCTGGGTGAGCTTTCCGACCAGGTCGAGGCTCCGCTGAACGTGGTTCGTGCCGAGATTCGGCTGTGCCGCCGCTGTCGGCATCGGCATGGCTAGATCTATCATTGCCGCCTACTCTTCCGTTCCGGAGGGTAGGACAGTGGTGCCGGAAACCGCGTTGTCGCGCGCGATCCGGCCGTACCAGTGCGCACTGTCCTTGGGAAAGCGTTGCTGTGTTTCGTAGTCGATGAAGACGAGGCCGAAACGCATGGCGTAACCCTCGGCCCATTCGAAGTTGTCCATCAATGACCAGGTGAAATATCCGCGGATGTTGGCTCCGTCCGCGATGGCGGCATGCACCGCCCGCAGATGCGAAAAAAGGAAATCGATGCGCTCGGGGTCGTGCACGGCGCCGTCGGGGTCCACCCGATCGAAGGTCGCCACCCCGTTCTCGGTCACTACGAGGTCGACGTCCGGATACTCCGCGCTGAGCCAGTCGAAAAGTCGGCGGAAGGCGTCCGGGTCCACCTCCCAGCCGATGACGGTGCGGGGCAGCCCCTTCAGGTGGAATGCCACCTCCTCGGCACCCGGCCACGCGGTCGGATATGTTTTCTCCGGTCCGGCCGAGACGAGGTAGGGAGTGTAATAGTTGACGCCGAGGAAATCGGCGCCGCCGGCGAGGATGTCCTCGTCGCCGGGACGGATGTGCCCGGTTCCGCTCACTTGCTCGATATGTTCGCGAAGTTCGGCACCGTACGAGCCGCGCAGAATCGGGTCGGCGAAAAGCCGGTTCTGCAGAAGGTGGATGCGGCGGGCAGCGTCGAGGTCCGCGGCCGATTCCGACCTCGGCTGAACCGGGCTGAAATTGAGCGCCACGCCGACTGACGAGGTTCCCGGGTTCGAAGCGCGCAACCCGGGCGCCGCGAGCCCATGCGCCAACATCAGGTGGTGTGCGGCGGCGAAGGCGCCGGCCGGATCCTGCACCCCGGGAGCGTGCACGCCGCTGGAGTATCCCAGGAACGCGGCACACCACGGCTCGTTGATCGTCACCCAGTAGCGGATCCTGTCTCCGATCGCCTCCCCGACGTGCTCGGCGTACTCGGCGAAGCGGTACGCCGTGTCCCGGTTGCGCCAGCCCTCGCGGTCCTCGAGCGCCTGCGGTAGATCCCAGTGGTAGAGCGTGACCAGCGGGGTGATGGCCCGCTCCAGCAAGGTGTCGACCAGCCGGTCGTAGTAGTCCAGCCCGGCGGGGTTGGGCGCGCCGGTGCCGTCGGCCTGGATCCGCGGCCACGACACCGAGAACCGGTACGCGTTCAGGCCGAGAACCGACAGCAGGCCGACGTCGTCCTTGTATCGGTGATAGTGGTCGGCGGCGATGTCACCGGTGTCGCCGTTGGCGATCCGGCCCGGAGTGTGGGCGAAGGTGTCCCAGATCGAGCGGCCCTTGCCGTCGTCGTCGGCGGCCCCCTCGATCTGGTACGCGGCGGTAGCGGCGCCCCACATGAAATCGGGCGGGAAGACGAGCGTGTCGCGGCGGGCGGCGTCCGGCCCCGCCTGACCACCGGACGATGCGCCGGCGGCGGGGCTCACCGGGGTTCCCGTTTCTCGCCGTGAGCGGTGCCGGCGGCCGGGCGCCGGCAGGTATCGGTATCGAAGCGACGGAACGGCTTGAGCGGGTCCTCACGGCGTCGGCGGGTCACCACGAGCCAGTAGGCCAATTCGTTCAGAGCGAGGATCAAGGTGTCTCCCCTCGGCGAACGACCGATGCGGCGGAGATCCGCAGAGCGGGTTGCAGCAGCGTCATGTCCGACTGGTGCCCGGCCCGGGTTTAGAGTGGATTTGATTGACGTTCGGAGACCGTTTTCCGCCTGACGAGCGAGCGCTCTTCACGCCGAGCAGGACCGGTTGTGGAAGACCGCTCAGCGGCGGGGCATCTGGGGCCTGAGCCGGTGCCTGAGGGGCTCGATCGCCGGAACCGCCGGGCGACGGCATCCGGGTCGGCGCGCCCGATCTCGAGACGATCAACAAGGTTATCCAGGTCACGGCGTTCGCGGCCTTCTGCGTAGTGGCCGCGGTGACGCTCGCGCCGGTCGTGGCGACCATCGTGGTGGGAGCGGCTGTCGCGTCGTTCTTCGCATTCTCGTGGTAGGAAAGGCCGTTTGAGTCAGGGAGGAGCGGCGGACCTATGTCGTGGCAGATGCAGCTTCAGGTGACCTTGCAGCGTCCGGAGGACGATGCCGAGGCCGGCCGCATGTCGAGGGCGTGGTTCGCCGGTGTCTTCGAGGCGATGGGGGGCCGGCTGCGGGACGCGTTACTCGCGGCCGGTCCGCTCTCCGCCTACAACCTGCGCGGCCGCAACATGGAGGAGCCCTTCGGCCAGCCCGGCGAGGTCTGGGCAACCGTGCAGACGAAAGTGCGCGGTACACGGGGGCCTCGGGCGAAGACCGATCCCTTCTCCGAAGAGGCGTGGGACGCTTTCCTGGGGCGGCTGGCATCCCCGTTGCTCCAGTCGGCGTCCCTGCGGGCTGCCACGCTTGACTACGACGGCTTTCCCCAGGCCTTCCCCGTCCTCGACATCGTCGCGGAGGTCAACGAGGCCGCGCCGGAGTGGATGTTCCTCAGCGTGCGGTTCAGCCCCGATTGGCTCGACGATCCGAGATACCAGAAATCCACGCTGGCTTTCGCGCGCTCCTTCGCCGATGACTGGAACCCCGCCTACGGCGAGATCTCCTACGACCGGGGCAGCAGGCGCACGGCCTTCGAAAACGTCTTCCACGGCGACTCGCCGGAGACCGCGGTCACCAGCCGCGAGGTACTACGCGGGTACGGGTGGCTGACCCTGTGCCCGCAGGAGATCGGAGACCGCCTCGGCGGCCTCGAGGCGCTGCGCAACAGCGGCGTGTTCGCTGAGGCGGAAGCCCTGACACGGGGCGGATATTGGCTGCTGGCGACGGAGGACTACCGCGATTTCGGGCAGGACGTCGCCGAGCGGATGTTCCCGGTGCTCGCGCCGGCGCTCCGGCCGGGGGACGCCTTCCCGGACATCGCGTCGAACCCGCCCTTCTACGTGTCGCGGCGTAACGCCGCGGAATTGCAGGGATGATCCGATGGGATACACCGGCCGGATCCTGGTCGCCCGGACCGGGCAGCCGTTG
>KL571396.1:37383-38016 GCA_000715855.1 Actinoplanes liguriensis
GAGCTCGGTGGCGGGTGGTGGTGGGTCCAGTTCGACGCCGATCCGCCGGGGGCGTTGGACGCGTTGGTGGCCGAGACCGGTATGCCGGCGCTGGCGGCGTTCGTGTTGGACAGTGACTGTGCCGCGGTGGAAGGGCTGACCCCCGCCGGCATTCGCTGGGAGGGTTGCCTGCATCCCGAGGTCGCCGAGGCCTACGGGGCGCCGGAAATGCCGTGGGAGATCGAGTCCGTTCTCGCCTGGAGCGCCGAGGCCGGCCTGGCTGCCGACCCCGGCGAAGTCGGTACGGCGATCGAGGCGCGGACCACCTTTGCCGAGGACACGCTGGACGGTCTCCTGGTTGCTCTCGGCGTGCCGGCGACCGATTGACCGCGTAGAGGTCGCCGAAGGACAGCCGGTGCCGGGCTTCGAGCGCCTCGTCCGCGGACTTCGTTCTAGCTGGCCTGCGCGTATGTCCGGCTGTGACGGCATGGATGTCGTGTCGAACACCGCCTCGGCCGATCGGCGCATCCGCAGAATGCTGCGCTCCGTCCCTCGGTTCCGCCGACCGTGAGAGCCTGGCAACCAACGCCGACCCGCCAGGTGACCGACACGGTGATCGGACGGTCCACGAGACAGAATCTAGCGGCCCGGGTT
>KL571396.1:38227-38590 GCA_000715855.1 Actinoplanes liguriensis
ATTCCAGCACGCCGTTCCCGCCGTCCGGGGCCCGCCCGGTGACCTCCTCGATCCACTCGGGGAGCAGGGCGGCCAGGACCGTCAGGCCGGCGCTGACCGCGGCGAGGATCAGCTGGATCCGGGCCCGGCGGGCCGGTTTCGGGGAGTCGGGCATGGGCACCTCGTCGCGGCTCAGGGGCGTTTGGTGATCTTGACGACGCGGGCGGCCAGGTAGGGCCAGCCGCGCACCAGGTCGGTGACCGATCGGGGTGCGGCAATCGCGGGCTTCAGCGCCGGCTGGTCGTCGACGGTCGAGCTGACGTGGGCGAGCAGCAGTGCGTACCGGCCGGCGTCGGCCGTGGCGAGGTCGACGTCCAGCGACGT
>KL571396.1:38828-44769 GCA_000715855.1 Actinoplanes liguriensis
GATGTGTATAAGAGACAGAGAGCAGGGTGACCGAGGCCGCGCCGGCCGGGATCTCGCGGCTGTCGCGGTGGTGCATCAGCACGTCGACCGTGCACGGTTCGCGGTAGACCTCCCAGATCCCGTCCGCGCCGATCGCCGGGGGCACCACGAGCTCGGTGAGGTCGGCCTCGCCGGGCGCGACCGGCCACGGCGCCCGGTAGGCCGTGGTCCGGACGACGGCTTCCCACAGCAACTTGTCGACCAGCGGCGCGTCGGACAGGTGCAGCGACACCCGGTGCCGCGCGACGAGGTTGTCCATCGCGTACGACCAGAGGCCGTTTGCCACGATGCTGGGGTACAGCGACCGGAAGGCCGTCTGGAAGGTCCAGAGCTCGTAGTCGGGCTTGCGCTTGTCCCAGTGGTCGGCGTCGGCACCGATGTCGGACTTGAGGGTCCGGCGAAACGGCGGCGGCCTGGTGATCGGCCACTTCGGCCGGATCGCGATGTCCGGGCTGCCGGTGAACGGGTCCGGCCGGCCGGACGACATCGGCGTGGGATCGTCGGCGGACGCCACCGGCATGCGCCGGTCGTCGTGGGCGGTGGCCCGGATCCAGGTACGCCGGCCGGTGTCGTGTGCGAGGTCGGCCTCCCAGACACCGCGCGACATGATGCCGGCCCGCAGCAGCCGCGGCGCGCCGGCGGTGCCCTTCGGGTCGGTCCAGATGTTCAGGTCCTGGACGACCGCCTGGGGCAGCCCGTTGTCGTACTGCTCCCAGTCGTGCCCGTTCTCGTGCCGGACGCCCCGCCAGACGCCGGTGGCAGTGCCGGCGAACACCACCGACGGGTCGGCCGGGTCCAGCACCACCGCGAAGACCGGGTCGCGGGGCGCCAGCTCGGCGCGCAGGCCGGTCGGGCGAAGGCGCCACTCGTCCTCCCGGTAGAGCCAGAGCGTCTCCGTCTCGGTGCCGGCGACACCGGTGGTCGCCAGATAGAAGTCGTGGGTGCCGGGGATCGCGAACACATCGGTCAGGACGGTCGAGGCCGGCGCCGGCGGGATGGTCGCCTGCCAGGTGTCGCACTCCGGGTCGACCTCGGTGTACTGGACGACGCCCTTCTCGTACAGGACCACGATCGTGCCCGGCGACGCCCACGACATGGTGATCACCGCACCGAGGCCCGCAACGCCGAAGTCCGCGTCGTAGAGGCGGTCCTCCTTCGTCCAGGTGGCCCGCGGATCGCAGGCGGCCTCCTCGATCATCGACAGCACGCGCCAGGTGTTCGGAGCGTCGTCCGGGCCACCGCCGATGTCGTCGGTCAGCCAGAGCCGGTTGGTCCCGACGGCCAGTCGGGTACGTGGTGTCCCGGACCTGTCGTCGACGATCGCGGCGCCGTTCGAGTAGAACATCGACGCCTCGTACTCGGGCTCGTCGATGTTGCCGTTCTCGTCGACCGGAAAGACCGGCCAGAACTCGCTGCGGGTCAGCGGGTCGACGACGTTCCAGAGCGCCGAGTGCCAGTCTGCCCTGGTCAGCTGGCGGAGCAGGACGTGCGGTGCGGTCGGCACGAACAGCACGCCGCCGCCGTCGCCCTCCTCGATCAGCTCCCAGGTGGTGTCGCCGGTGCGGATCGGCACCCCGTTGTCCTGCACCCCGATCGCCAGGAACTGGCTGGACACCGGGCTTCCCCGGACGAACTGCGGCTCCAGCGAGGCGATCCCGTTGTTGCGCGCGGCGAACGAGTACACCTGGCCGGCCAGCTCCGACACGAACACCCCGCCGTCGGTGCCGGCCCACACGTGGGGCTGCCCGGGCGGCCCGGCCAGCCGGATGGCGTGCACGTCGGGGTGCACGTTGTTGCCGATCAGACCGGGCTTCAGTGTGCCGGAATGATCGACCGGGGCCAGCGCGTCGTCCCGTACGTCGAAATGGTAGAGCTGCGCGCAGAAATCGCCGCGCTGCAGCACGTCGAATGCCCGGTACGCCGACCCGCCCAGGTAGACGCGGTCGTTGCCGCCGTCCCGGTGGACCGCCAGGGCCTGGTCGTAGTTGCCTTGCGTGCCCCAGAGATCGGCCGGCACACCGGCGATCGCCGTGGCCTGCGGCGCGGTGCCGGGTGGCGTGTCGATCCGCCAGAGCGCGGGCGTCCCGGCCTGACCCAGCAGGTACACGGCGTCCGGGCCGGCCGGGGCGAAAGTCGCGACCCCGTCGCGGGCGGTGTCGCCCGGCAGGTCGATCACCTGAGGGGCCCCCGCCGGACCGTCCATCCACAGCACATCGCCGTGCACCATCGCCGCCAGCAGGCGCCCGTCGGGCAGCCAGCACGCGTCGGCGACCGGGTGGCCACCGTAGTCGTGCTCGAGCGGCTGCAGGCGCTGCCAGCGGTAGGTGCCGTTGCGCTCGCCGAGGAACGCCCCGGCGGGCGAGCAGGCCAGCACCCGGTCGCCGTCCGCGCCGGGCGCCCGCGTCGGGTCCCGCACCAGCCGGTAGATGCCCGACCCGCCGAGCAGCTCGTGCCCACTGCGCTCCCACGGGTTCGCGCCGGGCCCGGTGGCGGCGAGGATGCCCACCCCGCCCTGCCAGGCGGCCATCGGGGCATCAGGGACGAGCGGCCAGTCGGCCAGATCGGGCTCACCGGTGCCGACCAGCACCACGTCCTGCTCGGCGGTCGCGCCGAAGGCGACCAGCAGGCAGCCACAGACCTGCGCGTTGCTCGGCCCGCCGGGCAGCGTGTCCGGCCCGGCCGAGCTGTCGATCGGCGCCCACGTCGCGCCGCCGTCCCCGGTGTACCAGACCCCGCCCCGGGCGGTGGCCACGTACGCCCGCAGGCCGGCCGGGTCGACGGCGATGTCGCGCACCCGGCCGGTGACCCGAGGGTTGTCGACCGCCTGCCCCTTGCGGACGACGGACGGCCCGATCGGCACCCAGCGCGGGCCGTTCGGAGCGCGTCGGACCCGGCGGGTCGCCGTCGCCGCGTCGAGGGCGATGCGGTCCAGGCCGGACAGCAGGCGGCTGTTGTAGGCCGCACGCCTGGCAGCCCGGCCGCGCTTCTGCTGTCGGCGCTGCTCACGACTGCTGTCGGCGCTGTCGGTCACCAGAGCGACGGTTCGCTCCCCGGCGCGACCGTGTCAAGACGACTGCCGCCAACGTGACAGCTCATCGCCTCGGAAGTGAATTCGGCCGTTGCGGCGTGGCAGTTGCGGTCAGCAAGGTATTCGAATGGTGAATGTGCTGCCCACGTGTGGTGTGCTCACGGCGGTTATGTCACCTCCGTGGGCCTGGGTCAGGCGCCGAGCGATGGCCAGGCCCAATCCGCTGCCGCCGGTGGACCGCGACCGCGCGGGGTCTGCGCGCCAGAATCGATCGAAGACGTGTGGCAGGTCGGCCGCGGCGATGCCGGTGCCGGTGTCTTCGACTTCGATGACCAGTTCGCTTCCGGCGCGGCCGTGAGGGTGCGTAACGGCCGGACCAGGCGTGTGCCGATGACGACAGTGGTGGCCAGGGCGAGCAGCAGCACGTCCGCGGTGACGCTCGGCCGCGTGCACAGCGCCGTAAGTGACCGAGATCTACCGAGGCTGACTCCACCGGGAAGCTCACCTCACCACCGCATGCAGGACACAAAGGAACTCGGCATCGCATATGACGGTTACAAATGCACTTTCACAGCCACTGCAGGCACCGTGCCGTCAGTTATGGTGCTGGGCCCACTTCGTGCATGCCGCACCGTAGGTGGGCTTACGGTCTCCGTCGTTGTCGATCAGGCGGTCGGTGAGCCAATGCCGCTCGCCGTCACCGGATTCGACGTTGGCCAGCACGTACGATTCGAGGTTCGCCCGGTCCTTGCGTACCGTGAAGTTCTTCTCTTCGGCGTGCCGCCAGTAGCCGAGGTCGGTGCAGAACGTGACCGTCGTCTGCCCGGTGCCGGTCTGCTCGACGCCCATGACCTTGACCCAGATCGGACCGATCAGGGGGTCGTCGATCGCCGACGCCGTCGCGAACGGTGCCAGGAACTTCTCGTAGTACGCCTCGGTGAAGACGTATCGCCCGATCGGGATGACCGGAGTCCAGTCGGTCGACTGCCGTTCCCAGTACATGAATGCGAGACCGCGCCGGGCGGCGAGAACTTCGTCGGTGTCCGGGGCTCCGGCCAGATCCCAGGTGATCGGCACGTCCTTGGTCCCGTCCATCGGGAGCTTCCGGTACGCCTCATCGAAGGTCATAGCGGGTGCGGCAGCACTGCTCGGCGCCGCCGTCGACGGCGTGGTCCCGCCTGCGTCCGGATCGTCGTCGGTGCAGGCTGCCGTGGCCAGACCGACGGTCACTGCGAGGAACGCCGTGGCGAACACCGTCGGCCTGGAAATGCTCGTGCTACTTCTCATTTGAGGAGGTCCCTCGCCCATTCGTAGCCGTTCTGGTAGGAGTCGCCGGCGTTGGCGGCGGCGTTGGCGACTGTGCTCTGGCCGTGGTCGGCCTTGTATTGCTGCCAGGCCTGGTATTCCGCCGCCTTCCACTCGCTCACCGGTTTCAGGCCGCCGTCCTTGACGAGCGTGCCCGGCAGGTCTTCGAGTTTGCCGCTGTTGTACAGGGCCTGTTCGGTGAGGCCGACGGCGGTGTTGCGGCCGGCGCCGAGCGACTGGCCGACCTCGTAGTCGACGTGACCGTGGTTGTCGACTTTCGCCTGCTCCTCGGCCTGTGACATGAGATCACCGACGTACTCGTTGGCCAGGTCGCCGACGACCGGGACCGTGATCTTGCTGGTGACCTTGCCCATGACCTCGTCGACGAGCCGGCCGGCGATCTTGTAGTTGTTCTCGACGTGCTTGTTGTAGGCCTCGTCCTGCTGGGCGCTGGTGGTGTGCGCGACGTCGTGGGCGCCTTTGTCGAGGGCGCCCATCACGTTGCCGTAGTTGTGTGAGACGTTCTCCATCGCGCGCAGGTTGCCAGGCAGGTCGTCGTGCGGGTTCTGCCGGCCGGACAGGATGTTGTCGTAGCTGCCCGCGGCGTACGCGGCCTCGGCTTTGGCGATGGTGTCGTGCGCGCCGGGGTCCTTGCCGAGATCGGCCAGGTATCGCACCAGGTCGTTGCGGTCGACGTCGAGGGTCTGGCCGGGAATGGCGTTGTGGCCGTCGGCGATGTTGAGGTTCACGTCGAAGATGTACGCCGAGGTGATGTTGGCCAGCGGCTGGCGCAGCTGCGGGTGGATCAGGTCGGTGCTCGCGAAGGTGCCACTCTGGCCGTGCCCGGGGATCGTGCCGTTGGGGTAGTACTGGGCCTGCTCGTCGGCGCTGGTCTCGTAGATGATCGACTCGACGATGTGCCGGGCCTGCGGGCTCGGCTCTCCGGTGGTGGCGGTCTCCAACGCGGAGCCGAAGTCGTCGAGCGCGTGGCTGGAGTAGTCGCCGCCGTGCTGGATCATCTCGCTCGTCCAGCCGGGGCCGCCGGGGACGTCCGCGGTCCAGTTCCGGTCGGTGAGCAGGTAGTCGAGCCGGTCCAGCCGGCCGCCGGGCGGGCCGTCCGCGGTGAAGCTGGTGACGCCGGTGAGCAGGTCCCGGGTGGCATCGGGGTTACGTGACAGCGCGTCCATCAGGCCGTTCATCGGGTCGTAGCCGGCCGCGACGCTGTTGTCGTCGTGGCCTTCGGTCCAGTCCAGGCGCAGGTCTTCGCCGCGTTCGCCGGTCCACAGGCCGCTGTTCTCGCCCTGCGACATCTCGAAGTCGACCATGTCCCCGCCGACCGCCGTCAGGAAACCGGCGCCGTACGAGCCGTTGTGCAGCAGCGGACTGAGCAGCTGGTATCCGTAGACGGTCACATCGTGTGGCGGGCCGGAGGGGTCGACAACGGTCATCTTGCTGCGGCCGGCGGCCACCAGATCGCTGACCCACTGACTGGACAGCTCGTGGTCGCCCGGGATGTAGATCTCGTTGCGGAAGCCGCCCCTCGTGCCGGTCTCCGCGGTGGCGGCAGCC
>KL571396.1:45029-50684 GCA_000715855.1 Actinoplanes liguriensis
AGCCAGCATCACGCCGAGCCCGTTCTGCAGGTCGCGGATGTCGTCGGCAGCCTCGTTGCTGAACATCCAGCCGTCGGCGTCCTTGCCGGGATGGTCGGGCTGGTAGGAGGCAAGCGTGCCGTTGATCTGCAGTAGGCCTCGGGGGCCGAGCGCGGTGAGGAAGTCGTAGGCGAAGGCCTTGTCCCGGCCGTACAGGGTGATCAGGTTCCGCAGCTCGTCGAGCTCGGCCGGAGTGGGCCGGTAGCTCGGGTCAAGGAGCTTCTTCGCCAGTTCCTCGGCCCGGGTGATCGCGCCCGGGGGACTGGCGCCGAACCCGGTCTGGGGCGAGGGCACATTGCCGTTGATGGTGGCGGCCGTCGCGTCGTCCTGCTCCCGCGCATGATCCACGACCGTGCGCAGATCGTTGAGCAGAGCGCCGGTCGCCCTGCCGGTCTGGTCGAGATTGCCGCCCATGTACGCCGACGCGGGCGCGGTGATGGTGACGGCCACCGTGTCGACGGTGTAGCCGGCCTGCCGCGCCGACGCGACGATCCCCTCCGCCTGGGCGCGCAGACCCTTCATCGCGTACGCGTGCTGGTCGAACGCGTCGGCCAGGCGTTTCGCCGGCGGGTAGGTGTTGTCCAGCTCGGCCCGCAGCATCGCCGCCTTCTGCTGAGCCGCCTGCGACCCGCCGCCGTGCGGCCAGACCGCGGCCAGATCACGGGTGCCGGTGATCAGCTGCTCGGTCGCGGCGTCCAGGCTCCGGGCCACCTGCTGCCAGACCTCGGCCGCGGAGTGCCACGGCCCGGCATCGAACTCGAGCAGATCCTGCAGCGTCAGACCACTCACCGGCCCACCCCCGAGCCGCCGCGCCGCAGTTCGTCAGCGCTCGCCTGGTCGGTGGATCGGTAGTCTTTCGACGCGGTCGTCAGAGTCCGGCCGTAATCATCGACCTGGCCGGCGAGCCGCTGCAGGTCGGCGAGCCACGCCTTCTCAGCCTTCTGCGCGGCGGCGACGGCGGTGGAACCCGGCCGGGGTGCCGGCGCCAGGCCGGAGCCGGCCGACTTCACCGTCTCCCGCAACGTGGTGGCAGCGTCCGCCACGTCGTGACCGGCACCCTGCAACGCCTCGACGTCAACCTCAAGACCACTCCACGGATGCACCAGCGATCCCCTCCCCGCAGGGAACATCACGGCGGCCAGCGCCCTCACACCCACCACCACCAGCACCGGCGCGGCGGCCGATAGTAGTCCGATCCGCGCCACGCCAGAGCATGACCGGCCTACTAGGCACTTGACTACCGTCAGAACACGAAGATCCCAGCATCTATGAACGCAAAGCACTCAACAACCCCGAAGTCGGGAAACAGATCCACATCACGAGGTCCCCGCGGCCCCGCAGGGGTACACACCGACGGCAAGCGCCCGGTTCAACACGTGCGTAGGTACACCGCATCGGAAGCCGGCAACTGAAGCCGGGCCGACACGCCCGGAAGGCCGGGTGAGGGTGATGGCACTGTTCGCCACGCCGACCGAGCTTCCGGAGGGTCAGGTCTCCCTTTGCCGGGCCTGTTCCAGAGTGAGCCGGTGCGAACGTCGCCATGGTCGCCAGACCGTACGACGTTTCAAGGCGACGGCGTAGTCGTACTGCTTGTCGTCATCGACCGCGACGCCGAGCGCCTGAAGGTACTCGAGCAATAGGGGCCGGTTGAAGCGCTCGCTGATCTTCCTGGCCTGATACGCAGCCGGCCTCTCGAAGCTCTGCACCTGGCCGGACGTTTCCCAGGACCAGCGGCGATCCTCGGCGTGAGCCGCGATAGTGCGTACGTAGTTCAGTGGCGGCTCACCGTGCGGGCCGCCGAGCCATAGCTGGGTCGACGCGTGTCCGTGGGAGGTCATTGGCTGGTGAGTGGCGATCACCCAGCGTACGTCCAGAATCCGGGCGAGATAGCTCGTAGCCGGGAAGGGGTCACCGCCGCTGATGTCGTTGTTGAGGTAGGCGGTCCAAGTGGCTCCGTGCGATACCAGAATCTCGCTGGTCCAGGGCGTCTCCAAGGGTTCCAGCGCGAGGAGACAGTCAGGCCACGACGCCTCGCTTCTTGTCATCTTGTACGAGATGCGGAGATCGTTGCGCCAGGCGCGCAGGTGCTCGGATGCCGGCTCGATCGGCGTCTCCAGGAAGCCCATGCTCCAGCCGAGCGGGGCCAGCCGACCGCCGAGGACAGAAGGCGCGTGCTGGCTGCGATCCACAGCTTCATGATCCTGCAGAGCACCACCGCACTGCGGCTTGTTGAGACAACTGCAGCACTCCCGTGCACCCAGTGGACGTTGGCTACCGTCTTGCTCGGAAGGTCACCCACGTTGCGGCTATGAGAGTATTCGGATCTGGCTGGGTTGATTTCGTTCTGGTCTGCGGTTTGCATTGACCGCCTTCATGCACGCGCGTCATGATCCGCCACTCTGGCGGTGAAAACCAATTGCGTCGTCTCTGTGGTGTGGTTAGGTCGGCGGATGTCGATCACGATGCAGCTTGCGACGCCGGATTCGTTAGGCGAGATCGTCGAGGCGGTAGCGGTCTGGCAGCACACCGGCGGGCCGGTGCAGCTTCATCCAGGCGACCTTGGGTGGCACTGGAGGTTCGGCGGGCGGGAGTTGGCCGGGGCCGTCCGGGTGTGGACCCGTAACGGTCAGATCTCGGCCGTTGGCATGGTGGACGACGGGGTGATCCGCATGGGCATCGCACCGAGCGTCGACGAAGACGCCACGTTCGCCGCCCGGCTGCTGGCCGATCTGTCGGATCCGGGGCAGGGGGTACTGCCCGACGGTGCCGGGGCCGTCGAGGCCCGCTTCGGCGCTGCTCTTCGACACCTCCTCCGTCGCAGCGGTTGGGTGTCAGACGAACCGTGGACCCCGTTGTCTCGCGAACTGATCGAGCCGGTGGAGGACTGCGGGCTCAGGGTCGAGGTCATCGAGGCGCACGACGTTCGGGATCGGATCGTTGATGATCGGGTCGCGGTGCATCGGGCGGCATTCGCCAACTCGACGTTCACTGTGGAGCGCTGGCGCGCGATGGCCGCTGCCCCGCCCTACCGTCGGGCCCGGTGCCTGGTCGGTTACGACGGCGACGGCGATGCGGTCGCCGCGGTGACGGTTTGGTCGGCCGGAGAGGGGCGACCGGGTTTGCTCGAACCAATGGGCGTTCATCGGGATCACCGTGGCCACGGATACGGCCGCGCCATCACGGTGGCAGCGGCCGCCGCGTTGCAGGAGATGGGGTCGTCCAGCGCGATAGTGTGCACCCCGAGCAGCAACATCGCCGGCGTGGCGACGTACGTCTCGGCCGGCTTTCAGAAGAGCCCGGACGTTACCGACTTCCGCCGCACGAGTTGACTGCGCCACCGTAACCGCGGAGGTAGGGGAAGCTCCCCAGGATGATTTTTCGCTTCTCGACGCGCGAGTCAGCACGACGCACTACTTTCGGCAAACCAGTGAGTCGCACCCGCTGAGCTGGCCGACACCTCGGTGGTCGCATGCTGAAGCCCGCTGGTGACGGATCTTTCCGAAATGGGCCTTGTACGCGCCGACCGGCTCACCGCCACCGAACGCGCCATGCTCCACACCGTACGAGCCCGAGCCCTCGCCAAGATGGGACCCTTCACGCCCAGGACGCCCTACGCGCGGTCGGCCTGGCCGACGAGCAGTTCAGGCACTCCAAACCCGGAGGTCACCCAACTCGTCCTCGGCGGATCCCGGGCCAGCCGCGCGCCAGGTCCAGGACGACTCACCCCGGCCTGGGCAGGCGCCGCGTCAATCGCTCTTGAGGCCCAACAGTGCTGACAGGGTGGTCGCGGCGAGTTGTTCCGGTTCCCCGCCTAGGCCGTACCGGTCGTGCGGTTGCTGCAGGTGAAGCACCGCCAAGCCGTGCAGCGTGACCCAGAGGGACCGGGCGGTGATCTCCGGTGACGCGTGGGTGGCGATCTCCCCGCTGTGCTGGGCCGCGGAGACCGCCCGGAGCAGCGTCTCGAAGGCGGCTCGGCCCGCGGCGGACTCCGTCCCGCCGGGCCGGCTACGGAACATGGTGACGAACAGCCCGGGATTGTCGTGCGCGAACCGGACGTAGACACCGCCCAGGGCGGCGAGCCCGTCGGCATTCTCGAGCTTGTCGGCGAGCGTTGCGTAGCCCTCCTCGGCTACCGCGCCCAGCAGTTCATCCCGGTTGCGGAAATGCCGGTAGGGGGCGGCGGTGCTGACCCCGGCGCGCCGGGCGACCTCGTTGAGGCTGAACTGCTCGTGCCCGCTCTCAGCCAGGATCTCTTTGGCCCCGTCGACCAGCGCCTGCCGCAGCGTCCCGTGGTGATACGTCCTGCGCTCCGCCATGTTGACGACTCTAACATTGCTGCTATGTTAGTGCCGTTCACATCGAACGATCCCGGAGGTTTCCATGCAGCAGATGGCAGCGGCACAGTTCCAGCGGTACGGCGGCCCCGAAGTGCTGGAACTGACGAGGGTGCCCCGGCCGTCCGCGGGTCCCGGCGAGGTGCTGGTGAAGGTGGAGGCAGCCGCGGTCAACCACCACGACGCGGTGGTCCGCAGCGGCACCCTGAAAATCGTGACCGGCCGCAAGTTCCCGCTCGGGGTCGGCCTTGACTTCGCCGGGACCGAGCTGTCCACGGGTACGCCCGTCTGGGGCATGGTCTCCCCGAAATCAGGTCACGTCACCGGCTCCGCCGCAGAGTACGTCGTGGTGCCGGCTGACCGGGTGGCCCGCATGCCTGACTCGCTGACGTGGACCGACGCGGCTGCGCTGGTGACTTCGGGCACGACAGCACTGACTGCCCTGCGTGACGTGACCCGGGTCCGCCCCGGCGACCGGGTACTGATCCGCGGCGCCGCCGGCACCGTCGGGATGGTCGCCGTCCAGCTCGCCGTCGCCCTGGGCGCTCACGTGGCCGCCTTGGCCGCCGCCCGCGACCTCGACTTCGTGACGTCCCTGGGCGCGCACGAGGTCATCGACTACCGGACGGTGACACCGGCCGATCTCGAGCCCTCGGACGTCATCGTGGACACGACCGGAGCAGACCTGCTCGCCTACCGCCGGCGCCTCAAGCGCGGCGGGCGCATGGTCACCATCAACTTCGGCTCCGCGAAAGCGATGACGGCCATCGCCGCCTCGACCGTCTTCGGCGAGCAACGCGTCCGCACGTTCAGCAGCTACCCGGACACCCGGCTCCTCGACGACCTGGCCGGACACGTGGCCACCCGCTCGGTCTGGCCGATAGTGGACACGATCTTCCCGTTGCACCGCATCACCGACGCGCACCGCGCCCTTACCGAACCCGGCCGTCGAGGCAAACTCGTACTCGTCCCCTGACACCGGCAAGTGAACGTCTTCGCGTCCGACCCGTACAGGCCGGTGCCGGGCACGATCCAGCCGGCGGTGGTCCGCCACCGGTGTGCGTGGATGATTTGTTGCCTTTCGGGGCGAGGGGTTTCGCGCCGCGTTCGGCCGGCCACAGTCCTTCCGCCTTGCCCGGGCCCGCGGATAACGGGCGATGGCCCGGGACGCCTTGGGCCCGAATCGGGCCCCGGCCCGGCAGTCGTCGGTCAGGTTCCGCTGAGTGCCTCGGTGGGCATGAGCCGGGCGGCTCGCATCGCCGGGTAGGCGCCGGCGGCCGCC
>KL571396.1:50907-55037 GCA_000715855.1 Actinoplanes liguriensis
TGTGGCCGGGACGACTACCGGCCAGTTCTGTGACCACGCGTATCCGGTGGTCGCGGTGATGCCGAGCAGGGTTCCGCCGATGCCGCCGAGCGCGGACAGCCCGACCGCCTCGGTGAGGAACTGGGCCCGGATCTGGCCGCGGTGGGCGCCCAGCCTGCGGCGCAAACCGATCCCGGCGCGCCTTTCCAATACCGAGATCACCATGGTGTTGGCGACTCTGATGCCTCCGAACAGCAGGGCCACCGCGGCCAGGCCGAGGAACAGCGCCAGAAGCTGGTCTGGGTGGCCCGTTTGGCGGCCAGCGCGTCGGACGGGGCGGTGACCTGGACGTCGGACGGGTGCTGCGGATCGACGGTCGCGGGTAGCACGGCCCGGACGGCCTCGATGTAGTCCTCCTGGGCCTGCAGGTAGATCACCGTGGCATGGCCGTCGAAGTGCAGCAGCGTGCGGGCGGCGTTCCAGCCGATCAGCGCCGCGCGGTCGATGTCGGGGTTCAGCGTAATGCTGTGCAGGATGCCGATGACGGTGAACCACTGGTCGCCGATCATCACCTGCGGCGTGGCCGTACCGGCGAGCAGGTCGCTGAGGCCGAGCCGGGTCGCGGCCACCGAGCCGAGCCGCGGTGCGTGGAGTAGTAGGAGACCGCCCATTCCATCGTCGGGACGATCGACTTTGCGGTCTGGATGTGGCCGACTGCAACGCGATTCAGGATCGCCTCGTAGGGGGCGGTCGCGGCGGTGTGCAGGCGCAGTGGTGTAACGAGTTGTTCGCGGAGCACGGTCTGGCAGGGCCGCTCGCACCGGGAGCAGTTCGCGTCCAACACTTCGCCGGGCAGCGACGTGCTCGACCGCATGAAGTCGATGCGGCCCGACTTCCAGTTCGACCTCTGTCCCGGTCAGATTTTGGTGCTGCCGCGCGGCTGGATGCACAACCCGCACGCGCGCAGCCAGACCGAGGGAAGCGTCCACGTGACGTTCGTGGCGCGCGAGCGCACCGGCTACTGGATCGCCGGGAAACTGGCTCAGGCCGCGCTCACCTCGACACCGCTGCGACGTGTCATCTCACCCGCTGGCGTCGTCGACCTCGCCGCCTTCGCCGAGCAGGTCGCCGAAGCGCGTGACTCGTTGACGGACTGGCTTACCGCCGCCGACACCGGGGCGCTGGCCGCCGAGCTGCTTCAGGCGGCGCGCACCGAGCCGAACGTCGACAACGTCTCCCACGCGCCGAGTCAGATCGGCCAGCACCAATCGACCCGTTGATCCGGGATTCCACCGGCGCAGCAGGCGCCGGCGATCCATACGCCCCCAAGGAGGAGTCGTGACGCTCACGACCGCACTTCCGGTTCAGGCCGACAAGGACCCGCAAACCCTCGTCGACCTGCCGACCTTCGACAAGCTCGCCGAGTTCTTCGCCGCCCGCCAGGAGGTCACCAAGATCTACGCCCGGCGCGCCGTCGGGCAGATGCTGCTCATGCTGAAGGCGCATGCCGACTCGCAGCACGACCCCGACTTCGGCCGGCTGCTGCCCGACGGCCGCTCGTACCGCGTCGTCCCGACCGAACCGGTCGACGCGGCCTGGCACGCGTCGTTGCAACACACCGAGGCGTATGCCGCCGCCTGCGAGCAGATCGCGGGAGGCTTCGTGCACCACGTGCCGATCCTGACCGAGGGCATGGCGGACGGCTCCTCGCTGGAGTACACCCGCCAGGCGCTCAAGGCGACCGGCTACTACATCGACCCCGAGTTCTGGGACGGCGAAGCGAAGTCCTGCTGCCCGCCGAACCCGGGCATCTGAAAGGCCAGCTAACCAATGCGCATTGACTGGACCGCGTTGCCCGAGGCCGTCACGAAAGAGGTCGCCGACCGCATCGGCGGAACGCACGCCATCCCGGCCAGCACCGGCGACCACGCCGAGATAGCCGCTACCGTCACCGGGACCAACGGCACGGTGTTCGTCAAAGCGGCCCACAGCGACTTCGGGATCCGGTCACTGCGCTTCGAGCTGCGGGTGAGTGAGGCCATCAGCTGGCCGAGCTCACCCGCGGTCCGATGGCACTTCGAGACCGCCGGCTGGCTGGCCGTGGGATTTGAGCACTGCGACGGCCCGCACGCCGACCTGTCGCCGGGCAGCCCCGACCTGGGCCTGCTCAGCGAAGCCCTGGAGGTGCTGGGCAAGACGCAGGCACCGGACGTGGGGCTGTTCAGCCCGAAAGCGCGGCTTGGTTTTGAGCACCCGGCGATGGACGGCGACACGCTCGTCCACACCGATCTCGGCCCGGCCAACCTCATCGTCACCCCACGCGGCCTGCGCATCGTCGACTGGGCGATGGCCACCAAGGCCCCGAAACAAGCCGAGACCTGGCTGGCCCAGCAGTCAGCATGGAGAAAGGTGGACTCTTCGGTCCTCGACGACTTCGCGACCAAGAACGCCGAGAAGTGGGCGCTCAAGGCCAGCCAGAACACCGCAGGGTGGATGCACGACTTGGCGGACTGGACCGGCCGCTGGTCGACATACCGAAACGCGCCCGGGAACGCCTGACGATGGCCACGCGTGTTCACTCGGCCAGCAAGACGCCCTCACGCCTGCATTACGCCCAGCATGGTCCGCCGCCGGCCACGGTAGATCGTCGACGCACGGCGGTGCGAGACAACAGCAATGACATCGAGAAGAAAGGTAGGGCGATCGATGGTTCTACGACAGGACTACTCCATCCGGAATGTGACCGTGGGCGCTGCTGCCTGCATCGCGGACTACGGCCTGGCCTTCATCGAGGACGACAAACTCGATGCACTGAGCGCGGCCCTGCTGGTCTTCCTCAACACGGCCGGCATACCGCGACCCACGGACCGGAGCCGACCATCCCGGCACCGGGCAACTCGAAGTGACGCACTGCAGCGGAGCAGACCCGCCGGACCAAAAACACTGGTCAGCACTCATCCGGACGGACGGCTTCTCGACACCGGATCACCATCAGATCACCACGATCCCAGCGACTGGGATTTCGGTCCCGAAAGTGGTAACGAAGAAGGCCGTGACCCGCATTTTCGCAGGTCATGGCCTTTTCTTGAAGTGCGCCCGAAGGGACTCGAACCCCTAACCTTCTGATCCGTAGTCCTGTGCCAGGAACCGATCCATCAACAGATCGTCGATGGCTGGCCAGAATTCGACGACTTCGATCTCGACCTCGTCGGCGATCGCCAGGTGTTCCGCCGGCAGATCGGGGGAGAGGCAGTAGAGCATGCCTGGGCCTTGCGCACTGATCTGTAGCAGGCGGGTCGACGGGTAGGGCTGTATCTCGTCCCAGAAGGGGATGCCTTCGGGGCTGTTCGCGGTGTCGGCGATTGTCGCCATGTATCGGGGCCGGGTCACTCCGAACGAGTAGGTGTCCTGTGAGGTGAAGCCTGCGTGCACTCCTTGCAGGAATGCCGTGAGCTGCTCCGGGAACACCTCCCAGAACGGGGGAGGTGTACCGAAGGTGGCGGGGTCGTAGCCGATCCAGGTGACCACCCGGCCGGCGCTCGTGTCGTCGACGAGATAAGCGAGCGCGAGGTCGCCCTCGATCGACACAAGCCGCACGTCGATCAGGCGGTCGGTGAGAACTTGAGCGAACTTCGGGATCAGGTGCAGCATCGCGGTAGGCCATAGGCTCCTTGTGGCCTCGGCCCGGGCCGCGCCGCCGGCCGCTGCGACGACGCCTTGCCATGCGTCGGGGACCGGCAATCCGGCGGTTGCAGCGGGCGGGATCACCGTGACCGGTTTGTGCGGGAACGACGCGGCGATGGTGGCGTCGTCGATGTCCGGCATCCGGCTCACCCCTGACTCTTCAACAGCTTCTGGATCAAAGCTTCCAGCTACTTACGGGTGGCCTTCTCCAGCTGGACCTGCTCGGCCTGGCAGCCCAGGTCGACACCGTTCACAGTGGACAGGCTACCGGAATGCGGGCCCCGTGCTCCGGCCTTCAGGCCGGGGGTGAAGGCTCGTGCTGGGAGGGCCGTCAGGTCCGAGCAGTGCCTTAACCGGGACGGTTCTGCTGCTCGATGTACTGTTTCACGACGCTCAGCGGTGCGCCGTCGACGGAGCCCGCGAAGTACGAGCCCGACCACAGTTTGCTGGCCCGGTAGTAGTGCTGT
>JNYN01003180.1 GCA_000715855.1 Actinoplanes liguriensis
TAGGCCTGCGTGGCGACCGAGAGCCGCCAGAGGCAACGCCTTCGGATGACCGGGGCTTCAACGGGGCGCACCGAGTGCTGCGCCGTTGTCAGTCGATGTCGTCACGGGCGTGGAGAATCATTGCCATTCCGGCAGGCACATCATTCACATCGGCAACTTCGGGTTGGGGTGCCCTGGTAGTACACCTTTCGAAAGTGACTTCTTCGTTCGCCGGCGTGGGCGTTGACTCAAAGCGAACCGAATGCCAAGAGTTCGCTGGAAGGAACCGTTCCTCATGCCTCTGCAGTCTGATGGCTACACCTTCGCCCTGTCCGACGACGTGACCCGTACGCCCGTGCGCTACCGCAACGGGTACGGCATTGAAATCGCCGCCGATCTGTACCGGGCCGCCGATCTCGACGAGTCCGTCACGCACGCGGCGCTGGTTGTCGGCCCGCCGCACGGCGGCGTCAAGGAGCAGGGCCCCGGCGTGTACGCCCAGGAGCTCGCCCGCCGCGGTTTCGTCGTCATCGGCTTCGACCCGTCCTACAACGGCGAGAGCAGCGGCGAACCGCGCCACATCACCTCCCCCGAGATCTTCGCCGAGGACTTCAGCGCCGGCGTCGACTATCTCGGCACCCTCAGCTACGTCGACCGGGAACGCATCGGCGCGATCGGTATCTGCGGCAGCGGCGGCTTCGCCCTGAGCGCCGCCTCCGCCGACCCGCGGATCAAGGCCGTCGCCACCTCGGCGATGTACGACATCAGCGGCGTCAAGCGCAACGGCTGGCTCGACAGCGGCACCGCCGAAGACCGGAAGAACACCCTCGCGGCTATCGCCGAGCAGCGCTGGGCCGACGTCGACGCCGGCACGCCCGCCCTGAGCCCGACCTTCCCGGCCGAGATCCCGGCTGACGGCCTCGACCCGATCACGGCGGAGTTCTTCGAGTACTACGTCGCCGACCGCGGCCACCACCCCCGGTCGATCGGCGGGTTCACCATCACCAGCGACGCCGCGCACATCAACTTCGGCGAACTGCGGCACCTCGCCGACATCGTGCCCCGGCCGATCCTGCTCGTCACCGGCGATCAGGCGCACTCGAAGTGGTTCAGCGACGCCGTGCACGCCAAGGCCACCGGTCCCAAGGAACTGCTCGTCGTGCCCGGCGCCCGCCACATCGACCTCTACGACCGCACCGACCTGATTCCCTTCGACGCCCTCGAGAACTTCTTCACCAAGAACCTCGCGGAGTAGCACCACCGCACATCCCGGACCGATCGGAGGCAACCCATGAGAAGAGCACTCGCCGTCCTCGCCCTGCCGCTGCTGATTCTGGCCGGCACTCCGGCGGCCGCCGCGGACAAGGAAGACCGCAGGAAGAAGCAGACGATCACCCGCAGCCAGGACCAGACCTCCACCGCCGGCTCGCCGGACACCTTCACCGGCGAGGTACGCGTCGACACCCTGTTTCCTGCGAGCGAGGCAGCGCCGTACTCGGGCGCGTACGTGACGTTCCAGCCGGGCGCCCGATCGGCGTGGCACACCCATGCCGCCGGGCAACGCCTCGTGGTGACCGAGGGCGTTGGCCGCACCCAGCAGTGGGGCGGCCCGATCGAGGAGATCCGCGCCGGGGATGTGGTGTGGTGCCCGCCCGGCGTGAAGCACTGGCACGGCGCCGCCCCCGACAGCGTCATGACCCACATGGCCCTGACCAGCGTGCGTGACGGGCAGAGCGTGACCTGGCTGGAGCACGTCTCCGACCAGCAGTACAACGGGCACGTAGCCGGCGACCAGGAGCAGACCGGGGAGTTCAGCGAACGGCACGCAGCGGTGGCCATGATCGGCGCGTTCACCGCGAGTGGCGACCTGCCCCGGCTGACCACCGCGCTGAACAAGGCTCTGGACGCCGGGGTGACGGTCAACCAGGTCAAGGAAGTTCTGGTGCAGATGTACGCGTACGCCGGCTTCCCCCGCAGCCTCAACGCCATCAGCACCTTCATGACCGTGCTCGAGCAGCGCAAGGCCAAGGGCATCACCGACGAGACCGGTCCGGAACCGGCGCCGCTGCCCGAGGGTACGGACATCCTGGAGCTCGGCACCGAGAACCAGACGAAGCTGAGCGGAGCCCCGGTCACCGGCCCGATGTTCGACTTCGCGCCGGCGATCGACGAGTTCCTCAAGACCCATCTGTTCGGCGACATCTTCAGCCGCGACAACCTCGACTGGCGCAGCCGGGAGGTGGCGACCATCGCCGCCCTGGCCACGCTGAAAGGCACCGAATCACAGCTGCGGTCACACTTCGCCATCGGGCTCAACACCGGCCTGACCGAAGGCCAGCTACTTGGTCTGGTGCAGGTCTTGGGCAACGAAGTGGGCACCCGGCAGGCTGACAACGCTAGCCGGATCCTCGACGAGGTTCTGCGCAACCGCTGATCCCTCGCGGTGGCCCGAGGTGCCGGCGGGCACTTCGGGCCACCGGCTGCAGCACGACCCCTCGCCGACCGATGCGCGAGCTCGACTAACGGCACGCAGTCGACGCCGTCACGAGGCGAGACCAGGATCCGGACCCTTACCTGCTGAGTACTGCGAACATCCGCCGGCGTCGAGCGGGCGCACGCCTGCTCCCCACACAGGAGGATTCCCCGAATGACCGGACGACCGGACAGTGACGAAGCCACTGACGTCGCCACCACCTCTGGAGACGCCCCGGACGCCCCGGGTAAGGCTGCACCTGCCCGCCCCCGGCGTCGGTGGCGCTGGGTACGCCGGTCCCTGGCTGTCATCGGCGCCCTGCTGGTGATCGCCGTGGCCGGTGGTCTGATCTATGTGCGCACGGCACCGTTCGGTGCGTCCCCGTCGGGCGACCGGCTGGCCAGGATCGAAGGGTCACCGCAGTGGCGGGACGGCGAGTTCGCCGATCCTTGGCCGCAGTGGCTGTCGCCCACCGCATCGATTCCCGGCGGTGGCAGCGACACGAGCAGCCCGAATCAGCCCCTCAGCATCGCGGCAACCGATACCAGCCGCCTCGCTGTCGCGCCGACGCAGGGAATGCGTGTCACCTGGTTCGGTCACTCCTCGACGCTGGTGGAGATCGACGGTCTACGCGTGCTGATCGACCCGGTATGGGGAGAACAGGCCGGCCCGTCCAGCCTGGTGGGCACCAAGGCGTTCTATCCGCCGCCGGCGGCACTCGCCGAGCTCGGTCGGATGGACGTCGTGCTCATCTCGCATGACCACTGGGATCACCTCGACCATCCGACCATCAGGGCCATGGCAGGCTGGTCAGCCACCACGTTCGTGGTGCCCCTCGGAATCGGGGCCCACCTGGAGCGATGGGGCATTCCGGCGGACCGGATCCGTGAGCTCGACTGGTGGGACAGTGCCACTGTCGGCTCCGTAGAGCTGGTTGCCACACCGGCTCGGCACTCGTCCGCCCGGGACCCGCTGCGCAGCAGCGAAACCCTGTGGTCGGGGTGGGCGTTGCGAGGCCCGCAGCACCGCCTCTGGTATTCAGGCGACACCGGGTACTTCGCCGAGCTCGCGCAGATCGGGCAACGCCTCGGCCCGTTCGACGTGACGCTGATCGACTCCGGGCAGTACGACCCGAAATGGCCGGACACCCACCTGAGCCCGGAACTCGCCGTCGAAGCGAACGCCCTGGTGCGCGGTGAGCTGATGATCCCGGTGCACTGGGGACGGTTCAGCCTCGCCCCGCACAGCTGGAGCGAACCGGTCGAACGAGTACGAGCCGAAGCGGCATGCCGAGGGCAGCGCTACCTGGCACTCGTACCCGGGGTGCCGACCGAGCCGACCGACGATGCGGTCGCCGCACAACAGCCGTGGTGGCCGGCATTGCCATGGCGCACCGCCGCGCAAGCACCCATCAACCCGACGGTCAACGGCGATCCGGCACAGCGAGTCGACATCGCCCCCTGTTCGACCGGCGGCCGGTAGGACGAGCCGGATACCGATACGGCAAGGGCAGAGCCACCCGTTTCACTTCAACGTTGTCGCCGTGTAGTCGGCCAGCGCATCGAGAAGCCCGGCCTGAAAGGTGACGTCGCGAGCCGCAGTATGCGGTTCGCGACGTTGCTGGTGGTGCCAGTAGCCCCCGCTGGTCAACGCCGCCGGCTCGTCGCTGGTACGGCGTTGCTGCGCACATCGGGCCAGAGGCGCGCCACCGCGACGGCGAGGGCGGTGACGAACAGCTTGCTGTCGGAGTACGAGCCCGTCGACCGGGTACCGGTCCAGTCCAGCCGAGCCAGGGTGTCGCGTCCGCCGTGGTGCATGCCGCTGCTGAGGTAGATCAGTCGTCGCGGCCGCCGGATCAGCGCGGTGAGCAGGTACGGCGCGACGACATTGACCGGCAAGACCGGCGCGCCGCTGTAGACCCCCGCGTTGTGGATGACCACATCGGTGGAGCCCAGCCGGTTGACCTGGGCGGCGACGTCACGCGTCTGCCCCACGTCGGCCAGATCGCCGACGACTACCGAAGCGCCGTGATCGACGAGACCTTTCACCGCGGCCAGCCGCTCGGTGCTGCGCGTATGCACGATGACCTCATGCCCTTCGTGGAGAAGGGTGTCCGCGGTGGCCCTGCCCAATCCGTCGGCCGAACCGGTGATGAAGACGCGTGCCATGGTCCTGTTTCTCTTCGTGTGTGCGGGGCGGCTGCTGAGGACCAGGCCGTCTATCGCTGCGATGTGGCAGGGGTGCTTTCGTTGGTGGCGGCCCAGGACGCAAGGAGTTTGAGGGCCTGTGCAGTGGGCGAGGCCGGTTCGGCGGCGTAGATGGTCATCCCGGCTCCGTCCTCGGCTCGCAGATCCATCGTCTCGTAGGCCAGTTCGAGGTTGCCGACGACCTGGTGGTGGAACGTCTTGGTGCCGGTTCCGTGGGTACGGACGTTGTGGGCGCTCCAGCGGCGGCGGAAGTCTTCGCTGCGGGTGGAGAGTTCACCGACCAGATCGTGCAGGCCTTTGTCGTGCGGGTCCTTGCCGGCGGCGGTGCGCAGGTTCGCCACGGTCATGTCGGCGGCGAGGTTCCAGTCGGGGTAGAAGCGGTGGGCGGCGCTGTCGAGGAACGTGAACCGCCCGAAGTTGGGCACGCCGTTGGCGTTGGTGTAGGCGTCGCTGTACATGGCCCGGCCGAGCAGGTTCGCGGCGAGCAGATCCTGCCGGTTGTTCACCACGATCGCCGGTGCGGTGATCGTGTCCAGCGTCCATTGCAGGCTGGGCCGTACGCTCCACTGCTTGGGCCGGCGGGTGGGCCGCACCAGCGCGCTGGTGCCGCTGGCCTCCTGCGCCAGGCGCATGAGATGGGCGCGTTCCGCCTCGTCGAGTTGCAGGGCGCGAGCGATCGCCTCGAGCACCCCCGCGGAGACACCGGCCAGCGCACCGCGTTCCAGCTTCGCGTAGTACTCCACGCTCATGCCGGCCAGCGCGGCGACCTCACTGCGGCGTAGACCGGGCACCCGGCGCTGCCCCGCGGCGGGCAGTCCCGCCTGTTCCGGGGTGATCTTCGCGCGGCGGGTGGTGAGGAAGTCGTGGACCTCGGCTCGATTGTTCATGTCTTCGACGGTACGACGCGGACCGCTGACCTGGAATGTACTGCTGGTACACCCATCGTCGGTGACTTCCTCCCACCGCTCGGCGCGTGTGTTCTTGAAGCATGAGTGCAGTTCTCGTCGAACAGTCGGCGCCTGATCGGGTACGGCGTCAGGCACAGCTGACCACCACCTTGATCGCCACGGTGATCTTCCTGACCGCGATCGCACCGCTGGCCACCGACATGTACGTCCCCGCGTTCCCGGATGTCGCCGGTGACCTGTCGTCGACGGCCACGCAGGTGCAGCTGACGCTGACCACGTTCTTCGTCGGCATGGCGCTGGGTCAGCTGATCGGCGGTCCGGTCTCCGACCAGTACGGCCGGCGCCGGCTGCTGATCGCCTCGGTAG
>KL571397.1:0-231 GCA_000715855.1 Actinoplanes liguriensis
CGGCGCCCAGTACGGCTTCACCTGGGAGGCCACCACCGACTGGAGCCGGCTGAGCGCCACCGGCCTGGCCGGCTACCAGGTGATCATGTTCCTGGACGACGGGCCGCCGGCCGAGCGCCGCGCCGCATTCCAGCAGTACGTGCAGAACGGCGGCGGGTTCCTCGGCTTCCACGTCAGCGCGTTCACCACCGAGGCCAGCTCCTGGAGCTGGTACTACAACACGTTCCTGGG
>KL571397.1:500-2326 GCA_000715855.1 Actinoplanes liguriensis
CACGTTCCTGGGCTCGGGGAACTTCGTCTCCAACACCTGGGGCCCGACCGCCGAGACCCTCAAGATCGAGGACCGCGCCCACCCGTCCACGGCCGGGCTCCCGGCGACCATCCAGTCGTCGGTGAGCGAGTGGTACTCCTGGAGCAACGATCTGCGCCAGAACCCGAGCATCGACATCCTGGCCTCGCTCGACGCGTCCACGTTCCCGGTCGGCAGCGACCCGAACCAGCAGTGGCGCAGCGGTTACTACCCGATCATGTGGACCAACAAAAACTACAAGATGCTGTACGCCAACTTCGGGCACAACGGCATGAACTACGACACCAACACGCGGACGTCGTCGACGTTCGAGAGCGCGCAGCAGAACCAGTGGCTGATCCAGGGCCTGCTGTGGCTGGGCGGCCAGTCCACGACCACGCCCCCGCCGGCGACCGGCCCGATCGACCCGGCCGCCTGGTACCCGGTGATCAACAAGAACAGCGGCAAGTGCGTCGACGCCCGCTCCGCCGGAACCGTCAGCGGCACCGCGATCCAGCAGTACACCTGCAACGGCTCCACCGCCCAGCAGTACCAGTTCGCCACCACCAGCAGCGGTTACGTGCGGATCAACAACCGCGGCAACGCCGCCCAGGCGCTCGACGTCACCGACGTGTCGACCGCCGACAATGCCAAGATCCAGACTTGGACGTACGGCAGTGGCACCAACCAGCAGTGGCAGCCCGTCGACGAGGGCGGCGGTTACTACCACTTCATCAACCGCAACAGCGGCAAATGCCTGGACGTCCCCGCCGCGAGCACCGCCGACAGCGTGCAACTCGTCCAGTACACCTGCAACGGCACCGCCGCCCAGAGCTTCCGCCTGGGGTGACCGCCGACCGGCCGGTGGTCCGGAGCTCGCCGGACCACCGACCGGCACAGGTCAGCGAGCCTGCTCGCCGTCCGCAGGCTCCTCGGTCTTCTTGCGTTTGAACGGCGAGCCGAACCGGCCCACCACGGAGGCCGCGGCCTTCCCCGCGGAGGAGGCGCCGCCGGCGATCGCGCCGCCCACGCCCTTGACCGCGGTCAGCGCCTGCGGCTCGTCGGGGATGCCGTCGCCGTCGAGGTCGACGCTCTGGAACGTGCGGGTCACCGTGCCGACGCCACTGCCGATCGCCTGTGCGGAACCGCCCAGCCAGCTCCCGGTCGACCGTGCGGCTCCCTGCAACGCCGCGAGTGCCGGGTTCGGCTCGTCGTTCTCGTCGGACTTCTCCTTGATCTCGATCGCCAGGTGCGGCGGGAACTCGTCCGGTGCCTCCGCGAACGCCTCCCGGGCCGCCACGACGACCTCGCGCCCGAACACGAAGCGGGTGACCCCGCCGACCAGGGCGCCCATGCCGTACTCCACGACGGCCTGCTGCTTGGCGTCCAGACCTGTCCGCACGTCCTCCAGCTTGCCGGTCTGCATGCCGTGCACGAGCTCCTGCGCGGCGCCGGACGGCAGCGACCTGGCCAGTGTCCCGGCCCAGTGGGACCAGTCCTGCTGCCCGGTGGCGATGCTCCTGCCGACCTCGACCGCGGTCGACGCCTGCGCGAGGTCGGCGGCCATGCTCGCGATCTGCCCCTGGCTGACCCGCCCGTTCGACAGGCCGTAGACGAGGGCCCGCATCTGGTCCTGGTCGAGGACCATCCCGTGCAGGTCGGCCAGCGCGAGGGCGTAGAGCGCGGTGATCTCGAACTGCAGGTGCTCGTCACCGGCCGGCAGCATGTTCACCGCCCGCCGGGCGCCCATCTTCGCCGCGCCCAGCGCCGCCTGCTTGGCGGCAGCCTTCGCGGCCTCCTTGGCGGCC
>KL571397.1:2497-4617 GCA_000715855.1 Actinoplanes liguriensis
AGATGTGTATAAGAGACAGACCGGCGGTCACGAGCCCGCCGGCGACGGTGATGGCCGTGACGTAGTGCCCCTCCAGCGCCTGGACGATCTCCGCGGGTGTCGCGCGGGGATTGCGGCGGCGAACCCAGGTGACGTACTTCCGGGCGACGGACTGGCGCCCTTTCACCGCGGCGTCGATCTCGCGCTGCGCGACGTCGTCGGTCAGTTCGGCCTCAAGGGTGAGTGTCTCTATATCGGTCAAGGCTTCATCTCCCCGAACTCGCGGAATTCAACCGGCAATTCGGGCGAAAAGAATCCCTCGAATTTCTCCGGGCGCTCACCATACCGCGCGTGATCAACGATTCGTCAGAGGGTTCACAGGCGTGGTCAGAAACGGTCGAAAGGCGCCCAATCCTTAATAGCAAACGCATCTCCGGCACGCGAGATCTCCAGGGCGCCGTGGCCACTCAGGTGGGCCGGCAGGATCAGCGCGTTGCTGTCGGCGGCCCAACCGAGCAGTTCGCGCCGGCTGCGGACGGCCTGCGCGGGATCCTCGCAGAAGCAGCTGTTGTGGCCCAGCTCCCGCAGTTGCAGCGGGGTGTGGATCAGGTCGCCGGCGAACAGCGCACGATCGGAACCGGACATCAGTTTCAGCACACTGGCACCGGGAGTGTGCCCGGGCGCCGCTTCCAGGCGCAGATTCTCGTCGATGACGTGGCTGCCCTCCCACAACCGCACCTGGCCGGCCGCGTGCACCGGCGCGACGCTGTCCTCGAACGCGTTCTGATTGACGTGTCCTTCGAGGCCGGGGTGATTCGCCGGATTCCAGTAGTCGAATTCGATCCGCGGCATCAGATAGGTCGCGTTCGGGAAGGTCGGCACCCATTCGCCGTTCACCAGGCGGGTGTTCCATCCGATGTGGTCGAGGTGCAGATGGGTGTTGACGACCAGGTCGACGTCCTCCGGCCGCACCCCGGCGCGGGCCAGATTCCCCAGATAGTCCAGATTCATGTGATCCCACGCCTCGACGGCCGGGCGGGATTTGTCGTTGCCGATCCCGGTGTCGATCAGAATGGTCCGGCCGCCGCTGCGCAGCACCCAGCTCTGCATCGCCGTGTGCACCATGTCCTCGCCCAGGTGGTCGGGGGTCAGCTCGGCCCGGTGCCGTTCCCAGGACTCGGCGGGAATGGTCGGGAAGAACGCGCCGGTCGGCATGATCGGCCCGTGCATCTCCTCGACCCGGGCCACCGTGACGTCGCCCAGTTTGATGTCGTTCATTGTCGGTTCTCTCCGTTTTTTGGGCGCACGGCATCACCGCACGCATTGCTGAAAAAGAAGGAAAAGAATTATTCGGTACGGACGGAGCGCCGCGATTCCGCTGTCTCCGTGAACGCGGCGCCGTGCGCCAGCAACGCCATCGCCGCCCGCGACGGCGACCCGGGCACGGTCGTGGCGATCACGACGGTCTGCTCCTGCTCGGTCCGCAGCGCCTGTTGCGTGACCGTCATCGTCCCGACCAGTGGATGCCGCATCTCGTAGACGGCGTCCCCACCGGCCTTGACCCGGTGCGCCGCCCACATGTCGGCGAACTCCGGACTGCGTACCGTCAGCTCCCCCACCAGCGCGGACAGCGCCGCGTCGTGCGGGTGGCGCCCGGCCGCGACCCGCAGGGTGCCGACGACCGCTCGCGCCTTGGCGGGCCAGTCCGCGTACAGCTCGCGGGTGTGCTCGTCGAGAAAGACCAGTCGCGCCATGTTGGGCCGGTCGCGCACCCGATCCGGCGCGGCCGGGTCGACGTGGCCGGCGAACAGCGCGTGCCCGGTCCGGTTCCAGGCGAGGACGTCGCTGGTGCGGCCGAGCACCACGACCGGCGCCTCGCCCATCGCCTCGACGAGTTGTTCCAGCTCGGCGCTCATCCGCTCGGGCGGTGACCGCCGCGGCGCCGGGCGGGCCCGGGTCCCTGCGGCCAGGTCGTGCAGGTGCCGGCGCTCGGCGTCGTTGAGCCGCAGCGCCCGGGCGAGCGCGTCGAGCACCTCGGGCGACGCGTTCAGCGAGTGGCCCTGCTCCAGCCGTGCGTAGTAGGAGGCGCTGACGCCGGCCAGCAGCGCCAGTTCCTCCCGGCGCAGGCCCGCCACCCGCCG
>KL571397.1:4808-5330 GCA_000715855.1 Actinoplanes liguriensis
CCCGGCGCAGGCCCGCCACCCGCCGCCGGTCGTCGTACTCGGCGAGGCCCACGTCCGCCGGCCGCACCTGCGACCGCCGGGTCCGCAGGAACTCCCCGAGATGCCCTCTGTTGTCCACGAATCGAGTATCAGCGCCGGCCCGTCCGGCAACCACACCCTGCCGGGGATAGCCAGATCCGGGTGGTTGACACATCGAGATCAGTCGAATAAACCTTGTTTCCAATATGTGACTGACATCGATGTCACTGTGGAGGCGACGTGTTCAGATCCCGTACTGTCGCAGTGCTCTTGGGGGTTGCCCTCAGCGTTCCGATCGGCGCCGTCGCAGCTCAGGCCGCGCCCGCTGCCCTCGTGGACGATCCTGCCGCCTACGTCGACCCGTTCATCGGGACGACCAACCTCGGCAACACCTACCCGGGCGCGGTCACCCCGTTCGGCATGCTGGCGTGGAGCCCGCAGACCTCGCGCGGCAACCAGATCGCCACCCCGGCGCCGGGCGGCTACCAGTACACCGCGACCCGG
>KL571397.1:5476-7931 GCA_000715855.1 Actinoplanes liguriensis
CACCTCAGCGGCGTCGGCTGCTCCGGCGGCAACGGGGACATCCCGATCATGCCTCAGGTCGGCGACATCACCGCCTCGCCCACCGCGGACGCCACCGACGCGACGTTCGCCAGCACGTTCGCGCACGCCAACGAATCCGCCGAACCGGGCCGCTACTCGGTGCGGCTGGACAGCGGCGCCGGAGCCGAGCTGACCGCGACCCCGCGCACCGGCTCCGGGCGGTTCACGTTCCCCGCCGACAAGCCGGCCGGCCTGCTGTTCCGCACGTCGCTGTCGGAGACCGGCAGCGAGGACGCGACGGTGCACCTGGACCCGGCGACGCGGACGGTCACCGGGTCGGTCAGCGCCGGCAACTTCTGCGGGCCGCAGAGCACCGACAACAGCCACGCCTACTACACGCTGCACTTCGTCGCGGTGCTCGACCAGCCGTTCGCGGCGACCGGCACCTGGAAGGACGCGACCCTCACGCCGGGCGGCACCGACGAGACCGGTGGCAGCGGCTACAGCACGGCCGGGCGGCCCAACGCGGGCAAGGGCTCCGGCGGGTACGTGACGTTCGCGCCCGGCACGACCAGCGTCGGCATGCGCGTGGCAATCTCCTACGTGAGCCTCGACGGCGCCCGCGCGAACCTGGCCAAGGAGAACGGCAACCGCAGCTTCGAGCGGATCGCGAGCGCCGCCCGGGCCGCGTGGACGAGCCGGCTGAAGAAGATCGCGATCGGGGGCGGCACCGACGCGCAGCGCCGCACCTTCTACACCGCGCTCTACCACGCACAACTCGAGCCGACGCTGACCAGCGACGTCAGCGGGACCTACATGGGCGCGGACGGGACGGCCCACGCCGTACGCGGAAAGCAACACGCTCAGTACGGGACGTTCTCCGGTTGGGACGTCTACCGCGCCCAGGTGCAGCTGCTGACGTTGCTCGACCCGTCGATGGCCGGCGATTTCGCCCAGTCGCTCTACAACTACGCCGGCCAGCGCGACGGCGAGTGGGACCGGTGGCTGCTGATCCACGGCAAGACCGCGGTCATGTCCGGTGACCCGGCCGCGGCGGCGATCGCGGCCATGCACGCGTTCGGCGCCCGGGACTTCGACGTCAAAGGCGCATACCATTCCCTCGTACGGGCGGCGACCGTCCCCACCGCGAACGACTCCAGCGACGCCGGCTGCAACGTGGAGTGCGTCGGTCAACGGCCCGCGCTCGACAAGTATCTGCGGCTCGGCTACGTCCCCGCCGACGACTGCCACTGCTGGGGCGGCGCCGCGGAAACCCTGGAGGACGCCGCCGCGGACTACGGGCTCTCACGGCTCGCGGGGGCGCTGGGTGACCGTACCGGCGAAAAGCTCTTCCTCGATCGCTCGAAGAACTGGCGCAACGTGTTCGACCCGGACGCGAAGGCCGACCCCGGACTGGAGCACAACATCCGCGAGCAGATCGCGACGATCACCGCGAGCGGCGAGAACGGGACGGCCGAGGGGAAGGCCAAGGCGTTCGACGGGGACAAGGGCACGAAGTGGCTCACGTTCGCGACGACCGGCTGGATCCAGGCGCAGCTGGAGCAGCCGCAGACCGTCACGACGTACGCACTGACCAGCGGCAACGACGAGCCGGGCCGGGATCCGAAGAACTGGCAGCTGCTCGGCAGCGACAACGGCACCGACTGGACCGTGATCGACTCCCGCGAGGACCAGACGTTCGCTCAGCGCGGTCAGACCCTCGAGTACACGGTGGCTTCGCCTGAATCATTTTCGTACTACCGGCTGAACGTGACCGAGAACGGCGGCGAGGACATCGTGCAGCTCGCCGAGCTCGAACTCGCCGACCCGGCCGTGGCCACCCCCACCCCGCCGGACGGGCCGTTCGTCGGCTGGATGCGCGACCGGTACGCCGACGGGACCTGGGCGCCCGGGTTCAGCCCGTCGACCGGCACCGGATTCGTCGAGGGCAGCAGCGCGCAGTACACCTGGATGGTCTACTCCGACGTGCTGAGCCTGGCCGAGAAAATGGGCGGCACCGCGAAGGCGGCCGAGCGGCTGGACGCGTTCTTCCGCAAGCCGGACGGCACCTTCGACCTGAGCGCGGCGAGCAGCACCCGCTTCGACGCGACGAACGAGCCGGACATCCAGACGCCGTATCTCTACAACTACTTCGGGCAGGCGTACAAGACCCAGGAGACGGTGAAGGCGATCATCGACGGGCGCTGGAGCGACGGCACCGGCGGCATCCCCGGCAACGACGACGCGGGAACGATGAGCGCCTGGTACGTGTTCTCGGCGCTCGGCCTCTACCCGACCGTCCCGACCCGGGCGGAGCTGGCCCTGACCACACCGTTGTTCCCGCGAGCCGTCGTCCACCTGGCCGGCGGTGAAACCCTGCGAATCGACGCGCCCGGCGACGGCCTCTACGTCGGCAGCCTGCGTCTCGACGGCAAATCCCGCTCGAAGGCGTGGC
>KL571397.1:8162-14090 GCA_000715855.1 Actinoplanes liguriensis
AGAGATGTGTATAAGAGACAGGTCTACACCCGGTCCGCGACACCCGACCTGGTATGGGGCTCCCGCCCCGCCGACGCACCCCCGCAGAACTGAGCTCCTGCTCCGAAGCGTTTGCCGGGGCCGGTTGACACCACCGCCGGTCCCAGCAGGTGCTCAGGGCTGTTCCCGGCCGTTTTGAGCAATCGTCAAGAGTTGTGGATGAGAGATCTTGACTGAGCGGGAGCTGTCGCGGTGGTGCCGCGATGGGTGTTGTTCACACTTCGCGTTCTGCAGTGAGGTCGCCGACGGCGTCGGCGTAGAAGGTGTTGTCGAGGTGGAAGGCGACCTGGCGCAATGTCCAGGCGTCTCCTTCAACCCGGTCGAGGCGCTCGTCGTCGAGCGCGCCCAAGCGCAGCGACCAGATCTGCGCCAGCCGGGTCAGGCGGCTGCGGGCTTCGTCCAGGTCGTCGTGGGTGAAGGGGGCGACGTCGGCCGGGGTGGTGATGGCGGAGGCGTGCCAGTGGTCGGGCAGGGGAGATTGCCCGGCCAGGCGCGCCTCAAGTTCGGCGAGGTGGTCCAGAAGGTGATCGGCGAGACGGCGAATTGCCTTGTGTGGGGTGTAGACCCGGTCCTCGGCAGCGATGGGCTGGCCGTCCCATGCCGGCCAGGTTTCCGCCAGGCGCAAGGCGTACTCGACGGCGTCCTGAATGACCTGTGCGGGGTTGCGGCCGTCGGTGGTGGGGGTGTCGTCACTCATCCGTATGTTCCTTCTCAGGCTGCTCAATCCGGGTTCTCGATCGTAAGGCTGGGACGGTTCGGCCCTGGCCGAACTGTGGAGCCCTTGCGACGTAGAACAGTTGTCGCACGCGGTGCAGCGTTGCGGTGGTTGACTGGTGGCAAAGGTTGACTCGATCGGGTTCGTGGTGCGCAGATGCACCCAGTGCTCGACCGGGAAGTCGTAGAACGCCAGCAACTCGTCGAGGTCGTCAACCACCTTCGCGACGGCCTTGCCGAACTTCGCGCCGTAGGCGAGTTTGAACGCGGCCACGGCGCGGCGGGCGTGCTCGCGGTCCTCGGCGTTCCAAATCTCAGGTTTCGAGCATTGCTCCCGCTATTGCCGTACGGTTTCAATGCCTCAGCAACTGCAACTCGTCGCCCCAGCCCTCGATGACAGGGGTGAGGACCGGGACCGGGATCGCACTGTCGAAGGCGGCACAAGTCGTTTCGATACGCGCGAAAGCCGCTCGAATCGCTGATGGGTCGCCATCCAGGGTGGCGGTCAACAGGACGAGCAGCTCCTCGGCCCGCCAGTGGGTAAGCGGGTGCCGGCGGAGCTCCCAGGGAAGATATTTATGGTAGGGACGCACCCGTCCCTCCAGTGTGAAGATCACGTCCAGGAGCCATGGCATGGACTCGGCGGCGTCCAGACGTCGTTCCAGCGTGCGTCCGTCACGGTCATTCTTCAGTGCGCGATAGGCGAAATTCAGCCAGCCGTCCAGCCGGTCATGCTCGACGAGGATCGATTCAGCTTCGTCGGCATTGACCGTGGCTTGCCGACGAAGTGCGGATGCCAAGCGCCCTTCGGTGTGATCCAACAGCGTCGGTGCCCAAGCGAACGACCAGCGGTACCACCATCCCTCAGTTCCGAACGGTGGATACGCGCTCCAGATCAGAGATCGCCACGATGGTCTCGTCGAGCGTCGCGGAACGGCTCGTCTCAGGCCCGCGCCCGCCGGTGTCGGTGAGCACGACAAACACATCGAGGTCGGACCTCTCCGTCGCCATTCCCCTACCCGCTGAGCCGGACAAGACCAGTCCCATGAGCTTTTGTCCGTAGTCCGCTGCGTTGCGACGCACCACGGCCTCGAGCAGGTCTCGGTGTGCGGAAGAGAGGCCGGGGGGAAATTGCAGGGCATCAGCGTGGTCGGTCACAGTCGCAAACTTTCGCCCCGGAACGCGACGCAGGCAAGCGAGTTGCTGTCGCCATGGACTTGCGCACTCACATCGGCTAAATCCGTGTACTCGACGGGCGCGCTTCGCCTGGCTGGTCGGCCGGCCACGTATGGCGGTGAGTTCGTCTTCGGCGATTCCGCCGGCTGGGCCCCGCCGAGCAGGTGGTCACCCACACCCGCCTTTACGGCCCCGGACTGCCGCAGAGGTCCCGGCCGATTGCCAGGCGCCGGGGCGGGTGCCGGTGCCTCGCAGGAAGAAGGCGGAGAAGTTCGAGGGGTCGTCGAAGCCCAAGCGGCGCCCGCAGGCCGCCGGGGTCAGGCCGTCGTGGACCAGCAGGCGCTTGGCCTCCAGCAGCAGACGCTCGGTGAGGTAGTTCTTGGCCGAGCGACCCGTCGCCGCGTGCGCGCTGCGTGACAGCGTGCGCTCCGAGTAGCCGAGCCGCCGGGCATAGTGGCCGACGTCGTGGTGGGTGCGGAAGTCCTCCTCCACGGCCTGACGGAAGCGCTGGAACGTGCCGTCGGGCGGCGCGCCCTGGGCGACCGGCGGATCCAGGCGTAGCAGCAACGCCGACAGCAACAGCCGAAGCACCTCTGGACTCCGCGAAGCCAGGCCGGACTCGTACCGCAGGTGGTCGAGCGCACGCCAGGCCGGGGCGCCAGGGGTCCACGGGACGGACGTCTCGAGACCGACGGGCTCGGTGGGGACGAACAGCACCAGATCACCAGTTAGATCGCCGATCTCGGTCCACCGGTGTACGACACCGGGCCGGATCCAGATCACGGTGTGCGGCGCGAGCACGTGCGACGCGAAGTCGGCGGTGACCGTGCCCCGGCCGGCGCGGACGAAGGCGAGCACGTGGAAGTCGGCGCGCTGGGTCGCTCCGTCGTTGAGGGCACGCAGCCGGGCGAACGTCATCACCTCCACCGGGGCCTGCGCCCCACGGGGTGGCTGGTAGGTCAGCTGACGGATCACCTGTCCAGTTTTCACCATCACTGGTCACCTCACAACGCTGCTGTCCGCGCCGCCGAGTGGTTGATTGGAGGCATGAAGACCACTTATGACCACCGCCGCGGTTCCGGGACGACACTGGTGTTCCTGCACTACTGGGGTGGGTCGGCCCGCACCTGGCAGCCGGTGATCGACCGCCTGCCGGGGCGCGACACCGTCGCCGTCGACGCCCGGGGGTGGGGGCGCTCCCGGGAGCTGCCCGGGCCGTACACGCTCGATCAGCTCGCCCGGGACGTCCTCGACGTGGTCGCGGACGCGGGACTGCACGACTACGTGCTGGTCGGCCACTCGATGGGCGGCAAGGTCGCCCAGCTGGCGGCCGCCACGCGACCGGCCGGGCTCACCGGGCTCGTGCTGGTGGCGCCCGGCCCGGCGCTGCCCGCCGCGGGCGTCACCGAGGAATATCGGCGGCAGCTGTCACGGGCGTACGACTCCGTCGATAGCGTGGCGGGCGCCCGCGACCACATCCTCACCGCGACGTCACTGCCCGACGACCTCAAGGCGCAGGTGCTGGCCGACTCGCGGAACAGCGGGCCGGACGCCCGGGTCGCGTGGCCGCTGGACGGCATCGCGCGGGACGTCACCGCCCGGACGCGGGAGATCGAGGTGCCGGTGCTGGTGGTGGGCGGCGAGCACGACCGGGTGGAACCGGTCGAGATCCTGCGGGCGAATCTGATGCCGTACCTCAGCAAGGCGAATTTGATCGTGATCCCCGGCAGCGGTCACCTGATCCCGCTGGAGGCGCCGGACGCGCTCGCCGCGGTGATCACCGATGCCGTGCCGCGCTGACGATCCGCCACACCGCGTGCTGCAGGAGCAGCGTCAGGAGGCCGCCGGCCACGATCGCCGCCAGGTTGACGACCAGTTGCAGGGCGGAGCCGACCGCCTCGTCGTTCACGCCGTAGGCGAGGGCGACCGCCGCGTTCGCGGCCGCGGGCACGGTGGTGACCGAGATCAGGACGCCGACGAGGGTGCCGGCCTTGGCCGAGGTCAGCGACAGGATGCCGGCGATGCCGCCGAGGAAGCCGATCACCCAGGAGAGGGCGTCCGGCTTCCAGATGAAGTCGGTCAGCGGCCGGTCGGCGAGCAGCATCGACTCGTCGACCAGGCCGGCGGCGGTCAGCGACCACACCGCGCCGATGGTCAGCAGCATCCCGAACGGGAAGCCGACGCCGAGCGCGATCCCGGACCGGCGCACGAGGTGCCACTTGCGCTGGACCAGGCCGACGCAGAGGGCGGCCAGCGGGCCGAACTCGGGGCCGACGACCATCGACCCGACGATGAGGATCGGCTGGTCGAGCAGGACCCCGACGGCGGCGATGATCGTCGCGACGGCCATGAACGCGAGGAACGAGGCGGACACCTCGGCCTCCTCGGCGGTCTGGTGCTCGATCTCGTGCCAGACGACCGCGTCGACGCCCAGACCGGGGACACGGCGGGCGGCCCGGTCGGCGGCGGCCGAGATGGCCGTCCTGCTCCAGGCCGAGGTCGCGCAGCCGGTCCAAAACCGCGCTCGCGCCCTCACGGACCACGTCGAACTCGAAGACGTCGCCGGCCGGGGTCAGCGCGGCGCCCGGCAACAGGACGAGGTGGGTGACGGCGGCGTCATGCGACAGCGCGTCGCGGACCCGGGCGGCGATCTGCTCGGGTGCGATCACCCTGACGTGCAACATGGACGGAGTCTAAGGGGTGGCCGTCGGGTGAAACTCCTGGCTGGCCGTGCCCCCGGCCTCGCCCCCGGTCGGGCCGTGCTGCAGGCCGGCGATCATCGTGTCGAGCAGGAAGCGGTAACTACGGTCGACGTCGCGGGGCAGGCCGAAGCCACCGGCCGCCTCGACCGAGGCGAAGCCGTGCAGGCTGGCGCGCAGGACGCGGGCCGCGTCGACGGCGTGCGTGCCGTGCAGCTCGAAGCCGGCCAGGACGTCGTACATGATCTGCATGGCGTCGTTGCTGACCCGCCGGTACTCCTCGTCCTGCGCGCTGGTGTCCGGGGCCCGGGCGACCGACGCGTAGCGGCCGGGATGGTCGAGCGCCCACCGGCGGTACGCGTCGGCGAACGCGCGGACCGCGGCCGGCCCCGACTGACCGACGGCGGCCCGGGCCACCGCGTCCCGGAAATCGCGCATGGCCTGCAGGGTGATGCCGCGGCGCAGCGCCTCCAGCGAGTCGACGTGCTTGTAGAGCGACGGCGTGCGCACGCCGAGCCGCTCCGCCAGCAGGCCCATCGTGAGCCTGTCGAAGCCGACCTCGTCGGCGAGCGCGGCCCCGGCCTCGATCACCGCGGCCGGGGCGAGCCCGGCCCTAGGCACGAGCGGTCGCCTGCAGGAAGGTGAGCATCAGGGACACCGTTTCGTCGGGGAACTGGACGTGCGGGTAGTGGCCGGCGCCATCGATCATCTCAAGACGCGCGAGCCCGGCCGGGATCGCGGTCACGATCGCCTCGCCCTCGGCGCGCGGGTCGGCCCAGTCCGGGTCGAGAGTGCCCTCGATGATCAGGACCGGGCAGCGGACGTTGCCGAGCTGGGCGCCGGCGTCGGCCGGGGACGTCTGGGTCATCTTCTGCAGCGCCTTCATCCGGCCCGGCTCGCGCAGCATCGCGTCGACCCCGGCGAGGTCGGTGCTCCAGTCGGCGGGCTTCGTCCCCGGGTACGCGATGTCGAGGTAGCCCTTCCACGACGACAGGCTGCCCAGCATCGTGCCGGCCAGCTTGACCGTGCCCTTGCGGTACCGGCTGTTGCCCAGGTCGCGGACGTTGAACGACTGCGCGCGGGTGAACGGCGCCAGCTCGACCAGGCCGGTGATCAGGTCGGGCGCCTGGGCGGCCGCGATGGTCGCCGCGCCACCGGAGATCGAGTGGCCGACGAGCACGGCCGGGCCACCCAGGTGGCGGATCACGGCGAGAAGGTCACCGGCGATGTCGGTACGGGAGTAGGACGGCCACTGCGCGCTGGACTCGCCGGCGCCCCGCAGGTCCTGTCTCTTATACAC
>KL571397.1:14295-14712 GCA_000715855.1 Actinoplanes liguriensis
CGGGGCGACGAACCGGTACGCGCTGCGGCTGTTCCCGATGCCCGGCACCAGGACGACGAGCGGGCCGGCGCCGGTCACGTCGTACGCGATCGTTCCACCGTCGATGGTCAGGTACTCGGTCATGCTGTGTCTCCCCAAGTTCGGCTAGCTCCGTTAGCCCTAAAGCTAATGTAGTTAGCCAGCTGTCGTCAAGGATCTTGACGAACAAAAGCTACTGGCATTAGCTTTCCGGCTAACACTATTACTTCGGAGGTGACCGTGATCGCCTGGCTGGGCTTCACAGGGGCGTGGCTGCTGACGGCGGGGCCGCTCTACCAGGGCTTTGCCGAGTTGCTCGGGTTGGAGATGGACCGGGAGGGCATCTCGGCCGCGGCCTCGCGGGTCGAACCGCCACCGCAGCCGTCCGCTTGGTGGTGG
>KL571397.1:14935-15558 GCA_000715855.1 Actinoplanes liguriensis
GCCGCCGGTGATGATCGTGCTCCAGCAGCGGCGCGGCTCGACCTACCGCAAGCAGGCGATCGAACAGCTCAGTCCGGTGCAGCTCGCGCAGTACACGGGCTTCCGGCAGAAGTGGACCGGCTGGTTCACGGTCGCGACCGGCGCGGCGATGCTGGCCACCAAGGAGACCTGGGAGCTGCACGAGGCCGCGGAGTGGTCGACGACGGTCTTCACGATCGTCCTGATCCTCATGCTCGCGCTGGCCGTGACGCCCTCGATCATCGCGGTCTCCCGCCACGGCACCCCGCACCGATCGGTGGACACGCGAGCGTAGGGTCGCCTCATGCGTGCCGCAGACGTGGCGACCACGATGACCACCGTGACCGAGCGGACCCCGGCCCGCGAGGCCGCACGGATCCTGGCCGCGCAGGACCTGCCCGGCCTGGTCGTGCTGGACGCGAAGGGCCGGCCGTTGACGGTGCTGGCCGGCACCCAGGTGTTGCGGATGGCCCTGCCCTCCTACTGCCAGGAGGATCCCGCCCTCGCCCGGGTCATCGACGAGGCCGACGCCGACGTCATCCTCGCCGGCATCGGTGAGCGGACGGTCGCCGACCTGCTCCCCCGGCACCGCCCGGAGCTGCCGG
>KL571397.1:15808-17322 GCA_000715855.1 Actinoplanes liguriensis
CCGCCGACGCGACCCTGCTGGAGGTCGCCGCGGTGATGGCCCGCTCGAACGTGCCGCTGGTCGCCGTCGTCGACGACGCCCGGGTGATGACCGGGGTGGTCACCCTGGACGGCTTGCTCGACCGGATGCTGGGCACCTGATCAGAACACGAAGAACCGCAACCAGAGGTACGGCACGGCCAGCGCCACCGTGATCGCCGTGACGACGAGGCCGTATTTGGTGAACTCCCAGAACGAGATCCGGTGACCGGCGCGGGCCGCGATGCCGAGGACCACGACGTTCGCCGACGCGCCGACCGCGGTCGCGTTGCCGCCCAGGTCGGCCCCGATCGCCAGCGCCCACCAGAGCACCTGAGCCCGGTCGGCGCCGCCCTCGGCCTGGACCAGCTCGGCGACGATCGGGCTCATCGTCGCGACGTACGGAATGTTGTCGACGATCGCCGACAGGGCAGCCGACGCCCCGAGCATCAGCATCGTCGCCGGCCACAGCTTGCCCTGCACCGCGCCGGTCGCCGCGTGCGCGATCTGTTCGATCACACCGGTCGTGACCAGGCCGCCGACCATGACGAACAGGCCGGCGAAGAAGATCAGGGTGGGCCACTCGACGTCCCGGGCGATCTCCTGCGCGTCCAGCCGGGAGAGCGCGAGCAGCAGCAGCCCGCCGAGCAGCGCCACCACCGACGGCTCCAGGTGCAGCACCGGGTGCAGCACGAACGCGACCAGGACGGCGGTCAGCACGCTCAGGCTCATCACGACCAGGCGCCGGTCACGGATCGCGTCCCGCTCGCGCAACGCCATCACGCGGGCCGCGCGCTCCGGGTCGTACCGGAAGGCCGCGCGGAACAGGATCCGGCACAACACCAGCAGCACGACCATCACCATCAGCACGAACGGGGCGAGCACGGCCAGGAAGTCGTTGAAGTTCAGGCCCGACCGGCCGGCGATGATGATGTTCGGCGGGTCACCGACCAGGGTCGCGGTCCCGCCGATGTTGGAGGCGAAGACCTCGGCGATCAGGAACGGCACCGGCGGCACCCCGAGCCGGTCGCAGACCAGCAGTGTCACCGGGGCGAGCAACAGCACGGTGGTCACGTTGTCCAGCGCCGCGGAGACCACGCCGGTGACCACGACCAGGATCACCATGACCGGGAACGGACGGCCGCGGGCCTTCTTCGCCGCCCAGATCGCCACGTACTCGAACAGGCCGGTGCGTTTGAGCACGCCGACGATCAGCATCATCCCGAGCAGCAGGAAGACGACGTTCCAGTCGATGCCGGTGTCCTCGGAGAAGAACGCGTGCCCGGCGTCGGTGACCCCGAGCGCGAGCATGATCGACGCCCCGCCGAGCGCAACCGCGACCCGGCCGATCTTCTCGGTCGCGATCAGCACGTACGCGACGACGAAGACGACGACCGCGATCCAGGCGATGACGCTCAACGGTGTTCCCCGGTTCCCGGTCCGCCTTCCCCCGGCACACCGACGGTCAACCTATCAGCCCTGCTGATGGGTGGTCAC
>KL571397.1:17561-19079 GCA_000715855.1 Actinoplanes liguriensis
GCGGTAGTGGAAGATCGGCGGGAGCAGCAGCACGACCGCCCACATCCACACCGCGTACACCGGCAGGTACGCGGTCTGCCAGCGCTCGATCACCGCGAACGCCCCGCGCCGGCGGACGAAGCCGAGCAGCAGCCACGCCGTCCATGCGAGGTTGACCAGCAGCACGATGTTCTCGCCGAGCGCCGCCACGTTGTTCGGGGTGGTGCCGTACTCGGCGATGCGGCCGGTCATGGTGAACAGCACCAGCGCGTCGATGACCAGCGCGCTGGCGACCAGGGCGAGCTGCATGAAGTCGACGGTGCCGCGCGGCGCGAGCGGGTCGCGGGCCGACATCGAGTAGAGCAGCAGCCCGAGCACCACGGCGAGCAGCAGGTCGAACATGACCAGGGTGTCCCGGTCGACGTCGATGCCGCTGCCGTTCCAGCCGATGGTGACCAGGAACGCCAGCAGCGCCACGGCGAACAGCGGCGTGAACAGCCGGGTGAGCACCGGGGCGATGTTCTCGATGACGCCCTGCTTGGCCTCGACGAGCCACCCGGCGACGACGACCGCGGCCACGCCGCCGCACGGCATCACCCACTGCCAGATCAGCACGTCGGGGTAGACCCCGATGGCGTTGAACGTCCCGCCGAGGAACGCGATGAGCACTCCCCCGCCGAGGGCGATGAGCACGAAGTAGACGAACCATTCGCCGCTGAACCGGATGAAGTCCATCCGCCGCCGGGACGAGCGCAGGTCGTCGGCGATGTAGGCGAGCCCGACCACGAGCCACAGCGCGATCGGCAGGTGCGAGGCGGTGAGCGCGACCGACTGGGACTGGTCGTCGACCGGGTAGACGTTCGCACCGACCGCGCCCAGCACGAACAGCGCGGCCAGAACGCCGTACACCTTGATGCTCGCCTGCCGCCGCCAGGCGAGGAACCCGGCGAGCCAGGGCAGCACGAACAGGGCAAGGTTGGTGGCGTAGAACCCGTCGTCGTCCTCGAAGCCCTGCCCGAACAGCTCGGGCAGCTTGATCGAGATCGCGGCGCCGGCCGCGCACGCCAGCATCGCGAACAGGTCCCGCCGTGACCCGCTCTTCTTGACCGGGTCGGTGGTGAACATGAGCTGCTTCCAGAGCCGCTCGGAGTGCTCCCGGGCGAACTCGCGGGACAGCTCGTCGAGCCCGCCCATCCGTTTGACCGCGACCAGGAACGCCTCGTCGGACTTCAAGCCGATCGCGGTCAGCTCGTCGACGGAGTTGCGCAGGTGGTCCTCGAGCTCGTCGGCGTCGGAGGCGGCCAGTTCCGGGCGGCGGCGCACGTAGTCACGCCACTGCGTGAACTGCGCCTCCAGCTCGTCCGGATCGTTCGTCACGGTCACGCGTAGCCTTCCCCTGGGATGGTCAACCAGATCTGCTTGAGGGCGTCGACGACCGTCTCCCACTGGCGGTGCTGCTCAGCGAGCTCGGCCTTGCCCTGTTCGGTGATGCGGTAGTACTTGCGCTTGCGGCCCCCGTCCTGTCTCTTATACACATCT
>KL571397.1:19433-23540 GCA_000715855.1 Actinoplanes liguriensis
GGATGCCGAGCACGATCGGCGTGGCCGACGCGGCGACGAGATCCTTGGTGACCTTCACGCCCGCCCTCCCTCCGATACCTAGAAGTACGAGGCATAGTAGATCTAGGTATCAAGGAGCACAACAAGCCGTCCGGCGAGATAGGTCCGCTCGGCGGCGTTGCCCGCGAGATCAATGGCCCGCTCGTACGCCGCCCGCGCCTCCCGCGCCCGGCCGAGCCGCCGCAGCAGGTCGGCCCGCGCGGCGTGAAACGCGTGGTAGCCGTCGAGATCGAGCCGGGACATCGCGGCGAGCCCGGCTCCGGGCCCGTCCACCTCGGCGATCGCGACGGCCCGGTTCAGCCGCACGATCGGCGACGGGTCGAGCCGCACCAGCCGGTCGTAGAGCGCGATGATCGTCGGCCACTCCGTGTCCCGTGCGGCCGGCGCGATCGTGTGGACCAGGTTGATCGCGGCCTGCACGAGGTAGCGCCCGGCCGGTTCACCAGCCGCGATCCGCTCCCTGATCAGCGCGTTGCCCTCGTCGATCAGCGCCCGGTCCCACAACCCGCGGTCCTGCTCGGCGAGCGTCACCAGTTCACCGGTGGGCGACACCCGCGCCGCGCGCCGGGCGTCGGTGAACAGCATCAGCGCCAGCAGGCCGGCCACCTCGCCGTCGTCCGGCAGCAGCGCGCGCAGCATCCGGCCGAGATGAATCGCCCGGTCGGTCAGGTCGGCGCGGATCGGGTCGTCGCCCTCCCCGGCCAGGTAGCCCTCGTTGAAGATCAGGTAGACGACCGCGAGCACTCCCGCGAGGCGCGCGGGGATGTCGTCCGCCGAGGGCACGCGGTACGGGATCCCGGCCGTCCTGATCTTCACCTTGGCGCGGGTGATCCGCTGCGCCATGGTGGTCTCCCGGACCAGGAAGGCGCGCGCGATCTCCCCGACGGTCAGCCCGCCGACCAGGCGCAGCGTCAGCGCCACCCGGGCCTCGGGGGCGAGCGCCGGGTGGCAGCACGTGAAGACCAGCCGGAGACGATCGTCCTCGACCGGGCCGGTCGGTGTGTGCGGGGTGTCGTCGTGCACGATCCGGGCCGCCCGGTGTTTGGCGTCGCGGTGCGATTCGCGGCGCAGCCAGTCGATCGCTTTGCGGGTCGCCGTGGTGACGAGCCACCCGCCGGGCTGGGGCGGCACGCCGTATAAGAGACAGGCCGTCGCCTCCTCCGCGAGGTCGAGATCGCCGAAGCGCCGGGCGAGGTCGGCGACCATCCGCGCCCACTCCTGACGGTGGGCGCGGGTGATCGCCTGCTCAGCCGGGGTCACTGTCCCCCGCGGGCCTCGCCGGGGCCTCGGAACCGGTGCACTTCCTGCGGCCAGTCGAGCACGACCGCGAGCCGCCCCGCCCAGTAGCGTGCGGTCTCGTCGTCGGGCACGTCGATGACGCAGAACCCGCCGAGGTGCTCCTTGGTCTCCGCATACGGCCCGTCGGTGAAGACCGCTTTGCCGTCGACGCTCTCGACCCCGCACACCGCGGTGGACCGGTCGAGCCCGCCGTTGGAGAAGACCAGCACGTCCTGGGCCCGCATCTCGGCGATCACGGCCCGGCTGGTAACGCTTTTCGCCTGGATCTGCTCAGGGGTGTGCTCGGGCACCCATTCGTCGTTGAACGCGATCAGATATTCGGTCATGGTCGTCTCCTCCGCGATGCGGCCGGTTGCCGCTCACCGATTCCACGAGCGGCCTCGCCCCGATACGACATCATCCCGGAAGAAACTTCCGGCCCGGGTACCGCAACCCGTTGTCGCGACCACCGACTAGAAATGCCGTTGCACCCCGTACGGGGCGAGCATCGTGTCCCAGCCGCTGAAAATGGTGGTCATCCCGCGTACGGTGCCGAAGCTCGCGCCGGGTGGAACCTGGACGGGGGTCTGCTGACCCACCGCCAGGCCCTGGGGGCCGCGGGTGAACACCAGGAAACCGCCGCGTCGGCCGCCGTCCACGGCGATCAGGTGCCCGGTCTCGCACTCCCAGCGCGGCCCGGAGCGCCCGACGACCAGCAGCCGGTCGCCGGTCAGCACCAGCAGGGCGACCTCCTGCCGGAAGCCGGCCGGCAGATAGCCGAGGTCCAGGCCGCGCGGTCCGGCTCCGGGCTCGCCACCGTTGAAGGCGCGTACGTCCGGCAGCACGGCGATGGGGCCCACGGTGACGTAGCGCGCTCCCGCGGGGACCAGGTGCGCCACCACCTCGGCCCGGGCCATGTCCGGCACGGCGGCCATTTGCCCGAAGAAGCGACGCATCGACTCCGTGAACCCCATACCGGTTACTTCCCCTTGACCTCTGCCGGCCCGGTGGGTGCCGGGCCGACGCGTACGCCGCTCGCGGAGGCGGCCGTGACCGTGGCCGTGGACGCCGAGCCCAGGATGAAGGTATACGCCGAGGAGTTGCCGCTGCCGTCCTGATCCAGGATCACGGCGCCGTTGCGGCGGAGGCTCAGATGCCAGTCCACCGGCGCGTCACAGGTCGCGTAGACCTCGACCCAGACCGTGTACGAGCCACCCGGAGCACCGCCGGTCGGCCAGTAGATGTTCTCCACCGGGTTGTCGTCGTCGGCGGCGCCGTTGCAGTCGGCGTTCGCGTCGTGGTCCAGCCGGCCACCGCTGCCCGCGACGGTGTTGCGGTAGTAGATCTCCTCACCCGACGGGTCGAGTACGTGCAGGTCCAGGTCCGCGGCCCCCGACCAGCGCAGTGTGGCCTGGATGTCGCCGCCGCCCAGTGCCGGACGCGGCTGCACCTGGATGCGGACCGTGGTGGTCGCGACCCGGCCGTCGGCGTCGGTGAAGTCGACGATGACCGGGTAGTCGCCGACCGGGCCCTGCGGGGTGCCTGCAATCGTGCCGTCACCGGCCAGCGACAGCCCGGCGGGCAGCGGGTAGCGCACCAGCTTCCAGGTGCCGGGGCGGCCGTCGGCGGTGGCGAGGCCGGTGTCGTACGCGATCCCGATGGTGGCGCCGGGCAACCGGGCCGACGTGATCTCGGGTTCGGTGGAGTTCGCCGGGTCCGTGGAGCGCAGACAGCCGGACGGCTTGAAGATGCTCAGGTTCACCGAGAAGGCGTCCGCCTCCCAGCGCTTGATCACGGCGTCGAGGAAGACCCCGACGGCCAGTTTGAGGAAGACCTCACCCTCGACACAGACGTTCGGCTGGGTGGTGGCCTTGACCGCGACGGAGATGCCGAGCAGCACCTTGGCCTGCAGACCGGCCCGGTCGAGCAGGCCGAGTTGCATCGAGACGCCGCCGGTGACCTCCGCCTGGAAGCTCAGCTCACCGCTCTGCTTCGACGACACGCTGCGCGACGTACGGCTGTAGGTGGGCTTGCTGCCGAGCTTGGCGTTGACCGCGAACGTGGTCCGGGTCCGGTCCTCGATGCTCCAGGTGCCCTTGGCGGAGACCTTGAACTCGAACGACGGGCCGAACGACAGCGTCGCCCCCGTGGTGCCGAGCGGGATGACCCGCCGGTGCGCGTTCGCCCACGCGTCCTTGATCTTGCAGGTGGAGGCGGCGGCGACCGTGATCTTGCCGGTGGTCTGCAACTCCGCGGTGAACGCCCCGTCGTAGCTGGGCTTGCGTACCAAGCTCCCGGCGTCGAGGTGTTGGTCCACGTCGACGTCGGTGACGGTGGTGGTCAGCTCGGCGCCGAACGACACCGCCCGCCCCTGCTCGTCCTGGCAGAACAGCGACGTCGGCCCGGTCAGCCCGAACTCGAACGCCCGGCCCAGGTCCACCGACCGCGCGGAGACGCCGGCGTTGGCGTCCACCACGGTTCCGGAGTAGTCCAGGCTCAGCGACGTCACGGCCTCATCGAGGTCGGTGGGCGCCACGGTGACCCGTACGGTCTCGTCGAGCTGATCGGCGACCTCGGTGACGGTGCCGGCCAGGCCGGTGGGGAACGCCGCGGTGTTCGGGCGGATGAGCAGTTGCCGGCCGACGGCCGGGACGGCCGCCCCCTTGGGCAGGCTGACCAGCCACGGCTCGGCCTCGGCGGTCTCCTCGTTGTAACCGCCGGTCACCCAGTCCACGTCGGCCGGGATGAACGTGCCGGAGGCGGCCGACAGCTGCAGCGCCGACTGGGCAG
>KL571397.1:23769-26195 GCA_000715855.1 Actinoplanes liguriensis
GTGTAGGTGTAGGAGCGCGACACGGCGCCGCCGACGGTCGTGATGGTGACGCGCACCGCGCCCAGCACGCCGATCGGGGCCCGGGCCACGACCGCTGTCGCCTTACGGCTGACGATGGTGGCCTTCTGGGTGCCGAAAACCACCTTTCCGGCGGTGGCGAGATTCTTGCCGGTGAACGTCACCAGCGTGCCGCCGGCGAAAGTGCCACTGGCCGGGGAAACACGGGACAGCGTCGGCGCGGCCACAAATGTGTAGCGGGCCTTCGTCGCTTTCGCGGACCAACCGGCCGCCGTTCTCACGCTCACGTAAACCGTGCCGGCGGCCGCCTTCTTCGGCGTTCGCACGGTCACCGAGCCGGCTTTGGACCTGCCCACGACGACGCCGGTGGCGCTTCCGAAACGGACGCTCTTGGCACCCTTGAGATTGCGTCCGTACAGCACCAGCGTGGTCTGCCGCAACGGCCCCGAGGTGGCACTCACCTTGGTGATCACCGGCTTGGCGGCGGCCAGCGCGGGCGACGCGAGCCCGGGTGAGAGCAGCCCGACAGAAACCATCAGGAGTATCAATAGGACACGTGCTTGTCTCGTCATTAACGTTCCGCATCGGAATGTCGAGGCGAGGGTGTCCAACTGTTCCGGGGACGGCCGGAATCGACCGCCGGATACGACATTTCTCGGAGACGGTCACACCTCGCCAGGGGGCAGAGAACCGAGATGTCGCCTGGCGCGAAAAGTTAACACTGGCTGTGGACAAGCTGAGAGAATCGCTGCAGGAATGGACTGAGCGGCGAGCTATCCGCGACCGGCCGCCGGAGCGATGATCATCCGAAACGCGGCGGACCCGCCCGATCGGCGGATGGCGACAACGGTCAGGCCGCCGCGCAGGTGCCGGGCGGGGCGCTGGGCACGCCGATCTGCGCCATCGACTGGTTGACCTCGGTGAACGTCGCGAGGGACTGGAACTTGGCGCCGATCACCACATCGATGACGTCGGTGGTCCGGGTGGGGGTGTATTCCGGTGTGGCCTCGCCCAGGAAATACGCCCGGATCCACTGGGCGGCGCCGACGGCCTTCGGCCCGTACTGAATGAGGGCGACGCCGGTGACCTTCTTCTTGCTGTCCTTGGTCGCCTGCATGACGAAGCCGCGGTCCTTGAACTCGGAGCTGACCTGGTCGGCGAGGCCGGGTGTGCGGGTGCCGTTGAGCACTCGCAGCTTGACCTGATCCGCTTCCTTGGGCAGCGTGAGATTGACCGCCGTCACGCCGGCCGGGCAACCGCCGGCCGCCGCGCCACCCTGCGTGTCCTTCGCGAGCGCGAACACCACGGCCACGGTCGCGGCCACGATCAGGACACCGAACACCAGATACGCCCGCAGGCGCGTGAACCCCATGCAGTATCAGACGCTCCTCGGCCGCATTACGTTGCACGGTGAGATCTTTGTCCCAGCAGTCAAGACCCGGGCACGTTCAAGACCACCTTTCCCGTACGCCGGGAGAGCTGCTCCCGCAACCAGTGGTAGCTCGCCCGGGGCGTGCGCGTCCCGCTCGGATAGTCCACGTGCGCCAGCCCGAAGCGGGGGCCGTACCCGCGCGCCCACTCGAAGTTGTCGATCAGTGACCAGTAGAAATAGCCACGCAGGTCCACCCCGGCGTCGGTGACCGCCCGGGCCGCGGCCGCCACGTGCTCGGCGACGAACCGGATGCGCGCCGGGTCGTCGGCCGGGTCGTCGCGCAGCTCGGCGATGCCGTTCTCGGTGACGTAGACCGGCGGCAGGCCCGGATAGCGCCCGGCGAGCCCGGTCAGCGTGTCGTAGAGGCCCTGCGGTTCGACCGGCCAGCCCAGGTCGGTCAGCGGCACGCCGTCGCGCGGCACCGACCGCACCCCGATGTCGCTGGCCGTGCGCAGGGCCGGGTCGCTCTGCTCGTACGGCACGCCGGCGGCGTGGATCCGGTAGTAGTAGTTGACGCCGAGGAAGTCCAGCGGCGCGCCGATCAGCTCCAGGTCCCCGTCGCGGCGGAAGGACAGGTCGCTGACCCCGGCGTAGAGGTCCTCGAACCCGTCCGGGTAGGCCCCGCCCAGCACCGGGTCGGTGAACTGCCGGTTGAGCAGCAGGTCCATCCGGTTCGCGGCCGCCGCGTCCGCCGCGGATCCGGTGGCCGGCACCGCCGGGGACAGGTTGAGCGTGATCCCGACCCGTGCCTCGGGGGCGGCCGCGCGCAGGGCGGCGACCGCGAGCCCGTGCCCGATCAGCAGATGGTGGGCGGCGGCGAGGGCGCCGTGTCCCTCCCGGGCGCCGGGCGCGTGCCGGCCCTCGGCGTAGCCGGCGATCGACGACACGTACGGCTCGTTGAGCGTGATCCAGTCCCGTACCCGGTCACCGAGCCGGTCGGCGACCACCGTCGCGTAGCTGTCTCTTATACACATCT
>KL571397.1:26404-27930 GCA_000715855.1 Actinoplanes liguriensis
GTCCCAGTGGTAGAGCGTGACGAACGGGCGGATGCCCCGCTCGCAGAGCGCGTCGACGAGCCGGTCGTAGTAGTCCAGGCCCGGCCCGTTCACCGCGTCGCGGCCGGCCGGCATGACCCGTGGCCAGGCGATCGAGAACCGGTAGGCGTCCACCCCCAGCTCGTCGAGCAGCCGCACGTCGTCCCGCCAGCGGTGGTAGCTGTCGCAGGCCACCGCGCCGGACGAGCCGCCTGTGATGACGCCGGGGCGGCGGCAGAACGTGTCCCAGATCGACTCGCCGCGGCCGTCCTCGGCGACACCGCCCTCGATCTGGTACGCGGCGGTGGCCGCCCCCCAGATGAAGCCGTCCGGCATCGCCGGCAGTTGGAAGAGCCCAGCCAGTTCGTCTGACGTTGTCAACCTTTGATCGCTCCTTGCATGATGCCGCCGACGATCTGCCGGCCGAGGACCATGAAGATCACCAGGATCGGGAGCGTCGACAGCAGTGTTCCGGTCAGGGTGAGCGTGTAGTCGGTGGTGTAGCCGCTGGCCAGGGACGAGAGGGCGACCTGGACGGTGGCGTTGTTCTGCAGGACGACCAACGGCCAGAAGAAATCGTTCCACGCCTGCATGAACGTGAACAGGCCCAGCACCGCGGCCGCGGGACGGGCAGCCGGCAGCACGACGTGCCAGTACAGGCCGAATGTGGAGCAGCCGTCGATGCGGCCGGCCTCGAGCAGCTCGTCGGGGACCGCGCGGCCCAGGTACTGGGTCATGAAGAAGACGCCGAACGCGGTGACCAGGCCCGGGACGATCACGGCGGCGAGCTGGTCGGTCCAGCCGAGCTTGGCCATCAGCAGGTAGAGCGGGATGATGCCGAGCTGCTGCGGCACGACCGAGGTGGCGATCGCGAGCGCCAGCAGCACCTTGCGGCCGCGGAAGCGCAGCTTGGCGAAGGCGAACCCGGCGAGCGTCGAGAAGAACACCACGGAGACCGTCACCGACGAGCTGACCAGCAGCGAGTTCAGCAGCGCCCGGCCGAAGTCGGTGGTGTCGAAGACCCGGGCGATGTTGTCGAACAGGTGTCCGCCGGGGATCAGGACCGGGGGTACCTGCGCCACGGCCTCGCTGGTCTGCGACGACACGACGAAGGACCAGTAGAGCGGGAAGACCGAGCCGGCGACGACCGCGAGCAGGGCGCCGTAGGTCCAGACCGACGCGCGCCGCGGGTAGCCGAATCCACGGCGGCGGGGCGCACGGGACGGGCCCGGGAGGTCCGTACGCGAAGAGGGTTTGGGGTTGGCAAGAACGGTCACGGCGGCCTACTCCTCGTCGTTGGCGATGCGCCGGGTCAGTAGGTAGTTGCCGATCGCGAAGACCGCGATGACCAGGCAGAGCGTCCACGCGATCGCCGAGGCGTAACCGAACCGGAACTCCCGGAAGCCCTGCTCGTACATGAACAGGGCGGCGGTCTGGAACTGCCGGTCGGAGCCCCCGGTCGGCGTCGACGAGCCGGCGAACAGCAGCGGCTCGGCCATGATCTGCAG
>KL571397.1:28182-30559 GCA_000715855.1 Actinoplanes liguriensis
AGATGACCGCGGTGAAGATGATCGTCGGGCGCAGCTGGGGCACGGTGATCCGCCAGAACTGCTGGCCGGAGGAGGCGCCGTCGAGCTCGGCCGCCTCGTACAGGTCGTGCGGGATCGCCTGCATCGAGGCGAGGTAGATCAGCGCGTTGTAGCCGGTCCACCGCCAGGCCACGATGACCGAGATGGCCAGGTGCGAGCTCCAGGTGTTCGCCTGCCAGTCGACCGGGCCGACGCCGATCAGCCCGAGCACCCAGTTGATCATGCCGAAGTCACGGCCGAACATCTGGGTGAACACGATGGTCACCGCGACGATCGAGGTGATGTTCGGCAGCAGCACGCCCATCCGCAGGCTGGTGCGGGCCCGCAGCCGGTGGTTGAGCAGGTGCGCGATCCAGAGCGCGGCCAGCAGCTGCGGCACCGTGGACAGCACCCAGATGCTCAGCGTGTTGCCCAGCGCGTTCCAGAAGTACGGGTCGTGCAGCAGCTCGCGGTAGTTCGCCAGCCCCACCCACGTGTGCTCGCCGGCGTCCAGCAGGTTCCAGTCGTTGAACGAGACGTACCCGGTGTAGAGCAGCGGGAACAGCCCGAACGCGGCGAAGAGCAGGAAGAACGGCGTGACGTAGAGATAGGGCGAGCCCTTCGCGTCGAGCCGGGTCAGTGCTGGGATGGCCATCGGTGGTCCTTCGTCACTGGGAGTGGCCGGCGGTCCCCCCAAGGACCGCCGGCCGTGCGAGGTTGGCTTATTTCTTGAGGCGATCGACGTCGCTGACCGTCTGCTCCCAGGACTGCTCGGAGGTCTGCTTGCCCTGCTCGACGCGGACCAGGCCGTCGCGGATGGTGGTCTGGATGTCACCGGTGCGGGGGCCCTGATACTGCGGCTTGAGCTTCTTCGCGGCGGTGGTGAAGATCGTGCCGACCGGCGCGTTGTTGAAGAACGGATCCTTGAACTGGGCGATCTCCGGCTTGTCGTAGAGCGCCGGGATCGAGGGCAGCAGACCCTTCGAGGTGAAGATCCGGGCCTGCTGCTCCGGGGCGGTCAGCCACGCGGCGAGCTGCTTGGCCTCCTCGACGTGCTTGCCCTGCTTGGGCACGGTCAGGTACGACCCGCCCCAGTTGCCACCACCGCCGGGCACCGATGCCACGTCCCACTTGCCGGCGTACGCCTTGGCCTGGTCCTTGATCTTGGTCATCATCCAGGCGGGACAGGCGATCGTGGCGAACTGTCCCTTGGCGAAGCCGTTGTTCCACTCCGGCGAGCTCTCGATCAGCTTGGCCGACAGGTTCGCCTGGATCGCCGCCGCGACCAGGTCCCAGGCCTTGCGGACCTCGGGGTTGGTGCCGACGACGATGGTGTTGTCCTCGGCGTAGAAGCCCTGCGGGGCCTGGCCGATCACGGCGTTGTAGAGCGCGCCGCCGCCGTCGAAGAACGCGGTGCCCTTCGGCGCCTTCGCGGTGTACTTCTTGCCGGCCTCGATGTACTTGTCCCAGCCGGACGCCCACAGTGCGGAGACGGCGTCGCGGTCGGCGGGCAGCCCGGCCTTCTCGAACAGGTCACGCCGGTAGCAGATCGCGAGGCCGCCGACGTCGGTGCCGTACCCGATCTGCTTGCCGTCCTTGGTCATCGACGCCTGCCATTTCCAGGGCAGGTACTGCGCGGCGCGGTCCGTGCCCAGGTCGGTGAACTGCTTGCCGACCTCGCGCATCTGGGCGATGAAGCCGGTGTCCACGCCCTCGATGTCGCCGGCGCCGGTCCCGGTCGCCAGGTGCGTGGCGAGGTCGCGATGGTGGTCGTTGTAGGCGGCCGTGTGCTCGGCGATCTTGATGTTCGGGTGGGCCTGGGAGTACTCCTTGTAGAGCTCCTGGTAGCCGAAGTTGCCGAACAGGTTGACGTTGAGGGTGATCTCGCCGCCGTCGCTGCCGGCGTCCCCGCCCTGTCTCTTATACCCCGCCGGACCCGCAGGCGGTCAGCATCACCGCCGCGGCCGTGGCCGCGGCGAGGACGCGCGCTGTTCGGGACAAGGACATGCCGAACTCTCCCTTTCACCGGGTGTAACCGGTTTCATGAAACCGGTTACACGACGTGGAACGATGAAGATCGTGGATGGAGCGGGGGTGCGGGACGGCCGGAAGCGGTGGAGCGCGGCCTTGAGCCAAGAGTTTGCCTACATCGATGCGTGCTCTGTCAAGTCACGAGCCGGTAACGAGATCCTCGGGTGTTGACCGCCGCGACACGACGCTGTTACGGTCTTGAAACCGGTTACATAGGGGCGTTCAGGGTGTCCAGCATCAGAGAAGTGGCACGTCGGTGCGGCGTTTCCGTCGCCACCGTCTCCCGGGTCTTCAACTCACCGGAGGTGGTCCTGTCTCTTATACACAT
>KL571397.1:30862-31362 GCA_000715855.1 Actinoplanes liguriensis
TGTGTATAAGAGACAGGTCTGGGACACCGACCACCGCCGGCCCGGCTGGCGGCATCCGTTCCTGCAGGACATTCTCGTCGCGCTGAAGAGCGCGTTGAGCGCGCACGGGCTGCACCTGCTCATGCTCGCGCCCGACCAGAGCCCCGGGCCGGCCCGCTTCCGGCGCGCCGTCCAGCGGCACAACGTCGACGGCGTGGTGATCATCGACAACGGCAGCCGGGACCCGGCCGTGCTCGCCCTCGCCGACGCCGGGGTGCCGTGCGTCGCCCTCGATCTGCGCTTCACCGGGCCGACCTGCACCTACATCACGTCCGACAACGCCGGCGGCGGCCGCCTCGCCGCCCAGCACCTGATCGAACGCGGCCACCGGCGGATCGCCACCATCACCGGCCCGCTGCCCACCTACCCGGCGGTGGAACGCCTGGAGGGCTTCCGCGCGGCGCTCACCGAGGCCGGGCTGGCCCTCGCCGACGAGGACGTCGTGGCCGGCGACTGGTATC
>KL571398.1:0-1272 GCA_000715855.1 Actinoplanes liguriensis
CCCGCACCCCCGCCCGCCCGCGCGATCGCGTGGAGGAAGCCGACCAGCGAGCCGCCGCCCGCGCCGCCGCCCGGCCACTCGACCGTGTCGAGGAAGCGGATCAGCGCGCCGCCGCCCGGCCACGCGACCGCGTGGAGGAAGCGGATCAGCGCGCTGCCGCCCGCGCCGCGAAGAAGGCGGCGAAATCGGTGGATCGGGTCGAGGAAGCGGACCGGCGTCTCGCCGCGCAGAACGGCGCCGATTAATGTCCGGGGCATGACCTTCCCGCCGGACGACCCCTGGGGCACCCCCGCGCCGGCTCCGGGCGGCCCCACCCCGCCACCGCCCGGCATCTCCCCGTTCCCGCCGCAGATCCCGGCCGATCCCCCGCCGGCGGTGTCCGGGCCGGTCATCGTCCGGATCGCCGAGATCGAGATCACGTCGGCCGCGATCCGCACCCCGGTCGGCGACTTCCCGCTCACCGGCTCCCGCTGGCAGGTCAACGAGTTCTGGGTGACCCAGCGCCGCACCCCGCTCTGGGCCAAGATCGCCGGGTTCGGCCTGGCGATCTGCACGGCCGGGTTCAGCCTGCTGCTCCTGCTGATCAAGGAGTCGGCGCCGCAGGGCACGGTCACCGTCACGCTGACCAGCGGACCTCAGCAATATGTGGCCCGCATCCCGGTGCACGACGAGGACGACGTGGTCACCATCAATCAGCAGGTCAATTACGTACGCAGTCTGGCCGCTCTATAGCGTGCCGCCGATCGCCCGGACCGCGTCGATGGTGTCCGCCTCCGCCGCGGTCTTGTCCTCGCGGTATCGCAACACCCGGGCGAACCGCAGCGCCACCCCACCCGCATAGCGCGGCGACGTCTGCACCCCGTCGAATGCGATCTCCACCACCTGCACCGGGCGCACCCGCACCACCCAGCCGGTGTCCTCCACGGCCAGCTCCTTGAACCGCTCGGTCTGCCAGCGCAGCAGCTCGTCGGTGAGCCCCTTGAACGTCTTGCCGAGCATCACGAACTCGCCGGACTCCGGATCGCGGGCGCCCAGGTGCAGGTTCGACAGCCAGCCCTTGCGCCGCCCGTGCCCCCACTCGACGGCGAGAACGACCAGGTCGAGCGTGTGCCGGGGTTTCACCTTGACCCAGGCCGAGCCGCGGCGGCCCACGTCGTACGGCGCATCGGGGGCCTTGATCACCACGCCCTCCTGCCCGGCGGCGAGGGCGGCGGCGAACACGGCGGCGGCCTGCTCCTCGCTCTCCACCGTCTCCCGCCCGACGATCAGCCC
>KL571398.1:1521-1788 GCA_000715855.1 Actinoplanes liguriensis
GCTCTCCACCGTCTCCCGCCCGACGATCAGCCCGGCCGGCAGCGCGTCGGCGAGGGCCGCCCACCGCACGTGCCCCGGCTCGTCGAGCAGGTCCGTGCCGTCGAGATGCAGCAGATCGAAAAAGTACGGCACCAGGGTGGCCCCGCCGCCGGCCGAGGCGCGCGTGGCGGCCCGGCTCGACGTCTCCTGGAACGGGCGCGGGCGGCCCCGCTCGTCCAGCGCCATCGCCTCGCCGTCGAGCACCGCCTCGCGCCTGTCTCTTATACA
>KL571398.1:2009-2623 GCA_000715855.1 Actinoplanes liguriensis
GCAGCGCCCGGACCGCGGCCACCACGTCGGGCAGCCGCTCGGTGATCTCGTCCAGGCTGCGGGTGTAGACGGCCACGTCGTCGCCGGATCGGTGCACCTGGATCCGGATGCCGTCGAGTTTGGTGTCGACGACCGCGGGTGTCCCGGTGGCGAGCAGCGCCGCGCCGACGTCGGGGGCGCTCTGCGCGAGCATCGGGGTCAGCGGGGTGCCGACCCGCAGATGGATCTCCGCGAGCGCGGCCGAGCCACCGGCCAGGGCCGCGACGGCGACCTGCTTCAGATCACCGGAGAGCAGCAACGCCCGGCGTACGGCGGTGACCGGCACCTGCGCGGCCACCGCGATCGCCTCGGCCAGCAGCCCGGCCTGCGCACCCTGCCGCAACTCCCCGCCGAACAGCCCGACCAGCAGCCGCTGCTCGTCCGCGGTCGCCGCCCCGAACAGCGCGCCGAGCAGCTCCCGCCGCCGCGCCTGCGACCCGGCCCCGGCCACCGTGGCGATCTCGGCGATCGCCGCGTCGACCCCGGCGACGGTCAGCGTCGGCTCGGCGGCCGGCGCCGGACGGGTCCGTAGCCCGGCATAGCCCACGCCGGTCTGCCGCTGCCTCAGCTCACCG
>KL571398.1:2912-3184 GCA_000715855.1 Actinoplanes liguriensis
CCCCGCCGGTCGCGGCGACCGCGGCCGACGTGGCGGCAATGTCGATGAACCGCACGAACCCCATCCTGACAGTTCCGGATCGCTGCGCCTCGCTCCGCGGCAAAACGCCTCACACCCGATATGGCGCCGAGGGCCTGTCCTGCCGATCACCCAAGTGCGAGGCGAGGTCACAGTGGTGGCTGGCGGCGTCCGCGGAAAGGTCGCACTGGCCTTTTCGCGGACGCCGTCAGGCGCCGGCCGGGCCACGCCGCAGCCCTGGGTGATCGGCAGGA
>KL571398.1:3464-9360 GCA_000715855.1 Actinoplanes liguriensis
GTGTATAAGAGACAGGGCGCGGACCGACTCGGCGACCCGGGACAGCTCGGCGTCGAGCCCGCACAGCGCCCGGGACAGCTCGTCGAGATGCTCGGTGAGGGTGGTGTCGTCCCACCCGGAGACGTCGACGTCCCCCAGGGCCCGGACCGCGGCACGCAGCCGTGCGATCGACTCGAGCCGATCGCGAGTCCGAAGCCGATCCATGGTGGCGCGCGGGCCGGCGGGTTTCGCCCGGGCCACGCTGCTGGATCCGCCACCGCCCACAGGAACAGCAGTTATCGAACGCATGTTCGAATCCTAACAGGATCAACCGCCGATCACACCGCCATCGCGTGTCGGAACTTGACCTCCGCGTCGGCCGGCTCGGCGCGCGCCGCGACGAAGCCGTCCGGGCGGACGAGATAGAACAAACCCGGTTTGAGCGGCGTCGCCGGGGCCGCCGGGAAGATGTGCACCGGCAGGCCCAGGTCGGGTGCTTCCGGGCCCTCCACACCCCCGTACCCGTGGATCTGCCAATCGGCGGTGCGCAGCACCCCGAAGTTTCCACCGGCCCAGGGCAGGCGGCGGCCGACCACCGGATCACGACGGCCGTCCGGGGTCCGCGCGTCCGGCCCGATCGGGTAGTGGACGCGGACCTGCGACACATACTGGAACAGCCGTGACCCGCCCCGCGTGCGCGGCAGCACCCGCGTCGCGATCGGCGCGATCACCGGGATCAGCGCGGTCCGCAACGCCCGGGCCACCGGCCGGTCCGTCGTGATCGCCTGGAAGAGCCGGTCGGTGGTGGCGACCAGCGTCTTCGCGACCGGCCGGCGCTCCGCCTCGTAGCGGTCCAGCCAGGAGTCCCGGCGGCGGCCCTGCAGCACGTCGGCGAGCTTGAACGCCAGATTGTGCGCATCCTGCAAGCCGGTGTTCATGCCCTGCGCGCCGACCGGCGAATGCACATGACCGGCATCACCCGCCAGGAAGAACGGCCCGTCCCGGAACGCCGCGGCGACCCGGTGGTGCACCCGATACGTCGCGAACCAGCGGGCCTCCGCATACGTCACCGCGAACATCTCCCGGAGCCGGTCGCGCACATCCTCCTCGTCGAGGGCGCCGTCGCCGTCCTCGTCCCGCACCAGGCCGATCAACCGCCAGTTGCCGCGGCCCGGCATCGGGAATGCCAGCAGGAACTCCCGCCCCGACGGGCGCACGTTGACCGAGCCGGTGACCAGGCCGGCCGCCGCGACCGCGTCCAGCACGTAGAACCGGTGCGCGTTGGTGCTGCCCTCGAAGGCGATCCGGCGGGCCTTGCGGACCGCCGAGTTCGCCCCGTCACAACCGACGCAGAAGCGGGCCCGGACCGTATGGTTGCCGACCTTCGCCTCGATCCCCTCCTCCACCTGCACGACCGCGGTGACCGGGGTCTCCCAGACCACATCGCCGCCGAGCTTGCGCAGATTGTCGTAAAGGATCTCCTCGTTGCGGCTCTGTTCAAGAACCTCCAAGAAGGGGTACGGCGTGACGCCCCGCCCCAGCGGCCCGAGCGGAACCCGGCCGAACACCCGGGAGCCGCTCCCCGGTGCCAGGCCCTCCGCCCGGGCGGCCGCGTCGAGGACCTCGTCGCCGATGCCGAGCTGGTCGTAGATCTCCAGGCTGCGCGCCTGCACCACGAGCGCCCGGGACTCGCGGGTGGGACCGTCCTTGCCGTCCACCACGAGCACCTGCACCCCGAGCCGGGTCAGCCAGTTGGCGAGCATCAGCCCGGTCGGGCCGGCGCCCACCACGAGGACCTCACACGACAGCTCGGTCATCAGCGACTCCGTCCTACTTCACTTCGTCAGGGTCTCCGCAACGTTCTTGAGCAGCAGCGCCTCGGCGAAGCAGACCCGCTCGAACTCGCCCAGGTGCAGGCTCTCGTTCGGCCCGTGTGCCGCGGAATGCGGGTCTTCGACACCGGTGACCAGGATCGTCGCACCGGGGAACAGCTCTTGGAAGGTGGCGATGAACGGAATCGACCCGCCGATGCCCATGTCGACCGGCTCCTCCCCGTCCCACGCGGAGCGGAACGCGGAACGAGCGGCCTCGAAACCGGGGCCGGTCGCGTCGATCACGCACGGGTCGCCGTCGCTCTCCAGGGTCACCTCGATGTGCGCGCCCCACGGGACGTTCTTCTCCAGGTGAGACTTGACCGCGGCATACACCGACGTGGGGTCGTCGCCCGGCGCCACCCGTACGCCAATTTTCGCCTTTGCCGTCGCCTGCAAGGCGTTGGCCGCCTCCAGCGTGCGCGGCGCGTCGATGCCGAGCACCGAGATCGACGGCTTGGTCCAGACCCGGTCGGTGATCGTGCCGCGGCCGACCAGCGACACGCCGTCGAGCACACCGGCCTCGTGGCGGAACCGGTCCTCCGGGTAGTCGACGCTCGCGCCCTCCCGGCCGACCAGGCCACCGACCGCGACCTCGCCGTCGTCGTCGTGCAGCGAGGTGAGCAGGCGGGACAGGGTCATCAGCGCATCCGGCACAGCACCGCCGAACATGCCGCTGTGCACGGCGCTCTTCAGCACCCGGACCTCGACGAACAGGTTCACCAGGCCGCGCAGCGAGGTGGTCAGCGCGGGCCGGCCGATCTCCCAGTTCGCCGAGTCGGCGATCACGATCACGTCGGAGCGCAGCTCCTCCAGGTGGGCCTGGATGATCGCGTCGAGGGAATCCGACCCGTATTCCTCCTCGCCCTCGACGAAGACGACCACCCCGACCGGGAGCTGGTCGCCGAAGGCACGCAGCGCGGCGACGTGAGCCATCACGCCGGCCTTGTCGTCGGCGGCGCCCCGGCCATACAACCGGCCGTCCCGCTCGGTCGGCTCGAACGGCTCGCTGTCCCACAGCGCGGGGTCGCCGGTCGGCTGCACGTCGTGGTGCGCGTAGAGCAGCACCGTCGGCGCGCCGGGCGGGGCGGGCTTACGACCGATCACCGCGGGCTGGCCGCCGTGCCGCACGATCTGCGTGTCGAGGCCACAGCCCCGCAGCAGCTCGGCGACCGCCTCGGCGGACCGCTCCACGTGTGAATGGTCGAAACCCTCGAAAGCGATGCCCGGGATCCGCACCAACCGTTCCAGGTCGGCGCGGACACCGGGCATCCCCTGCGCGATGGTGGCGCGCAGCTCGGATTCAGTCAGGCTCATCGCCCGATCGTAATCAGCTCGCTTCGGCGTCGCCGCCGTTGCTGTCCCCCCGCGCGCGGCGACGGGCGTCGCTGGCCCAGTTCATCGCCCGGCCCGCGGCCGCACCGGCCATGTCCGTCGCACCGTCGCCGACCCGGCGCAGCAGCCCGACCAGCGGGTCCTGCGAGTTGGCGAAATCTTCCTTGTACGACTTGGCGGCCGCCTTCGCGTCCTCGGAGAACGACGACTCGCCGTCCGAGTCACGGTGCGGGTAGTCGCCGCCGAGAATCTGCGCATAAGCCCCGGAGTCGACCCACTTGCGCAGCTCGGAGGCGCGCGCCACCGGGAACGGGTGAGTGCTCCACGCGGTCATGCCGAGCTTGTGAATGCTGTCCCGGATGTCGCCGCCACCCTCATACTCCGCGGCCTGCTCCAGGAACGCGGTGGTGTCGATCTGCGACAGGTCGCCGCCACCGGCCAGCTTCATCAGCAGCCGCAGCGAGGCCGCCGGATCCTGACCCGCGAGCAGCCCGGCACGGTCGGCGGAGAGCTCCGCCTTGCGCCACCACTCCAGCATCCCGGCGATGATCGCCCGCAGCGCGATCGCGCCGACCGGGATCCAGCTGATGTTCGCCGCCCAGCTCGTCAGGATCATCATGATCGTCTTGTAGACGGCGTGGCCGCTGCGCACATGGCCCAGCTCGTGCCCGAGCACGGCCCGCAGCTCGTCGTCGTCGAGCTTCTCCACCGCGGCCGTGGTGATCACGATGAACGGCTTGTCCAGACCGATCGCCGAACCGTTGATGATCGGCGACTGGGTCACGTAGAGCTCGGGCAGGTCGGCGATGTCCAGAGTGCTGGCCGCCTCGGTGAAACGCTGGTAGACCCGCGGGTACTGCCGGTGGTCGACGCGGATCGAGCCGGCCAGATAGCTCAGCCGGAAACCCCGCTCGTTCCACATCCCGAAGAACGTCTTCACCACGTCGTCGAAACCACGCAGCTCACGCAGGGCGGAGAGCGCGCCCCGATCGGCCGGGTGCTCCCAGGCCCGCGAGCTGATCCCGGTCAACGTCACACGGCGGCGTACCGGGCGGTTCTCGTCGTCGGTGGTCATCGGATCACCCCGTCCTTTCCGGCTTTTTTGCGTACGGCGGCAGGAGCGCCGGACCCAACGTACGCCCGGGACGCAACGCTGTCGTCAGGGTCAGACCCCTACGGGGCGCCCGGCGGAACAAAGGGCATACCTGGTGGGGGGCCGTTTTCCACGAGCCGCCGGAGCGCGCCGGTGTCCAGGTGCTCCGCCACCAGATCGCCCAGCACGTCGAGGGCGCGCTCGCGGATCGTGGCGTACCGCGTGTCCGGCGCGACCGTGAACCCGTGCCGCCCGGCCTGCGCGGCGGCCACCGTCAGGAAACGGCGACGGAACTCATCAGACTCGAACGCCCCGTGCCAGTGCGTGCCGTAGACGTTGCCGGCCACGGCGCCCTCCGGCCGCCCGTCGGCGTAGCGCAGCAACGCCTCCGGGGCGCCCGAGGCGACGTACCCGTGATGGATCTCGTAGCCGTGCACCGGCGCGCCCAAACCGGAGCCCTCGCTGCGGGCAAGGGTCTTACGCGCGGCGAACCTGATGCCGACCGGCAGCAGACCCAGGCCCGGCACGACGCCGCGACCGCTCTCCACCTCGTCGTCGATCGACCCGGCCAGCATCTGTCTCTTATACACCCCCGGCCAGCATCTGGACCCCGCCGCACACACCGACCAGCGGCTTCCCCGCGGCGGCGTGCGCGTGGACCGCGTCCGCCAGCCCGGTCTCGCGCAGCCAGGCCAGATCGCTGACAGTGGCCTTCGAACCGGGCAGCATCACCAGGTCGGCGTCGGCCACGTCACCAGGCTCGACGGTCAGATGCACCCGGACACCCGGCTCGGCGGCCAGCGCCTCGGCGTCGGTCGCGTTCGAGATCCGGGGCAGGCGGACCACCGCGACCCGCAGCCACTCGCGGCCCCGCGGCGGACCCGGGCGGCCCAGAGTCGTCCCATAGGCCAGCGAGTCCTCGGCATCCAGCCAGACATCCCGGTGGAACGGCAGCACACCGAGCACCGGACGCCCGGTGATCGCGGTGATCATGTCGTTGCCCGGTTGCAGAATGCTCAGATCGCCGCGGAACTTGTTGGTGACGAAACCGGCGACCAGCGCCTGATCCTCCGCGGAGAGCAGGGCCAGCGTGCCGAAGAACGCCGCGAAGACCCCGCCGCGATCGATGTCCCCGACCACGATGGCCGGCAGGCCGAACCGCCGGGCCAGACCCATGTTGACGAAATCACCGTCCCGCAGATTGATCTCGGCCGGGCTGCCGGCGCCCTCACAGATCACCGCGTCGTAGTCGCCGCGCAGGTCGGCAAGCGTGTCCCAGGCGAGTATAAGAGACAGGAGCAGGACGACCTGGCTCGAACGATCACTGCCCGGCTTCAGCAACACCGGGTTGAACCGCAGGTCGGGAGCGAGGCCACAGGCTTCGGCCTGCATCGCCTGGGCCCGGCCGATCTCGCCGCCGCGGCCGTCGGGGGCGAGCACCACCACCGAGTTGTTGGACATGTTCTGGGCTTTGAACGGGGCTACCCGGACGCCCTCGCGGTGCAGCCAGCGGCAGATGCCGGCGGTGAGGATGCTCTTTCCGGCGTCCGACGTGGTGCCCGCCACCAGGAGTCCGCCGGTCATGGTCTGCGGCCCTTCGGGCCCCGCCCCCGCCCCC
>KL571399.1:0-291 GCA_000715855.1 Actinoplanes liguriensis
GTGCGGCCCGAGCACGCGTACCGCTGGATCCGCCGTACCGGGATGGGAATGGCCGCGACCGTGACCGTCGTGACCGCCTCGACCACCGCGGAGGTGCTGCGCGCCTTCGGCGCGGACCCGGACCGGCCGGAACCGGTCGAGGTGATCGAGGACTCGCCGTGGCCGGATCCGTGGGTCGCCGTGCACGACGCCGGGGACGCGGTCGTGGCCGTCGAGTTCAACGGCTATCAGGGCTCGCACGCGGCGGTGCTGAAGGCGGTGTCCCTGCCGGGGCGGGCGGCCAGCATGTAC
>KL571399.1:489-1112 GCA_000715855.1 Actinoplanes liguriensis
TGTGTATAAGAGACAGGGAGGAGGTCGACGCCGATCCGCGGGTGGTGGCGGCGCTGTCCGGGCTGGACTTCGGGTCGCCCGGGTTGCGGGCGGAGAAGGGCCTGGTGGCGGTCGAGCGGTTCACCGGGCGGGGGCCGACCCCGGCGATGCTGGCGGCGATCCGGTCCGGCGACGGCTACCGGATCACCGGCGCCTGACGGCTCGGCGGGTCTCGCGTGATCGGCGGCTCTGGTCCTAGACTCGCCGGAAAACGCATTCCGCCATTGATCAGAGCCGATCGGAAGGACGCGTTTCGCCATGCAGACCTGGAGCCGTCGCGACCTGTTGACCCTCTCCCTCGGGCTCGGCGCCGGAGCCGTCCTCACCGCCTGCGGTGGCGGTGGCGGCGGCGACGCGGGCGGGGACATCTCCGACCAGCCCGTCACCCTGCGGTTCACCTGGTGGGGCTCGGACGCCCGCCACAAGCGCACCCAGCAGGTCATCGACCTGTTCACCAAGGCCCACCCGAACATCACGATCAAGGGTGAGTTCAAGGACTGGAACGGGTACTGGGACGCGCTCGCGACCACGGTCGCGGCCAACGACGCCCCGGACATCATCCAGATGGACGAGCTCTACCTCGC
>KL571399.1:1357-2707 GCA_000715855.1 Actinoplanes liguriensis
CTACCTCGCCTCCTACGCCCAGCGCGGCGCGCTGCTCGACCTGAAGACCGCGAGCAAGCACCTGACCACCGGCGACTTCGACGCGAAGGCCCTGGCCACCGGGGTGCTCGACGACAAGCAGTACGCGCTGCCGGTGGGCCTGAACACGTACGCGATCATCGTGAACACCGACCTGCTCGCGAAGTACAAGGTGGCGCTGCCCGACGACGCGACCTGGACCTGGGACGATCTGAAGACGCTCGGCGCGGCGGTGTCGAAGGCGTCCGGCGGCGCGGTGTCCGGGGTGCAGTCGTGGGGCTTCGACATGGGCGCGCCGAACATCTGGGCCCGTCAGCAGGGCGCCGCGATCTACTCCCCGGACGGCAAGGTGGCGGTGCCGCCGGAGGTGCTGGCCGGCTTCTGGCAGTACCTCGCCGACCTGGCCAAGTCGGGCGTCGCCCCGGCCGCGTCGGTGACCGTGGAGCGCGCCAACGCCGCGCTGGACCAGTCCGGGACGGCGACGAACAAATCCGTGTTCGCCACGTGGTGGAACACCCAGCTCACCTCCCTGGCCACGGCCAGCGGGCAGAGCCTCAAGCTGTTGCGCCTGCCCGGGGAGTCGACGGCGAAGAGCCCCGGCGCCTACTACAAGCCGTCGATGTTCTGGTCGGTGTCGTCGCGTTCGAAGCACCCCGCCGAGGCTGCGCTGTTCGTCAACTTCCTGGTCAACGATCAGTCGGCGGGCGACATCCTGCTGACCGAGCGCGGGGTGCCGGCGAACACGAGGATCCGTTCCGGGATCGCGGGCAAGCTCAGCGCGTACGACAAGGCGGCCGCCGACTTCCTGGACACGGTCACGGTCGGCGAGTCCCCGCGCGTGACGCCGAACGGCGCGAGCGACGTGGAGGCGATGATGCGGCGGCGCACCGAGGAGGTGCTGTTCGGGCGGCAGTCCCCGCAGGACGCCGCGACCGCGTTCATCAAGGAGCTGCAGACCGCGATCGACAACGCCTGAGAAACACCGCCGTGACTATCTTGACCAAATGAAGAAACATCTGGACTCTTGTGGGAGCGCTCCCGAATGACCCCCATCAATCCCCAGAAAGGGGAGCCAGACCATGCGAAGAGTCCTCGTCGCGATCTGTGCCGCCCTGCTCGCCGCGACCGGAGCCGTGCTCGCGCTCGGTAATCCGGCGTACGCGGCCACCGGACTGCACGTCTCCGGCACCGACATCTACGAAGCCAACGGCGCCAAGTTCGTCATGCGCGGCGTCAACCACGCGCACACCTGGTACACCAGCCAGACCAGCTCGTTCGCGAACATCAAGGCGGCCGGCGCGAACACCGTCCGGGTGGTGCTCAGCGGCGGCC
>KL571399.1:2967-8834 GCA_000715855.1 Actinoplanes liguriensis
TGGACGGCGAACAGCGCGAGCGACGTCGCGAACGTGATCTCGCTCTGCAAGGCCAACAAGCTGATCTGCATCCTCGAGGACCACGACACCACCGGGTACGGCGAGGACACCGCGGCGTACAGCCTGGACCAGGCGGTCAACTACTGGATCAGCCTGAAGAGCGTCCTGGTCGGCCAGGAGGACTACATCTCGATCAACATCGGGAACGAGCCGATCGGCAACACCGACCCGGCCCAGTGGACCGCCGCCACGGTCGCCGCGGTCAAGAAGATGCGCGACAACGGCTTCCAGCACCTGCTCACCATCGACGCGCCGAACTGGGGTCAGGACTGGCAGCAGGTGATGCTCGCCAACGGGCAGGCCGTGCTGGACGCGGACACGCTGCACAACACCGTGCTGTCGATCCACATGTACTCGGTCTACGCGGCGGCGTCGACGATCACCTCGTACCTGGACGCCTTCAAGGCCAAGGGCTGGCCGCTGATCATCGGCGAGTTCGGCTGGCAGTTCGACTCCAGCCAGGTCGACGACCAGACCGTGCTCGCCGAGGCGGTCAAGCGGGACATCGGCTACATCGGCTGGTCCTGGTCGGGCAACACCGACCCGATCCTGGACCTGGTGCTCAACTTCGACGTGAACCAGAAGACCACCTGGTACCACCGGCTCTTCGACGGCGCGAACGGCATCACCGCGACCGCCAGACAGGCCACCATCTTCGGTACGAGCACGTCCCCGTCGAGCCCGTCACCGTCGAGCCCGGCGCCGTCCTCCGCATCGCCGTCGGCCGGCTCGTCCTCGCCCTCCACCGGCAAGGCGTGCTCGGCGGCGTACGCGGTGACCGGCTCGTGGTCCGGCGGCTTCCAGGGTGAGGTCAAGGTGACCGCCGGCAGCTCGGCGATCAGCGGCTGGACCGTCACCTGGACGTACGCCAACGGCCAGACCGTCGCCAACGCCTGGAACGCGACAGTGACCAGCAGCGGCGCGAAGGTGACCGCGAAGAACGCCGGCTACAACGGCAGCCTCGGCGCCGGAGCGAGCACGTCGTTCGGGTTCCTCGGCTCGTGGACCGGCACCAACTCGGTCCCGGCCGTGAGCTGCACCGCCGTCTGACAGACGTTCGAGGGGCCGGGCGTGCCCGGCCCCTCGTCGTCCTACTGGGCGAACAGCTCCAGCAGGTGCTCCGGCGGCCCGTCCGGGCCGAACATCTGCTCCATGAACTCGGCGCCGTCGGCCGGCTTGGCGGCCCGCTCGAACATCGCCCGCTCGAACTCCGTCAGCGCGGCCGCCACGTCGCCGGGGTGCGCGGCCAGCGCCGTGCCGAGCTCCGCGCCGTCGAGCATCGCGTTGTTCGCACCCTCGCCGTCCGGGGCGGCCAGGTGCGCGGCGTCGCCGATCAGGGTCACCCCGGGCGTCCGCTCCCAGTGGTGCCCGGCCGGCAGGGCGAAGATCGGGCGCAGCACCGGCTGGGTGTCGCTGTCGGTGATCAGCGCGGTCAGCGCCGGCGACCAGCCGTCGAACTCGGCGGCGATCCGGGCCGTCACCTCGTCGAAGTCGGAGAAGTCGATGGCCGCGAACCAGTCCAGCGGCCGGCGCAGGATCACGTACGTGTGCAGGGTCGACCCGCGCTCCCGGTGCGCGTTGATCGCCCGGTCCCCCTCGGCCGCCGCCATCGTGCCGCCGCCGACGATCGTGTATAAGAGACAGTCGTACAGGTACGTCTCCACGAACGACTCCCCGGCGTACTCCGGCTCGGCCGCGGAGAGCAGCGGGCGCACCCGGGACCAGGCGCCGTCCGCGCCGACCAGCAGATCCGTCACCTCGGTGCCGCCGTCGGCGAAGCTCACCTCGTGGCGGCCGGCGCCCAGCGCACGCACGCCGGTGACCTTGCGGCCCCAGCGGACGGTACCCGGCGGCAGCGCGTCCAGCAGCATCTGCCGCAGCTCGCCGCGCTGCACCTCGGGCCGCCCGCCGGTGCCGTCGTCGCCCTTGTCGAACAGGGGCGTGCCGTCCGGGCCGACGATCCGGAACGCCTGCCGGCCTTCGAGGGCCAGCGCGCGGAACTCGTCCATCAGCCCGGCCGCGGCGACGGCGTGCTGTCCGTTGTAGTCGTGGATGTCGAGCATGCCGCCCTGCGCACGGGCCGTCGGCGACGGCTCGGCCTCGTGGACGACGGCCGGGATGCCGTGCACGTGCAGGACGCGGGCCAGGGTGAGACCGGCGAGCCCGGCCCCGATGATCGTCACGGGAGTGTTCATGGGAGGAACCCTGGTCGGGTCCCCTGGCACGGCCCTGGCACCGTCCTGACAACGGCTGTCCCCGGGCTGTCATGATCTCTTATACACATCACCGCCACGTCGTCGTACCAGAGGGTGTCGGCGCCGTCGCCGTAGCTCTCCCAGCCCAGGCGCAGGTCGGTCAGGGCCGGGCGCCACGTGCGGTTGAGCCACTGGCTGTCGATGTCGTGGGTCGCGACGCCGTCCTCCAGCAGGCCCGGCACCGACGTGCCGTTCAGCCAGGTCTCGATCGTGCCGTTGGTGCCGTCGACCTTGAACTCGACGCAGTTCCAGGTGTCGACCGGGAGCGGCCGGGACAGGGCCACCCCCGCCGGGCTCTGCTCGGGGAGCGTGGCGTCGTCGGAGGCGCGGTTGAACTGCAGGGCGCCGTTCTGGCCGCCGAACCGCAGGTCCTTGCCGCCGTCGTTGGCGTCGGCCATGGCGACCGCGGTGACGTGCGCGGCGGGCAGGGCGGTGGTGTGCCGGACCCAGTAGCGGACGTACCACGTCGACGACACACCGCCGAGCAGCGCGGTGTTGCGGGCGAAGACGTGGTTGCAGTAGCCGGCCGCGCCGTTGATCCGCAGCGACGTGGTGCCGCTGTGCGCGACCGTCCTGTCGATCGCGGCGGTGCCGGTGCCCGAGCAGTCCGGGCTGGTCACCGTCCACGCGCCGGTGGGGACGGTGCCGGTCTGCGACTCGAAGCCGTCACCCCCGGCAGTGGTGGGCGGTGAGGAACTTTCCGACGGCGACGGCGACGGCGACGGGGACGACGGGGACGGGGACGACGGCGACGGCGACGGGGTGACGTCGCCGCCACAGGACACGCCGTTGAAGGTAAATGCCGTCGGCGCGGTGTTGACCCCCGAATAGGTGCCCTGGAAACCGAAGCTCGCTGAGGCCCCGGTCGCCAGAGCGCCGTTCCACCCGACGTTCGTGGCCGTGGCCGCCGCCCCTGACTGTGTCACCGTCGCACTCCAGGCCGACGTCACCTGCTGATTCCCGGAGAACGTCCAGCCCAGGGTCCAGGAGCTCACGGCCGTACCCAGATTGGTGACCTTGACGTCGGCGGTGAAACCGGTGTTCCAGCTGTTCGCCGTCCACGTGACGTCGCAGGTGGCGGCCGCGGCGTGCGCCGGGTTCAGGACGGCGACGCTCACCGCCGCCCCGGCCACGGTCACGATCGCGAGGACCGGAAGGCGTCTCATGAGCACGCCGCTCCCGCCAGTTTCACGGTGGCCGGTGCCGCGGCCGTACCGTTGGCGGTGAATCCGACCGTGATCGAGGCGCCCGCCGCGAGCGACGGTGAGTAGCTCGGCGCCGCCGCGGTGACCGTCGTGCCGGACTGGGTGACGGTCGCGTTCCAGGCGCTGGCCAGGGTCACGCCGGACGGCCAGGTCCAGGTGATCTGCCACGGGTTGACCGCCGCGCTGCCGCTGTTGGTGACCTTGAGCTGGCCCTGGAAGCCGCCCTGCCACGTGTTGTCCTGGGTGTAGGTGGCCGTGCAGGCGCCGGTCGTCGCCGGGGTGCTGACCGAGGTGGACGGTGACGGGCTGGTGGTGCCGCCACCGGCCACCGGGGCGATCAGGTACGGCTGCAGGATCGCCTGCTTCGCCTGGTTGACCGTGGTCCAGTCGTCGTTGGCGATGCCGCCGGTGTCACCCGAGTTCGGGTTCCACGACCAGTACGTGAACGACATCCCGTTCACGCCGGTGCCGGTGTACGCCATCAGGTTCTGCAGCCAGACCTTGTCGATGTCGCTGGCGAGCGTGGTGCCGAACTCGCCCATCATGATCGGGGCGATGTTCTGCTTGTACAGGTAACCCCAGTAGTGGTCCCAGATCGCCGGCATGTTCGCCGGGTACGAGGGGTCGTCGAACCACGCCTGGTGGTAGACCGACGTCGCGTACTCGTGGGGCGAGTAGACCACGCGGTTCGCCACGTTCAGACGTACCGGGAAGTCTCCTGCCTTTGACAGGTTTCCGCCCCACCAGCCGCAGTCCTCGTCGTTGCTGGTGTCCCCGTCCCAGACGTTGGACAGGCCACCGCTCGGGCAGCTGACACCCTCGACGAAGATCAACCAATTCGGTTGTACGGCGAGGATCGCGTTACCGGCGCGCTCGGCCGCCAGCCGCCAGTCGCGGGTGGTGTCCCCGCAGCCCCAGCACGCCCCGGTCGCGGCCGGGTTGGTGCCCTCGGCGTGCGGCTCGTTGTGCAGGTCGGCGCCGATGACCGTGGTGTTGCCGGCATAGCGCTGCGCGAGCGCCTTCCAATCCGAGATCCAGGTGCTCTCCGGTACGGCGGAGGTGTACCAGAGGGCCGTCTGACCCGCGGCGGTCGGCCGGTGCCGGTCGAGGATGATCCGCATCCCCTTGGTGCCCGCGTAGGCGATGACCTTGTCCAGGATCTGCAGCGGCGACAGCCCGACCAGGTCCGGGTTGACGTAGTCGTTGATGCCGGTGGCGACCGCGCCGGCCTTGAGCGCGTCGTCGGAGAACGGCACCCGCAGCGTGTTGTAGCCGAGCGACGCCATCGTGTCGAGCTGGCTCTTCCACGGGTTGCTGGACCACAGCCCGTGGAACGTCTTGTTGTCGGTCTCCATGCCGAACCAGTTGATCCCGGTCAGCCGGACGGTGGCGCCCGTGCTGTCGATGATCTTGTTGCCGCTGGTGTGCAGGTAGCCGGTCCCGGTCCCGCCGGTGGCGGCGTTCGCGGGTTGGGTGCTGCTGAGGACGGCGACCGTGGCCACCGAGGCGGCCAGCGCCGTGGCGCCGGCCAGCCATTTACGGAGATGCATGAGGGAGCGCTCCTTCGAGGACGGAAGGCAGTTCACGACATCGTTACATGGGAGCGCTCCCAGCAACAATCTCCGTCAATATTTTCCCGCGGCCGGCGAACCGGATCCGCTTTACCCGCCGGAGCGGCCCGCGGACATGATCACGAGGCGGGAGCGCTCGGGACCGCCGGTCCGCCGGATCCCGGCCCCTCCTGCTCGGCCAGCGAGTCCAAGGCTTCGACGACCGTCTCCGGCGCGCGCAGCGGCAGGAAATGGTCGGCGCCGGGGACGCGGACGAGCCGGCAACCCGGGATCCGGCGCGCCGCCTCCAGGCAGGACGGGACGAAGGACGGCCGTTCGAGATCGCCCAGCAGCAGCACCGACGGGGTGGCGACCGCCTCCAGGCGCGACCACGCGTCACCACCGAAGTCGAGGGTGTGGCCCCAGCCGAGCCAGAACCGGACGGACGAGCGCAACTGCTCGACGACCAGCGGATCACGCCCGGCCCGGGCCCAGCGGGCGACACCCTGCTCCAGGAAGACCTCCGGGTCGGAGCTGTCCGGCTCCTCCGACGGGTCGTGCGGCACCGGCCCACCCGAGATCCCGGGACAGGCCAGCGCCATGCCGCGGACCCGGGCCGGCTCGGCGAGCGCCAGGTCGAGCGCGGCCCCGCCGCCCATGCTGCACCCGGCGAACAGGGCCGGCCCGACCTCGAGGCGGTCCAGCACCCGGCGCAGGTCGTCCAGCGGGGAGAACCGGCCGGCCGGCGGCGCGGACCGGCCGAAGCCCCGCACGTCGTAGCGGATCACCCGGTACCG
>KL571399.1:9041-10067 GCA_000715855.1 Actinoplanes liguriensis
ACCCGGTACCGGCCGGCGAGCCGCTCCCGGACCGGATCCCAGACGCGCGAGTCACCGGTCCCCGGGTGCAGCAGCACGACCGGCGGCAGATCGTCCCCGGTGTCGTCGGCCCAGACCGACCCGTCCCCCACATCGATCAATCGCTCCACGGCGACGAGCCTTCCACATCGGGCGACCGCACTCACCGCGCCTAGAGCATCCTAGGAGGATGGGATGACAGCCGTCGTCCACCATCAGGCCGGTGCCGGTGGTGCTCGACATCCTGCCGACCGGCCCGCGCCCGTGACGGCGCCGGGTGGAGCATGGGCTGGTGGAGGACGACGAGGCCGTCCCTCGGCTGCTGGAGTCGTTGCGGACCAGTGACGACGCGGGGGTCCGCAACGCGGCGGCGCTGAAGCTGTCCGACATGGCGGTGCCGGAGCTGCTGGACGTGGTCACGGTGCTGCTGACGGATCCGCGGACGGTCCGGAGCCGGGGCACGCTGCTCTACGCGCTCGGGACCGGCGACTACGACTGCCGCCCGATCCTGGGGCTGCTGGTCGACCTGGCCCTCACCGGCGGCTGGGAGGTCAGCCGGGCCGCGGCCGGTCTCGTCTCGCAGATGGAGGGCGAGATCGACGCCACCGAGTTCGACCGCGCGCGGCAGCGCCTGCTGGCGGCCGACGCCGAGGCCCGCCGCGCGCGGGAACACCGGCCGGCCGCCTCCGCCGACCCGGAACGGCACGCCGAGGTCATCCAGCCGCTGTTGGAGCTGTTCGCCGAATAGGCGGCGCTGCAGGACACGACGCCGCCTCAGGCGCCGGCCGCGTCCCGCGGGTCGCGCACGTGGAAGAGCTCGGCCCGGAGCGCCCCGATCACGTCGTTGCCCCAGAGAACGCCCTTCCCCGACCCGGCCGCGATCGTGGCGACCGTCCGCACGAACGACAGACTCAACGGCTCCCACCGTCCGTGGGCCTCCCAGGAATGGCTCCGGTACATCGCCGCCATCGCGGCGAACGTCGGCTCGTACCGCGGCAGGTCCAACCG
>KL571399.1:10268-10810 GCA_000715855.1 Actinoplanes liguriensis
AGTCCAACCGGTCGAGCCCGGCCGCCAGCTCGGCGGTCTCGGCCGGGTCCAGCCAGCCGTGGATCCCCTCCGAGCTGCCGAACTGGTATCCGAGCACCGCACCCCGGGTGGCCAGCGCGTCCAGCAGACCGCGAACCGGATCACCGGCGGGAACCTTCTGACGTTCCAGCACCGGCCGGTAGAGGTCCGGCGTCGCCGACCGGCCCACGAACTGGCACTCGCCGAGGCAGAGCACCGACACCAGCGCCTCGTGCAGTTCCGTGAGGGACTCCACCGCGGGCCCGTTCTGGTCCCGGTGCAGCAGACACCACGTCCGGGCGGGGCAGGCCGGCGACGTACACACCAGTTGTCTGCCGACGGTCCGGTCCACCTGCCGCGGCCCGATGTAGCGCAGATCGTCGCCGAGCCAGTCGCAGTACCGGGCCAGGTCGACCGGCCGTTCCCGCAGCTGCCGCACCAGGTGCGCCCAGGAGAAGACGTTGCCCGGGTCCGGCGAGCCGGCGCGGACGATCTCGGCGAGCCACGGTCTGTCTCTTATACAC
>KL571399.1:11028-11938 GCA_000715855.1 Actinoplanes liguriensis
CCTGCCGGTACCGCTCGTAGTCGAACACGTGAAGATCAGCGTCGGCCCCCATGGCGGAGGACCATAGAGCAGGCGCGGCACCGATCCGAACGTTTTCCGCCACGGTCCGGGAGGATCGAATCGCGATCAAGCCGGCGGGTAGGCTCGTGCATCGACGGCTCACGGGCGGCGCGGGTGCTGGTCACCCCGCCGTCGTGGACAGCGGAGGGGCATCCAGATGGACGGGTACGACACTGACATCGACGACGGCGTCGGAGCGGCGCCCTCGGTGGCACGACTGCTCCTGGAGCTGCGCGCCAACACCAGCGTCGACGTCAAGCCGGCCGGCCGCAGCATCCAGATCCGGCCGCAGGGCGCGCGCAACATCGCCGTGAACATCCACCCCGGTGGCGTCGACATCGCGGTCGCGCGGAACCAGGCCGACGAGGTCGCGGGCGGCATCTTCGGCGCGACGGTGATCGACCCGGACGACCCGGTGCCGTTCGTGTCGGTCGACGGCAGCCTGATCGACGCGAACTACGACGCGATCCTGGCCGCGGCCGTGCAGGCGGTCGAGCTGCGCAAGTCCGGCCCGCCGAAGGCCCCGCGCGCCGCGGCCACCCGCACGACGGCCGCCAAGCCGGCGAAGGCGGCCAAGGCGACGACGCGCAGCACCCGCCCCGCGCCCCGGCCGGACCAGCCGATCTGCCCGCGCTGCAAGCAGTACGAGCTGCTCGCCAGCGGCGAATGCCCGTCAGGCTACTGCTGACGTCCCCGGCGGCGGACGAGCTCGCCCGGTGACATCCCGGCGAACTCGGCCGTCTCCCTGGTGAGGTGGGCCTGATCGGTGTAGCCGGCGCGCACGGCCAGCTCCCCCAGGCTCCCCTCCCCCGCCATCCGCAGGAACCGGCGGAACCGGTAGACCCGCTGC
>KL571399.1:12109-14899 GCA_000715855.1 Actinoplanes liguriensis
GGCGGAACCGGTAGACCCGCTGCAGCGTCTTCGGGCCGTAGCCGACCGCCGCGCCGAACCGCCGCCGCAACTGCCGGTCGCTCAGGCCCAGCCTGTCGCCGAGCTCGGGCACGCGCAGGCCCGGCTCCCGCAGCAGCCGGGCGGCCGCCAGCATCATCGGGTCGGCCGGGCGTTCCTCGGCGAGCCGCCCGGTCAGCGTGACGAGCCTCCGCAGCGCCTCCGCGGGCGCCAGCTCGCCCGGCAGACTCGCGCGAAGGCCCAGGTCGGCGAGGTCGGGGCGCAGGTTCTGCAGCGGTGTCAGCGGCATCCCGAGGATCGTCCCGCCCGCGCCGGGCCGCAGCCGCACCCCGACGACGAACCGCCCACCCGGGCCGGCGTTCGCGACCGGCCCGGTGTCCGGACCGGCCAGGAACGCGCCGCGCCCGCTCTGCCAGATCAGGTCCACACAGCCGTCGGGCAGGATCGGCATGCCGCCACCGGGGTGCTCCGGCACGGTGCTGCGCCAGAGACACGCGACGGTGTCGCGCAACGATTCCGGCGGCTCCCACTCGACGTAGCCCATGACCGATTCTTACAAGACGTACGGCGGTGGTTGCCAATAGCGTCGGGGCATGAGCGCTGATTTCCGTACCGCCGAAAGGTTTTTGCAGGCCGAAGGCCGTCTCCTGGAGCGCCGCCTGTTCGACGTGATCTTCCACGACGGGCCGGCCGAGGGGGTGGTCGACGTGCTGCGGGGCTACCGGAACGCCGACGGCGGCTTCGGTCACGGCCTGGAGCCGGACAAACGCTGCCCGGCGAGCCTGCCGGTCGACGTCGAGGTGGCGTTCCAGTCGCTCGCCGCGGCCGGTTCGCGGGAGCTGCTCGGCCCAGCGTGCGACTTCCTGACCAGCGTGAGCGTCGACGGCGCGGTGCCGCTGGCGTTCCCGGTGATCGAGGGCTATCCGCGCGCGGCGCACTGGACCGGCTGGACCTACGAGCCGGGCGTGAACCCGACGGCCGGCCTGGCCGGGGTGCTCTACCAGCTGGACTTCGAGCACCCGTGGCGGGAGTCGGCGACCGGCTACCTCTGGGAGACGATCGAGTCCGGCAAGCTGGGCGACGAGACGCACGGGCTCAACGAGGTGCTGACCTTCCTGGCGTACGTGCCGGATCGTGCCCGCGCGGCGAAGGCCGCACCCGGCGTCCTCGACCGGATCACCGGGTCACCGCTGTTCCAGGCGATGCCGAAGCCCGGCGAGTACGGCCTCACCCCGCTCTCCGTCGCCCCGGCCGCCGACTCGCCGTGGCGGGAGCTGTTCGACGACGCGCAGATCGACGCCCACCTGGACCAGCTGGCGGCCGCCCAGCAGGAGGACGGCGCGGCTGGCCGATCGCCTGGGACCCGCCGAGCCAGGCGTCCCGGCTGGAGTGGCGTGGCATCGTGACGCTGCAGGCGCTCCGCACGCTCAGGTCGTACGGGAGAATCTAGAGACCGCCTCGCCCATGCGCCGCAACGCCTCGCTCAGGATCACCGGGGAGGTCCCGAAGTTGAGGCGCACGAAGCCGGCGCCGCCCGTGCCGAACACGTGTCCCGAGGTGACCGCGACCCGGGCGTGTTCCAGGAACATCCGCGCCGGCCCGGCCACCTCGGAGACCACTCCGGGCCGGCCGGTGACCGGGATGCCCAGCGGGCGGCAGTCCAGCCAGGCCAGGTAGGTCGCCTCCGGCCGGACCAGGGACAGTCCCGGGAGGTGCTCGGCGACCAGCTCGGTGAGCAGATCCCGGTTCTGTTCCAGGCCGCGGAGCAGCTCGTCGAGCCACTCACCGCCGCCGGCGAACGCGGCCGTGTGCGCGAGCACCCCGAGGTGGCTCGGCCCGTGGCTGACCTCCTCGGGCAGGCGCGCCAGGTCGGCGGCCGCCTCCGGCCCGGCGACCAGCAGCGCCGCGTTGAGCCCGGCGAGATTCCAGCCCTTCGACGCGGAGAACAGGGCGAACGCGTCCTCGGCGCCGGGGATCCGGAGGTACGGCGTGAACTCCGCCCCGCCGAGCACCAGCGGCGCGTGGATCTCGTCGGCGATCACGCGCACGCCGTGCCGCCGTGCGAGGACGGCGACGGCGCTCAGCTCGTCGCGGGTGTGCACGACCCCGGTCGGGTTGTGCGGGCTGGACAGGAGCAGGGCCTTCGGCCGCTCCCGCAGCGCCGTCTCCAGGGTGGTCAGGTCGAGCCGGCCGTCCGCGCCGAGCGGGGCCTCGACCACCCGGCGGCCGGCGTGCGTGACGAACGCGTAGAACGGCGGGTAGACCGGCGAGCACACCACGACCGCGTCGCCCGGGTCGGTGACCAGGCGCAACGCCTCGACGACACCGAGCATCACGTCGGGGACCAGCGCCGTCCGGCCGGCCGCGAGCCCGTCCCAGCCCCAGCGCCGCTCGGCGAAGCGGGCGAGGGCCTCGGCGTACCCGCGCCCGCAGGGATATCCGGTGTCGCCGGTCGCGATCGCCCGGTGCAGCGCCTCCCGTACCGCGGGCGCGAGGGGCACGTCCAGCTCGGCGACCCAGAGCGGCAGCACGTCCGGCGGGTGGGTCTTCCACTTCATGCTGGTCCGGCCGCGCAGCTCGGCCAGCGTCAACACCTCGAGCGGGTTCATCCCCCAATTCTATTGACGCTCATGAATTCTTTTCGCCGGCGCTATCGCGTGATCTCCCAGTCGAGGGCGCCCTCGTCGGCGGCGTGGGGACGGTAGTGGCCGGCGAACGGCTTGCCCGTCTCCAGGGCTGACGCCGTCAACTCCAGCAGCTCGGCGACCGAGG
>KL571399.1:15094-15443 GCA_000715855.1 Actinoplanes liguriensis
ATGCCGGACTCCGGGTCGGACTCGCCAACCCGGCCGTGCCCGCCCGGCCGCTGATCGGTCACCAGGCTGACGCCGTCGCCCTCGTCGGCGAACGGGACGAACCGCTTGTCCCACCAGTCGTCGGTCCAGGAAGGGTCGGAGCCGGCCAGGACGTAGCAGTTCACCTCCCAGTCGCTGAAGATCCGGGTCAGGGCCTCCGGTGTGTAGAACGGCGGGAAGGTGAACGCCCCGATCCCGTCGGCGCCGTCGTGCCGGCGCAGCGACGCGACCAGGTCCGGCGGGAACGACACCGACATCCGGCGTTGCAGGGCGTCGATCTGCTCCGCCGGAGCCGGCCGGCCCAACGACC
>KL571399.1:15642-17701 GCA_000715855.1 Actinoplanes liguriensis
GACCTGGACGCGGCGGGGGCGTGCGCGGCCAGCCACTTCTCGATGCGCAGCCAGGCCGCGTCCACCCGGGCGGTGGTCGCCTTGCCCGGACGGGTGACGGTCACCGGGCCTGCGTTCTGCGGGCAGGCGTCGGTGGCCACCCGCCGCGGGACCGGCCGGGTCGGGGTGACGCTCGGGACGGCCTCCGCCGTGATCGAGGACTCGTAGTAGGCGTCATCATCAGCATCGTCGTCGTCGCCACCCCACCAGCCGATGCCGCACGCAAGCAGGATCATCACGACGAAGACCGCGAACACCGACAGCAGGACGGTCACGACCCTCTTGCCGCTGACCGCGGTGTCGTCGGAAAGAACCGGCGGTTGGTGCGGCCGCGCGAACAGCGCCGGGTCGAACCAGCTCGCGGCACCGGCGAAGTCCGCGGGCGGGTCGGCCGGGATGCGCCCGATCGGGCTGACCGGCAGTTTCGCCTCATCGAAGTCACCGGAATCCCCGGCCGGGGCCGAGCCCGGCGCGGCTCCCGCATCCGGTGCAGAAGACGACGCGGACCCGGGCGCCGGGACCGGCGGCGCGGGGATGCCGACCGTGATGACCGACGCCGGGATGCCGCGGCCGGTCAGGGCCCCGATCGCCATCGTCGTGTGGTTGATCGAATCCGGCCCCGGACCGGTCACCACCAGCGCACCTGCCCCGAGCGCCGCGGTCAGGTCGGCCAGGCTCCAGCCGCCCTCCCCCAGCGGGACGAGCAGGCCGGCCGGCGCCGCGACCAGCACCACGCGGTAGGCCTGGGACACCCCGGCGACGAGGTCACCCGCCTCTTCCAGGGTCAGCCGGTCGGCGAGCACCAGCCCGGAGACCCGCGACCGCAACGAATCCCCGCCGTCACCGGGCACGGGCTGCGCGCTGCCGTCCGCGACCGGGGCACCTACCATGACGAGCGCGACGGGTACCTCGGCCGCCGCGGTGATCGCGGCCGCCGCGAGCCGCCAGTCGACATCGGCCGAAGTTCCGGTAATCATCCACAATCGTCGACTTTCACCCACGCCGCCACTGTAGGGGACGCGATGAACTTCGAGGACGCGATCGACGGGATCCTGGCCGGGGGACGGCGCCGTAATAACTCGGACCGCATGCTCGTCCGGCTGGACCAGGGCGTTTACCACGTCGACTACCGCGAGGACCCCGATCACGCCTACCTGGTCACCATCCAGCGGGTGCCGCGGATCCGCCTGCCGTTGCCGGCGCCGATCCTGGCCGGTGAGGTCAACGGTGTACGGGCGCTGCTGGTCCAGGTGAGCGTCGCGAACCACGTCGAGGTGACGCTGGGCGCCGAGGACACTCCGGCCACCCGGGCCACCACCGAGGCCTATCTCGCCGCCGAACGCGCCTGGGCGGACACCCCCGGGCCGGACGTCCATCCACCGACGTCACCGGGGGCGGAAGCTTTCCCGCACCTCCCGATCGCGGTCACCGACGACCGCGGCACCGCCTACCGGATCAGCGGCGGAAGCGGCGGCGGCCCGGAGACCCCGTGGCGGATGCACTGGGACTTCCGTCCCGCCCCACCCCCGGACGCCCGCCGGCTGACCATCCGCTTCCCGGCCGGTGAGGTCGAGCTGCCCCTGCCCGTACGGGCAAATCCGGTCTGAAGGTTTCTTCCGGTGCAGCCGGCGCCCGCGCGGGAGTCCGCCACCGGGCGCAGCACACCCGGGCCGGGAAATTCGGTTCGGGCCGGGTTGCCGTTTGGTCTCAGGTTGCCGGCAACCGAGCCGATACCTGCGGCCATGAACGTCCCGTAGCCCGGATACCGCGGCCACGGGCGGCATGGTGATCGGCGCGCCGGCGACCCCGGGCGCCGTCCGCATCACCCGGACCCGGGCGGCGCCGACCTCGGCGGCGACCTGCCACTGAGCGCTCAGGAGCGACGATGCTGGGACTCTTCCGCAAGGCCACCGCCCCGGACACCGACCCCGCCGAGGCCGACCTGGAGCTGCGCGCCGCCCGCGACCGCGCCCTGGCCGGCGACTGGACCCCGGTCCACCGCCTGATCGAGGCCACCGGC
>KL571399.1:17889-18162 GCA_000715855.1 Actinoplanes liguriensis
CTGCTGAACCAGGCCGCCGCCCGCGACGCCGGCCCGGAGCAGCCGGCCCTGGCCGACCGGGCGAGCCGGCGCGCGGCCGACCTCAACCCCGGCGACGCGTATCCCCTGGTGACGAGGATGAACACGATGTTCGCCGACGGTTACCGCCAGGCCGGTGACTTCAGCAGCTCACTGCGGGAGGCCCTGCACCGCGACCCGCACAGCTTCGAGGCGCACCTGACGGCGATGACTTTCGCCTGCGCCAAGTGGTACGGCTGTCTCTTATACACATCT
>KL571399.1:18453-20047 GCA_000715855.1 Actinoplanes liguriensis
GTGCTGCTGCCACTGCTGGCCCACCTGGAGTACGCCCTGCGGGAGCACGGGGCCGACCTGCCCGCGGTCAAGGCCTACTTCCGCCGCCCGGACGTGACCGCCGAGATCATCTGCTGCACGTCGAAGTGGCAGGCGGCCTGCTCACCGCGCCTGACCGGCCGTGGCACCACGGTCCGCCACTGGCTGGCCCTGACCGCCTACCTGTCCGACCGGAACCGCGAGCAGGCCCGGGTCCTGCTCACCGAGATCGGCCCGCACCTCGGCGACACCCCCGTCTACGGCTACTTCTGGGCCGACCCGGCGGACGGCTTCCACACCGTCCAGCGGTGGTCGAAGGTCGTATAGCGGGCCGCCGATATAGTCCTCCGGTGCCGACCTTCCACCACGTCTCCTCCGTGAAGAACCGTGAGTCCATCCGGCGATTCGGTCTGGACTGGACCCGCATGGGCGCCGCACGGGGAATCGCCGGCAGCCGCGAGCCGGAGGTCGAGGGCGTCTTCCTCTGCCTCCACCCCGAGGAGGCCGACTGGTTCGTCCGGCTCAACAACACCGGCGGCCCGGTGGACGTCTGGGCGGTCGACGGCGTCGACCCGGGTCAACTCCGGGTCGCCCCGGAGGGCCACAGCTACTTCCCCGGCACGATCGAGGCCCACCGCGTCCACCTGGCCGAGGAAGGGAGTGCCACCGATCAGACCTCCGGCGCCCCTGCCCGGCACCGTCGTCGCAACCACCGGTAGTCACGTGGTGCTGCGAGTGCGGGGTTTCGCACTTCCCGAGGGCGAGCCGATCGATCTCTACGCCGACGGTGACCGATGGACCTCGGACCCGGTTGCCGGGGCCGACCTGGTCGCCGAGGGCTGGATCCTGCCCGGGCTGGTCGACGCGCACACCCATCCGGGCGCCGAGACGCCCGGCCGGCCGCTGGACGACGCCGTCCTGAAAGCCGATCTCCGCGCCCACCTGGACGCGGGGATCACGCTGATCCGCGCACCCGGGCTCGCCGGCGATCCGCCCGACTGGTTCGGCGCGTCCGACGAGAGCCCCCGCGCGGTCCACGCCGGCCCGTGGATCGCCCAGCACGGCCAGTTCATGCCGGGCTGGGGCCGCCGGCCCGATCCGGCGGACCTGCCGGCGATCGCGGCCGAGCAGGCGTCCCGTACCGGCTGGGCCAAGATCGTGATCGACTGGCGGCCCGGCGACGAGGTGATGCCGGTGGAGCTGCTGCGCGAGGCGGTCACGCGGGTGCACGCGGCCGGCGGGCGTCTCGCGGTCCACTCCCAGCACGCGGCGGGCGGCCTGGCCGCGGTCGAGGCCGGAGTGGACTCGATCGAGCACGGCATCGGCCTGGACCCGGTGCTGCTGCCCCGGATGGCCGAACGGGGCATCGCATTGACCCCGACACTGTCGGTGATCACCGATCATCTGGCGACCGTCCTGGCCGACCCGGAGCGGGCCCGCACGAGCTGGCTGGTTCCCGGGTCGAGCGTGCACGGGCGGCTCACCGCCGCCGCGGTGGAGGCCGGGGTGACGGTGCTGGCCGGCACGGACTCACGGCCGGTCGGTGGCATCGCGCACGAGATCCGCAGCATGGTGG
>KL571399.1:20217-24562 GCA_000715855.1 Actinoplanes liguriensis
GGTGGCATCGCGCAGGAGATCCGCAGCATGGTGGCCGCCGGCGTCTCGCCGCATCAGGCGCTCGCGGCCGCGTCCTGGACCGCCCGCGCCTACCTCGGGCTGCCGGGCCTGGTCGACGGCGCCCCGGCGGACGCCGTCGTCTTCGACGCCGATCCCCGGGCCGACCTCGGCCGGCTCGACCGGCCGCGGGCCGTGATCGTGCGCGGCAAACGGATCCGCTGAGTCAGCGCCGCCGGGTCGTCGTCCGCACGTGCGACAGCTTCTCCGCATTGCGGTCGCCAGGGTGAGCGTCCACGACGCTCACCCTGGCGATCAGCCCGGTCGGCAGGCCGACCCTCGGCATCGCGCCGGGGCGGACTACACCGGCTGATCAGGCACGCATCACGGTGGCGATCGGGATGCCGGCCGCCCGGATGGCGGGGATGAATCCGCCCAGTACACCCGCCACCAGGCCGGCGATCACCCCCGAGACGCCCGCTGACCAGGGGAACTCCACCCCTTGCAGGAACGGCTCGGACGGGCCGAGGAGGATCGACGCGGCCTTCAGCGCCGCGACGCTCACCCCGATCGCCGCCCCCGCCGTGAACAGCCCGGTCAGCAGCGTCTCGGCCAGGACGATCCCGGCCAGCACGAGCCGGGGCGTCCCGACCGCCCGCCGCAGCGCGAACTCCTCGACCCGCTCGCCGACCGTGGCCAGCCCGACGTTCAGGACGCCGGCCGCGCCGATGACCAGGACCAGCCCGGCCATCGCCAGGAAGATCATCCGGAGCAGGTTGAGCTGCTCCTTCATCTCCTTGCGGGAGTTGATCGTCTCCACCGCCACGTCGGGCGCCCCGAGGCCCTTGAGCTTGGCGATCAGCACCGGCTCGACCGGGGTCGAACCCGCCATCACCACCTGGGTCTCGGAGTACCCGCTGTTCGGGTCGGTGAGGCGGCTCAGTGGCATCCAGTTGGTGAGCTCGTCGAGACGTACGTAGGCATGGGGTTGTGAATCTCCGTCCTTGACCACCCCGATGAACTGGGGCGTCATGTCGGCGTTGGCCCCGTTGACGCGCATCTCGGCGGGCACGTGATAGCGCTCGAAGCCCTTCGCCGCCTCCTCGTTGAGCACGAGTCGCGGCGCCAGCATCGGCGTCGTGCTGAAGTCCAGCCATTGGCCCGACCGCGGACGGTACGGCCGGAAGTCGCGCACGTCCCCGGTGAGCGCGGTGATGCGCAGCTCGATGGCCTGCCCTTGCGGCCGCCCGGCGTTCGGGTCGTAGCACTTGCCGGTGTTGTCGCAGATCTGCGAGGAGCCGCCCCAGTTCTGGTCGAACGGGGAGCCGCCCTCGTTGATCGGCCGGACCTGCGGCTCGCCGATGACGGCGCTGGTGGTGAGCAGGCCGACCGCGTCGGTGCGGCCGTTGACCGTGTCGACGACGGCCTGTCCCGCCCCGGTCACCGACGGGAGGTAGAGCGCCTTGGTGCCGTCCTTGCCGACCTGCAGTTCGAGGTCGGCGAGTTGGAGGCGCTCGGCGATGCCGGCGCCGGCCTGGACGACGACCACGGCGAGCACGCCGAGGAAGAGGCTCACCATGGAGAGCAGGGTGCGCAGTTTGCGGGCGCGGATCCCCTGCCCGCCGATGATCATGGCTGAGCGCAGCTTGCCGGAGAGTCGCATCATGCGGCCGGCCCGCCGATCTGCGGGAGGACCATGGTCGGCCCGCCCGCCGGCGACAGGGTGCGCTCGGAGAGGACGCCGGCCTGCAGGTCGAGGATCCGGCCCATCCGGGCGGCGTGATCGCGGTCGTGCGTGACCAGGATCAGCGCGCACCCGCGGGTGGTCGCCTCCTGCAGCGCGTCGATCACGATCGACCCGGTCTCGGTGTCCAGCGCGCCGGTCGGCTCGTCGGCGAGCAGGATCCGCGGCTCCCGGACCAGGGCGCGGGCGATCGCCACCCGCTGCTGCTCACCGCCGGACATCTTCGCGGGGCGGTTTCTGGCGAGGTGCTCGATGCCGACCTGTTCGAGGGCACGCATGACCCGCGCCTTGCGTTCCCGGCGCGGCTGCCAGCCCTGGCCGTTGATCAGCGCCATCGCCACGTTCTGTGCCGCGGTCAGGTGCTTGAGCAGGAAGAACCGCTGGAACACGAACCCGAAGTGCGAGCTGCGCAGCTGGGCGGCGTGCCGTTCGGGGAGCCGGCTGATGTCGCGGTCCTCCAGCAGGTACGTCCCGGAGTCCGGCCGGTCGAAGAGTCCGAGCACGCTGAGCAGGGTGCTCTTGCCGGAGCCGGAGCGCCCGACGATCGCCACGCTCTCCCCGGCCCGGACGGTCAGGTCGACCCCGTCGAGGATGGTGCGCGGCTCCTTCTGCCCCTTCAGGACCTTGCTGATCCCGGTGAGGCGGATCAGCTCGGTCACTGCGTCGGTTCCGGGGTCGGCAGGTTCGGGCCGGGGACGGCGACCGTCTCGTCGCCCTTCAGGCCCTTCTTGATCTCGATGACCTTGCCGTCCGAGATGCCGAGGGTCACGTCGATCGTCTTGCGGGTCTGCCCCTCGCCGACGACCAGGTCGACCTTGCCCTTGCCCTGCGAGCCGGCGACCGCCTCGACCGGCAGGACCAGCACCTTGCTGGCCTTGTCGGTGATCAGTTCGAGGGTCACGTCCGCACCGTTGATCAGCTTGATGCTGCCCGGCGGCACGCAGACCAGGCGCAGGCCGGTCGGCTCGGAGCCGGCTCCGGAGTCGCCGCCGAGCGCCGGGTCCGGGGCGGTCTGCACGTTCAGGCCGCCCGAGGAGTTGGGCGCGGGGGCGGTCGTGGTGGTGACCGGCTGCGGGACGGTTCCGGCGGGCAGCGCGGCGATCGTCCCGAGGGGCTTGCACTTGAACGGCCCGGGACCGTTTTTGATCTGCGCCTGGACCTGCTGCACGGCGCCGGAGATCCGGTACGCCTGAGCGCTGTCGATGTCCGCCTCGATCCCGTACCCGGCGTGGGTCGCGGAGACGATCGGCATCCCCTTGGTGACGGTCGCGTGGTCATCCATGAGCCGGCCCGCGAAGACCGACCCGGCCGGGATCTCCACCCGCCGCGGGATGCCGTCGTGCCAGACGCTGGCCACCCAGACCGGGGTGTCGTCCGGCTCCTTCGGCAGCGACCGGCTCACCCAGCGCAGCTCCCCGCCGGTCGGCGCGACGATCCCGAAGACCGGGTTGATCGTCACCTTCCCGGCCAGGCTGATGGTGTTGCTCAGATCCTGCCGGGCAGGCTTGACCGTGGTCAGCACCGTGCCCCGGTCGGCCAGGCCCGGCGTCTCGGCGGCGTCGTCGGACGACGAGCATCCGCCGGCCGAGAGCACCACCACCAGACCCAGAAGGGCATGCCTGCGTGCAACCACCCGAATCCCCCGTCGTCTATGCGATCAGCAGCGCGGCGAAGGGTACCGGACTCAGTCAACCCACAGAAAGTGCACAGATCGAGCGTCCGGGTCCCTGGCGGTTTGTTCCGGTCCTGGCGACAGGAGCGGAGACCACCGAGCACAAAACCGCTTTTCCCGTACGGCGTCAGCGCAGCGGCCGCCCTCGGCAAGCGCCCGGCCGGCTCAAGGGTTTCGGTGCGGGTGTAACGAATTCCACGGAGCTGCCGATCATCAGGGCGTGAGGTCAGACCGGCTGGAAGAGCTGCTCTACGACAGCGAGCGCACCCGTGTCGTCCGGATCCGTGCGGAGGACGGCAGCTGGACCGTCAGCAAACAGCCGCTCGGACCGGGTGCGAACGAGCGGCTGCACAGCGAGCTCGCCGCCCTGCGCCGCCTGGTGGGAGTCCCCGGGACACCGCAACTGGCCGGCGACGCGGACGGGGCGCTGCACCTGCGGGACACGCCCGCGCGGACCCTCGCCGCCCTGCCCGGCCCGTGGACCCCGGACCGGCTGGTCGACCTGGCGCACCGGCTGGCCCTGGTGCTCGCCGACGTCCACCGGCACGGCGTGATCCACCGCGACGTCAGCCCGGCGAACGTGCTGGTCACCGAGACCGGCGAGCCGACCCTGATCGACTTCGAGCTGGCCGCGCTGACCGTTCAGGATCACCACTCGCAGGTGCCCGAGGACGGGCTCGCCGGCACGCTGCCGTACCTGGCGCCGGAGCAGACCGGACGCACCGGCCGCCCGGTCGACCACCGCGCCGACCTGTACGCGCTCGGCGCGACCCTGTACGAGCTGGCCACCGGCGCCCCGCCGTTCGGCCGCGACCGGGAGCCGCTCAGCCTGATCCACGACCACCTGGCCCGCGTGCCGGACCCACCCGCCGAGGTGAACCCGCAGGTCCCGGCCATGCTGTCGCAGATCATCATGCAGCTGTTGCAGAAGG
>KL571400.1:0-469 GCA_000715855.1 Actinoplanes liguriensis
TGTTGCCCGGGTCGGCGCGCAGCACCTCGACGGCGCCGAGCCCGGCGAACGCCATCGCGTGCGGCGCCGGGGACCGCCGTGCGGCGCCGGTCGTGAAGGCGAGCAGGGCCTCGTCCCGGATCCGGCGGGCGGGGCTGCGGGCGGCCGCGGTGCCGAGCCCCCACAGCGCGCGTCCCCACCAGTCGCCGAGCCCCGGCCGGTCGGTCCAGCGCCGGTCGTAGCCGAGCCGGTTGTGGAACGCGCCCCGGTCGTCCTGCGCGTGGGTGAGGAAGGCCAGGTAACGCTCGGCTAGCCGGAGCACGTCCGGGCCGGGATCGGGTTCGCGGCTGGTCACCACCAGGCCGCGGGCGACGTCGTCGGTGCAGTAGCCGTGGGCCCGCCGGGGGATGGCGTGCCGTGCGTGCTCCAGCAGCCCGGTGTCGTCGGTGAGCCGCTCGAGGTGGTCGAAGCCGCCGGCCCCGGCGGGGGC
>KL571400.1:681-1456 GCA_000715855.1 Actinoplanes liguriensis
GGATCAGGATCTTGCGTACGGCGGCGGCCAGCGCCCGCGGATTGCGGTGCGGGACGAGCAGCCCGGGCCCGTCGGTCAGCAGCTCGACGGCGTGCGGGAACGTGGTGGCGACGACCGGCACCCCGGCGGCGACGGCCTCGATCAGCACCCCGGAGGTCACCTGCTCGACGGAGTCGTAGGGCAGCACGACGACGTCGGCGGAGCGGATCAGGTCGCTGAGCGCCGGCTGGCCGAGGTAGTCGGCTTCGAAGCTGACCGCCTGCGACACCCCGAGCTCGGCGGCGAGCCGGTGCAGGCCGGTCCGGTACGCCTCGCCGTGCCGTTCGAGCACCTTGGGGTGGGTGCGCCCGGCGACGGTGTAGACCGGGTCGACGCGCCGCAGGTGGGCCATGGCCCGGATCGCCCACTCGATGCCCTTGCCGGGCCCGAGCAGCCCCCAGGTGAGCAGGTGCGGCCGCGGTGTGCGGGCCACCGGTCCCGCGCCGTGCTCGGTGGCGCCGTGCGGGATGATCGACACCTTGGCCGGGTCGACGTCGTAGCCGACGAGGAGCCGGTCGTGGGCGGTGGTGGTCATCGTGACGACCGCCCCGGCGACCGCGGCGATCTGCTCCAGCAGGGACTTCTGCCGCGGGGTGGGCCGGCTGAGCACGGTGTGCAGGACCACGACGGCGGGCGTGGTGAGCCGCCGCATCAACCGCAGGACGTCCGCGCCGTCGGCGCCGGGGTAGATCCCGTACTCGTGCTGGATGATCGCGACGTCGAAGCTGTTCAGGGT
>KL571400.1:1753-2233 GCA_000715855.1 Actinoplanes liguriensis
CCCCGCCAGCCACCGTCCGTGCCGCCGGTCCAGGTGTGGGTCACGTCGGGGCCGGCCGGGCTACGGTCGCCGGGCTCGACCACGCGGACCACCCCTGAGCCGGTCATCTCGGCGGCCAGGGCGGCGTTGAAGCTCGCGAGGCCGCAGCGGGTGGGCGGGTGCGTGCTGAGAAATCCGTACCGTGTAGCCATGTCTTCGGTCTGCCTTCAGATCAGGAGCGGCATACGTGGGCGCTGAACGCGCCCTGAGCGGAGCCGGCTCGACGGCCGCGGGCCAATGGCGGCGCGATGAAGCGGTGAAACGACGGCGGGGTCTCGGCCGGAAAGCAGAGCCGCTGCGGGGCGGCGAATCTGGTGGCATCGGCCGCAAACGGTGGGGGAGGCCCGGGTGACCGACGGCGGAGTGCCGGCACGGCGCGCGCCGTCACACGACCTTGCGGTCGGTCCGGGCCAGTCTACGCCCTGTCTCTTATACACATCT
>KL571400.1:2352-6936 GCA_000715855.1 Actinoplanes liguriensis
GGGATGGTTGAATCGATGTGCCCCGATTCTGGTTCGTTCCGGCCCGAGCGCCGGTTGCTGCCGAGGTGAGGTGTGGTGTGTCCGTCCCGGGGACGACAGGGCCCGGCCATGAGCCGGACGTGCTGGTGGTGGCGTCCGAGCCGGGCATGCGCGAGGAACTGGTGGCGGACCTGACCCGGGGCGGCTATCGGGTCACCGCCCTGTCCACCGGCGCGGCCGCGGTGCGGGTCCTCGACGAGCGGGTGGTCGACCTGGTCGTGGTCGACCGGGACACCCCGGATCTGGCTCGTCTCGGCCGGCAGCGGGCCACGTTCTCCGCGCGGCCGCCGGTGCTGTGCGTGACCGCCTGCGAGTTCCTGGGCGAGCTGGTGCCGGTGCTCGGCACCCGGGTGGAGGACTATGTCACCAAGCCGTGGCGGGAGGCCGAGCTGCTCGCCCGGGCGCAGGTTCTGCTGCGCGGCCGGGGGACCGCGGCGCGGGTAGACGTGCTGCGGCACGAGGACCTGCTGCTCGACGACGCGGTGCGCCAGGCGTGGCGGGGCGACCGGGCGCTCGGGATGACCCCCGCGGAGTACCGGCTGCTGCGTCACCTGCTGCTCAACGCCGGCCGGGTGCTGTCGAAGGGGCAGCTCGCGCGGGAGGTCTGGGGCGAGGCGCGGGAGGACGCCACCATCGAGCGGCTCGTGTCCCGCCTGCGGCAGAAGGTCGACGAGACCGGGCCGGCACTGATCCACACCCATCGCGGACTGGGCTACCGGCTGGGCTTCGGACGGTGACCTGAGTCACGTCCGCATCGGGCGTACGGATGTCCGGGTTTTGTCTGGAAGCTTTGTTTGCATGGGTTTCACCAGTTTTCGAGGCGCCAGCACAGCCCGAGGAGACCCATGTCAGATACCGACGTCATACCCGAGTACCCGGCGGCCCGTGAGTCGCGGTGCCCGTTCGCACCCGCGCCCGTCATCCGCGAGATGACCCGCAGTGACGAGATCGCGAAGGTGCGGATCTGGGACGGCAGCACGCCGTGGTTCATCAGCCGGCACGCCGACCAGCGGGCGCTGCTCAACGATCCGCGGATCAGCATCGACGAGAAGCGCGAGGGCTACCCGCACATGACCCGGGGCCGGGCCGCGGGGGCGCCGCACCACCCGAAACTGATCACCAACACCGATCCGCCGGAGCACACCCGGTTACGCCGTACCGTCAATGGGCCTTTCATGGTCAAACGGGTCGAGGCGTTGCGCCCCCGGATCCAGGCGACCTTCGACTCCCTCGTCGACGACATGCTGGCCGGGCCGAACCCGGCCGACCTGGTGCAGGCGATCGGGCTGCCGGTGCCGACCCTGGTGATCACCCAGATCCTCGGCGCGCCCTATGCGGATCACGAGTTCTTCCAGACGAACAGCACCAAGGCGATCAGCCACGAGTCGACGGCCGACGAGACTCGCGACGCCGGCCGGGCGCTGGGGGAGTACCTGGCCGCCCTGCTGCAGAAGAAGATCGCCGAGCCGGCCGACGACGTCATGTCCGAGATGGGCGGGCGGGTCAAGGCCGGCGAGATGACCTTCGAGGAGGCGGTCATCATGAGCTCGGCGATCCTGATCGCCGGGCACGAGACCAGCGCCAGCATGATCTCGCTGGCCACCCTCGCGCTGCTGCGCGAGCCGGAGCAGTTGGCCCTGCTGCGCGAGCGCAGCGACGACCCGAAGTTCGTCGCGAACGCCGTCGAGGAACTGCTGCGCTACCTGACGATCGTGCACTCCGGGATCCGGCGGATCGCCGACGAGGACATCGAGTTGCGCGGCACGACGATCCGGGCCGGCGACGGCATCATCTTCGAGCTGGCCGGGGCGAACTACGACGAGACCGAGTACCCGGACGCCGAGCGTCTCGACCTGACCCGGCCGGCCCGCTCGCACCACGCGTTCGGGTACGGCTCGCACCAGTGCCTCGGCCAGTCGCTGGCCCGCGTCGAGCTGCAGGTCGCCTACGGCACGCTCTACCGGCGCATCCCGACGCTCGCGCTGGCCGTGCCGTTCGAGGAGGTCCCGTTCGCGATGGAGGGCGTCGCCTACGGCCTCAAGTCACTTCCGGTCACCTGGTAAAAGGAGCTTTTCATGCGAGTGGAGTTCGACGAGCCGAAGTGCGTCGCGGCCGGGCAGTGCGCGATGGTCGCCCCGGACGTCTTCGACCAGCGGGACGACGACGGGGTCGCCATCGTCCTGGACGCCGAGCCGGGCCCGGAGCACTTCGAGGAGGTCCGCGAGGCCGCCGCGGTGTGTCCCGCCGCCGCGATCCGCCTGTATAAGAGACAGGCGCCGGGAGGGCTACGACGCGACACTCACCCTGGTCGGCGAGGAGATCGATCTGCCGTACGACCGTCCGCCGCTCTCCAAACAGATCCTGGCCGGCGACTGGGCGGCGGAACGGCTGGCGCTGCGCACCCTCGAACAGCTCACCGCGTTACGGCTGGACCTGCGCCTCGGGGTCCGGGCGACCGGGCTGGACCCGGGGACGCGTACCGTCCGGCTCGCCGGCGGCGACGACCTCCCGTACGACGGGCTGATCGTCGCCACCGGGGTGCGGCCGCGTCGCCTCGCCGGCCAGGGCGGCCACGTCCTGCGGAACCTGCCGGACGCGATGGCCCTGCGCAAGCGGCTGACCCCGGGCGTCCGCCTGGCCGTGGTCGGCGCCGGATTCCTCGGCGCCGAGTGCGCGGCCGTGGCCCGTGGCCTGGGCTGCGAGGTGGTCCTGCTGGAGCCGGCGCCGGTCCCGCTCGCCCACGCGGTCGGCGAGCAGGTCGGCCGGGTCCTGTCCCGGGCCCACGTCGAGAACGGCGTCGACCTGCGGACCGGGGTGACCGTCGCGGCGATCACCGACGGTGGGGTGCTCCTCGCCGGCGGCGAGCTGGTCGCCGCGGACGAGGTGCTGGTCGCGGTCGGCTCGCAGCCCAACACCGAGTGGCTCGACGGCAGTGGCCTGACGGTCGCCGACGGGCTGGTCTGCGACGAGTTCAGCCGCGCGGCGCCGGACATCTACGGCGCCGGTGACGTCGCCCGCTGGCACAACCCGCTGTTCGGCGTCGCGATGCGCATCGAGCACCGCACCAACGCCGCCGAGCAGGGCATGGCCGCCGCCCGGAACCTGCTGCACCCGGAGGCGCTCAAGCCGTTCGCGCCGGTGCCCTACTTCTGGTCCGACCAGTACGACATGAAGATCCACGCGTACGGCTACCTGCGCGGGCACGACGCCGTCCGGATCGCCGAGGGCGACCTGGACCAGCGGCGCTTCGTCGCCGTGTACCGCACCGGCGACCGGCTCACCGGCGCCCTCGCGGTCGGCATGCCCCCCAAAGCTCTCCGCCCGTGGCGTCAGGCCGTCGCCGCGGGCACCCCCTGGAAGGACCTGTGATGAGCACCGAACCTGACGTCGTCGTGGTCACCGGCGCCGGCGGCATGGGCCTCGCGGTGGCCCGTCGTCTCGGCGGCGGGCGCACCGTGCTGCTGGCCGACGCGTTCCCGGACACCCTGGACCGGGCCGTCGACGCCCTGCGCGCCGAGGGGTACACCGCGAAGGGCCAGGTCACCGACGTGTCCGACGCCCCGTCCGTGGTCAAGCTCGCCGAGGCCGCGGCGGGTGCGGGCCGGCTGACCGCCGTCGTGCACACCGCCGGCGTCTCGGCGGCCACCTCGACGGTCCGCAAGATCATGGAGGTGGACCTGCTCGGGACGGCCCACGTCATCGACGCGTTCGAGCAGGTCGCGACCCGGGGCACGGCGGTGGTCTGCGTCGCCAGCATGGCCGGGCACGTCGCGCGGCTCACCGAGGAGCAGGAGCAGGCCCTGGCGACCGCCCCGGCCGCGGAACTGCTCGACCTCGACGTGGTGCGGGACGCCCGCGACGGGGAGCCGGTGATGGCCTACATCCTGGCCAAACGCGCCAATCACGTACGGGTGCAGGCCGCGGCCCTGGCCTACAACCGGCGCGGCGCCCGGATCAACACCGTGAGCCCCGGCGTGATCGCCACCCCGATGGCCAGGGCCGAGCAGGACAGCGCGAGCGGCGACCACATGCTGGCCACCCTGGAGGCCTGCGGGATCGGCCGGCCCGGCACGCCGGGGGAGCTCGCCGAGGTGGTCGCGTTCCTGACCGGGCCGGGGTCGCTCTACCTCACCGGGACCGACGTCCTGCTCGACGGCGGCCAGGCCGGGTGGCTGCGCTGGCACCGCCCGCGATGAATCAGCCGCGGCGGCATCCCGCCCCGGCAGGGCGCCACCCCGCTGGGCCACGAGCCGGCCGGCGTGCATCGGCGCCGGCAGCGGACTCCTGCTGAGCGCCCGGAAGACGACCTGACACCCGGTTATGGTCGTGGGGGCCGGCGCCGGCCCCCACGAAGGGACGTTGCGATGGAAGCCGATGCGCGGATCAGGGCCGCTGTCGAGGAGCACTGGCGGGCCGCGCTGGCCGAACCGATGCCCGGACGCGACATCACCGGAGCCTGACCCGCTGGAACACCGAGCAGAGGCCGGCCAGGACCAGGGCGAAGATCGGCAGCCAGAGCAGGCGGTGCAGCGGCCAGTCGCCGGT
>KL571400.1:7153-7939 GCA_000715855.1 Actinoplanes liguriensis
GGTGCAGCGGCCAGTCGCCGGTCGGCGCGTCGAGCAGGCCGGGCAGCGGGCCGGCGAGCTGCCCGGCGAACGTGACCAGCAGCAGCGCGCTCTGGTGCCAGCAGTACACGGTCATCGCGACCCGGTTCAGCGCGGCGACCGGCGCCCAGCGGGACGGCCGCCGCAGCCACCCGGCGAGCCGAGGTCTGACCAGCAGAAACAGGCCGATCTGCGCCGCGGCGAGCGCCAGCGCGAACAGTGACGGCGGGTCGAGATTGGACCAGCCGTCACCGGGCACCCCGACCGCGCTCGCCGGATAGCCGGCCACCAGCACCAGACCCACCGCGGCGCCGGCACCGGTGACCAGCAGAGCGAGACCGGCCCGGCGGGGCAGACGGCCTTCGGCCAAGGACATTCCGATTACGTACGGCACAGCCCACCCGACCGGCGTGGCCACCACCGCCCACCACGACGGGGCGTCGTGGTGGCGCCACACATCGCTGCCGGCGACGATCGTGACCAGCGGAAGCAGCGTCCACGACCGGCGCAGCAGGGGAGCGGCCGCGGTCAGCGCCACGTACACCAGCAGGAACCACAGCGGGTGCACGAGCAGCGACCGCACCACGTGCCGGGTGCTCTCCGGAGCGCCACTGAGTCGCAGCAACCACAGCGCCGGAAGCCACACCGCGGCCAGCACGAGGACCGGACGCGCCAGCCGGTGCAGCCGGGCGAGCGGGCCACGTCCGCTGCGGGCGGCCGCGAACCCACCGGCGAAGAAGAACAACCCCAGCGTCTGGAGCACCCACG
>KL571400.1:8148-9723 GCA_000715855.1 Actinoplanes liguriensis
TGTATAAGAGACAGGGCCGGTCCTGCAGCGGGCTCGCGCCGTGCCACGCCGCCGGCCGGTACGGGTCGCTCACCACCGCCGACACCAGCCAGTGCCCGAGCACCACGCCGAGGATCGCGACCGCCCGCACCGCGTCCACGCTCCGGTCCCTGTCTCTTATACACAGACAGCGTCAGCCGTGCTCCAGGCACCGGCTGGCGCTCACGGCTGTTTTGGGCTGTGTTTTGAGCCGGGGGTGCCAGCTGGCGGGGGTGACTGGGGGTCATGGGTGGGCCTCGGCGATTCGGGCTAGGGCGGCCTGGGAGTCGGTGCCGGGAGCCAAGTAGTGATCGTGGTCGGACACGTCGGCGGTGGGGAACACCCGTGCGCCGAAACCGGAGGCGGCCGGCCGCGGCCCGTGACCGAGGCCGGCCCAGCGCACCGCCGGCACCCACCGGACCCAGTCCCGCGCGCTCTGCCCGGCCCAGATCCGTGCGCCGCCACCCAGCTCGGCGGCGCTGCCCACGCCCATGCCGGGGCTGCCGAACACGGCCAGGTCGGTCACCCGGGACGACAGCCGGGCCGCCGCCGCGCCGATCACCGCCGAACCGAAACTGTGCCCGAGCAGGGCGATCGTGGCGTCCGGCCGGACCGCGACCAGGCCGTCCACGAACCGGATCAGCGCCGCCGCGCCGGCTCGGGCCAGGTCGTCCCGGGCGGCCTCGCCGACGCTCTGCGGGGTGTCGTAGCCGAGCCACGCGATGACCGCGACCCCGTCGGTGGCCCGCCACAGGTCTTCGGCCTGCACCGCCGGTGACCGGTACGAGCGTCCGCCCACCCCGGTCCAGAAGTTCGCCAGCCGGTTGCTCATCCCGGGCACCAGCACGGTGATCCGCGGCGCGGCGGACAGGTCACCGAAGACCTGCGCGACCCGTCCCCGGCCGCGTGGATCGAACAGCAGGTAGTCGCCGTCCGGGTGGGCGATCCCGGCGGCCCGCAGGGACCGTTCGTTCGCCGCGTAGCGCAGGGCTACCGGCGTACCGTCCAGATTGCCGATCACCGCGGGGTAGCCGGCGACGAGCTCGCGCTGCTCGACCTGTCTCTTATACACCTCTCTTGATCGCGGCGATCGCCAGCGCGGCTCGGAACCGTGGGGTCAGGACCATGCCGTTCACGGTGCCGAAACGGCCGTGGCGCCCACATCGGCCCGTGGATCACAACGGGACAGTCCCGTGGGCGTACGCCCGCGGGCCGATGCCGGGCATCCCGGCGCGTCGATACGATCGGCCGCATGCCTGCCGGACGGAGTCGGACGAAGGGCGTGCTCGCCTGGTGCGGCGCGCTGCTGTTCCCGGTCGCCCTGTTCCTCGGGGTCACGGTGCCCGGAGGTGGCGTGCTGCTGGTGCTCGGCATCGTGCTGGCCCTGCTGCTGCCGGTCGGCCTGCTCCGCAGAGCACCGATCCCGGCCCTGCTGCTGACCCTGGCCGGCGGCGCGGTCGTGCTGCTGGCCATCCACAACGAGGCCTTCGCCTCGGTGCTCGCGGTCGTCCTCGCGATCACGGCCGACATCATGGTGGGCAAGGTGGCCGCCACCGG
>KL571400.1:9898-15765 GCA_000715855.1 Actinoplanes liguriensis
GATGTGTATAAGAGACAGGCCCGTCACCGAGCTGTCCCTGGTCGCCGTCGTGGTCCTGGCCGTCGTCACCGCCTGGGTGATCGGCGACTCGATGCGCCAGCGCCGGGCGTACGCCGCGGCCCAGCGCGATCAGGCACAGGCCCGCGCGGTGCAGGCCGAACGGCTGCGGATCGCTCGCGAGCTGCACGACATGATCGCCCACAGCATCGGGGTGATCGCCGTGCAGGCCGGGATGGGCCGACGGGTCATCGACACCCAGCCGGCCGAGGCGCGCGACGCCCTCGCGAACATCGAGGACGTCAGCCGGGACACCGCGGCCGCGCTGCGCCGGATGCTGGGCACGCTCCGCCGTACCGACGTGGGGTCCGGACCGGCCCCCAGGGACCCGGCGCCCGGCCTCGCGGATCTCGGCGAGCTCGTCGCCCGGACCGCGCAGGCCGGCGTGAAGGTGGACCTGACCTGGGACGGCGACCGCCCGGCGCTGCCGCCCGACATCGACCTGTCGGCGTTCCGGATCGTGCAGGAGGCGGTGACCAACGTGATCCGGCACGCCGGCGCCGGCCGCTGCGACGTCGCCGTCCGCGAGGACGCCGGGATGCTGGTCATCGAGGTCACCGACGACGGCCGGGGCGGGACCGGGATCGGCGGCGGCTACGGCATCCCCGGCATGCGTGAACGCGTCAGTCTGCTCGGCGGCGACTTCACCGCCGGCCCGCGCGACGGCGGTGGATTCGCGGTCACCGCGACGATCCCGCTGCCCGGGGCGGGCCGGTGAGCATCACCGTGGTGCTGGCCGACGACCAGCCGCTGATCCGCAGCGCCCTGCGGATCCTGATCAGCGACACCGGCGATCTTCGGGTGACCGGTGAGGCGGCGACCGGCGCCGAGGCCGTCCGGCTGGCCCGCGAGCTGCGCCCGGACGTGGTGGTCATGGACATCCGGATGCCGGTCATGGACGGCATCGAGGCGACCCGGCACATCCTGGCCGGGCCGGATCCGGCGCGCGTGCTGATGCTGACCACGTTCGACGACGACGAGTACGTGTACGCCGCCCTGCGTGCCGGCGCGAGTGGCTTCCTCGTCAAGGACATGGCCCTCGACGACATTCTCGCGGCCGTCCGCGTCGTCGCCGCGGGGGACGCCCTGATCGCGCCGAGCGTGACCCGCCGCCTGCTCGAGCAGTTAGTGGAACGGCCGCCGGCGCGCGCGCCACGACGTACGCCGGAAGGGATCACCGACCGGGAGACCGAGGTGCTGACGCTGGTGGGCCGCGGCCGGTCCAACGCCGAGATCGCCGCCGACCTGCACATCAGCCCGGCCACCGCCAAGGCGCACGTGGCCCGGCTGTTCACCAAGCTGGACGCCCGCGACCGGGTGCACCTGGCGATCATCGCGTTCGAGATGGGCCTGGTCTCGGTCGCGGATTAGCACCGCACGGCCGTGGGCTCCCGGGCCGTTATCGCAAGCGCGACTGTCATTCGTTGCGATCGCATATGAGATGTGTGAAAAACTTGTCCCACCGCGTGAAGAATGCGATTGCTATCCTTTCGATGTTCATCGCACAGGTGCAGACAGCGGGAGGCTCGCATTGAAAGCTCTGATCGTGCGCGGCGGGTGGGAGGGGCACGAGCCCCGGGCCGCCACAGAGCTGTTCCGGCCGTTCCTCGACAGTCACGGTTTTCAGGTCCGAACCGCGGAGACGCTGGACGTTTACGCCGACCGGGATGCGCTCGCCGACGTTGACCTGGTGGTTCAGTGCTGGACCCGGGGACGCTTCACCCCGGAACAGGAGTCCGGGCTGGTCGACCGGATTCGCCAGGGCGCCGGATTCGCGGGCTGGCACGGCGGTGTGCTGGCGGTGGGGTATGAGGCGGCGCAATACCAGTACATGGTCGGCGGCCGATTCATCTTCCACCCGGGCGGTCTCATCGAGCATTCCGTGGATATCACCGGCGAACATTCGATCGTCGCCGGTCTCGACACTTTTCAGATCTGTACGGAACAGTATTACTGTCACGTCGATCCGACGCTCGAGGTGTTGGCCACCACCACCTTTGCCGGTCATTCCGACGCCCCGGAGACTGCCGGGGTCGTGATGCCGGTGGTGTGGCTCCGCCGTTTCGGCGCGGGCCGGGTGTTCGTCTCCACTCTCGGCCATTCACCGGCGGACCTGACTCTGCCGCCGATCCGGACGTTGACCGAACGAGGCCTGCTCTGGGCAGCCGGGGCCGCCTGACGGGCGCACCCTTTCGCAGCCATGGCCGGGCGGCGGCGCCCTCGTGCCGCCGCCGCCCGGTGCGGGTGATGCGATCAGTCCCGGCGAGCCGACCTCCGGCCGGCAGCGGATCGGCCGCGGCCGGTGCTCACTTCACCGCGCCGGCGGTGAGCCCGGTCTGGATCTGCCGCTGGAAGATGGCGTAGACCACCAGGACGGGCAGGATCGAGATGGTCAGCGCGGCGAACATCGGCCCCCATTCGGCCTGGTATCCGGCCTGCGTGGAGATCTGCGCGATGCCCTGGGTGAGCATCCACTTGTCCGGGTCCTGGATCAGGATCAGCGGGAACATGTACTGGTTCCACTGCCCGAGGATGTTGAAGATCGTGACGCTGACCAGGGCCGGTTTGGCCATCGGCATCATGATCTGGAAGAAGGTGCGGGTGTGTGAGGCGCCGTCCATCGCGGCCGCCTCGGCGATCTCCCCGGGCAGCGTCTTGAAGAACGCGGCCAGGAAGAAGACCGTGAACGGCAGGGACTGACCGATGTAGACCAGGATCAGGCCGGTGTGCGTGTCGAGCAGGCCCAGCCGCTGCACCACGAAGAAGAGCGGGACCAGCGCGACCACGCCGGGGATGCTCAGCCCGAGGACGAAGTAGTAGTAGACGAGCCGGTTGCCCGGGAACGGGAAGCGGGCCAGCACGTAGGCGGCCATCGCGCCGAGCAGCATGGTGCCGGCCACCCCGCCGGTGACCACGATCAGGCTGTTCAGCATGTACCGGCCGATGTGCGCCTGCTCCCAGGCGCCGGCCCAGTTCGACCAGCGCAGGTGCCCGGGCAGCGCGAGCGGCGCGCCGAACAGCTCGGTGTTGTCCTTGAACGAGCCGAGCACGGTGTAGACGATCGGGATGATCACCGCGAGCGCCCAGAGCCCCAGCGAGACGTGGGCGAGCACGGCGAAGCCGCGGGTCTCCCGGCGCACCGAGCGCGTTCTGACGGCAGGCATGGAAACGGAAACAGCCATCGGGGGACCGCCTCAGTACTCGAGTTGCTCGCGCCGGGTGACCCGCATGGTCAGCGCCGCGAATGTCATGACGATGAAGAAGAGCACCACGGCGGCCGCCGACGCCTGCCCGAACTGGTACTCGTTGAAGGCCTTGCCGTACACCTGGACCGGCACCGTCGTGGTCGCGCCGTCCGGCCCGCCGTTGTTCACCGACAACACTTTGACCAGGACGAACGCGTCCAGTGCGGCCATGCCGAGAAACACCCAGGCCACCTGTACGGCGTCGCGCACCATCGGCACCAGGATCGCGAAGAACAGTCGTACCCGCCCGGCCCCGTCCAGCGCGGCGGCCTCCTCGACCTCTGCCGGGATGCCGGCCATCGCGGCGGAGAAGAGGACGAAGTAGAAGCCGACTCCGGACCACACCATCACCGCGACGATCGACCAGAGTGCCAGGCGCGGGTCGGTGAGGAAACCGATCGGGCCGGCGCCGAGCGGTTTCAGCAGCCCGTTGAGGATGCCCGCCTCGTCCGGCCGGTAGACCGACTGGAAGAGCACCCCGACGATGGCCACCGACAGCACCTGCGGGAAGAAGAAGACCACCCGGTAGAACCCGGCGCCCCACAGGCCCCGGACCAGGAAGGCGAAGTACATCGCCAGGGCGATGGTGGCCGGCGGCACGACGAGCAGCAGGATCCCGTGGTTGCGCATCGCCTTCCAGAACTCGTCCGACTGCAGGACCCGGGCGAAGTTGTCGAAGCCGACGTAGTTCGCCGTGGCGCTGACGCCCCGCCAGTCCGTGAACGCGATCTGGAAGGACTGCGCGGAGGGCAGCACCATGAAGACCGTGTAGAGAACCAGCGGAAGGATCAGGAACCCGCCGATGAACCGAAGTCTGCCGTGCCGCATGTACGCCCGCCCTACTGCCGCTGTAACTTGGTGATCGACGAGTCGGCGCGCACCTCGTCGGCAATCTTCTGCATTTTGTCGATCACCTGGTCCGGTGTCTGCCGGCCGAACATCAGGCCGTTGGTGGCCTCCTTGACCGCGTCCGCCATCGGCTTGTACCAGCCCATGAACTTCCAGGTGAAGGTGTCCGCGCCGGCCGCGGTCAGGGCGTCTGCGGCGCTGCGGGTGCCGGCGCTGAGCTCGACGCCCTCGGCGGCGTCGCGGACCACGGTCAGCTGGCTGGTGACGCCGAGGTGCCCGGCGGCGCTCTTCCTGGCGAGCATCCGGCGCATGTACTCCAGCGCCGCGGCGGTGTTCTTGCCCTTGGCCGGGACGACGAACGCGCCGGTCGGGGTGGCCCGCAGCGCGGTGACCGGCAGCTTGTCGGCGGTGGTCAGGGACGGGGTGGGGATCATCGCGTACTGGAAGCCGGGCGGGATGTCCTTGGTCATCTCCCCTTCCAGCCACGATCCGCAGGGGTAGAACGCCAGCTTGCCCTGGGTCTGCAGGAGCTGGACCTCGGTGTGCTGCAGGCCCTCGTTGCTCTTGGCGACGTAGGCGGCGCCGATCGCGGCCCAGGCGGTGAGCGACTGCCTCACCGCGTCGGCTCGCCAGGCGTTGTCGGCCAGGTTGTCGATGTTCTTGATGACGTCCGGGCCGCCCGCCTTGATCGCCGACGCGAGGATGACCGCGGTGCAGTAGTCCGGCGCCGTCTTGCCGGCGAAACCGAAGGCCTGCAGGCCCGCGGCCTTCGCCTTTTCCAGTACGGCGAGGAAGTCCGTCCAGGTCGCCGGGGCGGCCCAGCCGTTCTTGGCGAACAGCGCCTTGTCGTACCAGAGGCCCTGCGGCCCGGTGCTGTACGGCAATGCTCGTGGCACCCCGTTGTAGGTGGCCGCCTCCAGGGTCCCGGTCAGCAGCGTGTCGATGACCTTGACCTCGGGGTCGTCGACGGACGGGGCCTCGAAGAGCGGGGTCAGGTCGAGCAGCTGGTCCTGGGAGATCAGCGCGTTGAGGTCCATCTGGCCGGCGCCGGTGTTGTCGACGAAGTCCGGCGGGGTGCCGCCGACGAAGCGCGGCTGGAGCACCTGGGTCTGGCTCTCGGTGCCCGTGTAGGCGACCTTGAGCTGCGGGAACGCGGCCTTGATGGCCGGATTGTGGACTTTTTCGTACGCCGCGCCGAGCTGGCCGCCGGAGAAGCCGACGACCTCCACGGTCGAGTCGGCGACCACGCCGAACGGGTTGGTGTATAAGAGCAGGGCCGCGGCGGGGAGCGCGGCGAATCCGGTTATCAGGTTACGTCGCGTAGGACGGGACATCGCACTCTCCAAAGGGGGAGGCAGGCTGTGATGGGCCGACGGTAAACGGTTACTCGATCTGCGGTCAAGAGTTCGTCATATTCAAACGTTTCTTGACGTCCAGAGCTGGGCGGCCTACGTTCTGGCCGTAGTAAACGGTTACCTTCGTTACCGAGAGGCGGTCGGCGTGTCCGCTCAGACTCACGACCCGATCCGATCCACCCCGGCACCGCCCGCAGCGCCGCGGGCCGTGCTCGCGATGGCGGCGGACGTCGCGGAGCTGGTCTTCCCGCCGGCGACGCGGGACCGGCTGGCACGTCTGGTCCGGGTGCACGACACGGTCGTCGATGATCTTGCGCAGCCGGCGTTCCGGGAAGCCGAGCTGCTGATCACCGGCTGGGGG
>KL571400.1:15965-19968 GCA_000715855.1 Actinoplanes liguriensis
CCCCGCCGATCGACGACGCGCGGCTGGATGCGGCGCCCCGGCTGCGGGCGATCCTGCACGCGGCCGGCAGCGTCAAGGAGGCCGGCATCCCGGCGAGCGCCTGGCGCCGCGGCATCCTGGTGTCCTCGGCGGCCGAGGCCAACGTCCGGCCGGTCGTGCAGTTCACCGTCGCGGCGGTGCTGCTGGCCGGCAAGCGGGCGTTCGGGACCGCCCGGACGTATGCGGCGGGCGCGTTCCGGTCGTACCCGTCAAGTCCGCGGACCGGGAACCGGGCCCGGGTGGTCGGCGTGGTCGGCGCGTCCCGGATCGGCCGCGCGGTGATCGCCGAACTGCTCCGGCACGGCTTCACCGTGCTGGTCGCCGACCCCTACCTGACCGCGGCGGACGCCGTCCGGACGGGCGCGCGGCTGGTCGGCCTCGACGACCTGGTAGGCGCCGCGGACGTGGTCTCGCTGCACGCCCCGGAGCTTGAGGAGACCCGCGGCATGTTCGACGACCGGCGCCTGAGCCTGATGCGCGACGGCGCCGTTCTGATCAACACGGCGCGCGGCCCCCTGGTCGACACCGGCGCGCTGCTCCGGCACTGCGCCACCGGGCGGATCGACGCCGTCCTGGACGTCACCGACCCGGAACCCCTTCCCCCCGGCCATCCCCTGTTCGAGCTGCCCAACGTCTTCGTCACGCCGCACATCGCCGGCGCGCTCGGCGACGAGATCCGTGCCCTCGGCGACTTCGTGGTCGACGAGGCCGGGCGCCTGGTCCGCGGCGAACCCCTGCTCGGCCTGGTCCACGCGGAGCAGCTCGATCGGATGGCCTGACTTCCGAGGAGATCCCCATGCGCAAGCGCTATCCGGCCGCGGTCGCCGCGGCCACCCTCCTGGCTCTCGCGGTCATCCCCGCCGCGCGCGCCGACATCTTCTGGAACGGCGACGCCTCCGGTGGCACCGCCGTCTTCGGCAACCTGGACTGCGCCGGCCCGGGCAGCGTGATCACCGCGGCCGGCTCGACCGGGCACGGCACGATCTTCCGGTTCACCAAGCCGGCCGGTGACATCCGCTGCGAGTCCCGGGGGATCCGGGTCGACGGCGACCGGTACGCCTTCGAGCCCGATGCCGACTACTGGTTCGGATGGCAGAGCCAGCTCTCCACGGTCAGCGGCGACTTCGTCGTGTGGCAGTGGAAGTCCTATCCGAACGCCGAGCAGAACTATCCGCTGATCATGACGGTCAAGGACGGGTCGGTGCGGTTCTTCTACGTCGCCCCGGACGCGACCGGCTGGACCCTGCTCTGGTCCACGCCGATCAGGGCCGGCGAGTGGAACAGCTTCGCGGTCGGCGTTCACACCTCGGCCTCCGCGACCGCGGGCTGGGCCGAGCTCTATTTCAACGGCGTCGAGCAGGTCCGGGTCACCGGGCGGACCTGGGACAGCGCCAACGAGCCGAAGTGGGGTGTCTACGACCGGGACGACGGCTCCACCGAGGTGATCAACCGGATCGACAGCCTGCGCTCCGGCACGTCCTTCTCCGATCTGAATCCGTGATGGAGGCTCTCGTGATCTCCCGCCGTACCTTTCTGACCAGCACCGCGGCCGCCACCGCCGGCGTCGCCGTCGCCGGCGCCCTGGATCTGCCGGCCCGCGCCGCCGCCGACGACGAGTTCGCCACCCTGCGCGCCACCTGGCGCGGCCTGATCCTGGGGTCGGGTTTCGACGCCACCGCCGAGCCGTTCGCCACCAAGCTCGCGGCCATGGGCAGAACCGCTTCCGGGTACGCCGCCGGCATGTCCCCGGCCGACGGCTCGCTCTGGCCCGGACTGGTCTGGGCCGACCCGGACCCCGACACGGACACCGAGTCCTACGCCTACTCCGCCACCATCCAGACCAGCTACCAGCGCCTGTACGCGATGGCCGAGGCCTGGGCGCAGCCGGGCACCGGCGTCACCGGCGACGCCACCCTGGCCGCCGCGGTGATCACCGGCCTGGACCACATGTACGCCCGGATCTACCACGAGAGCCAGACCCGCTACGGCAACTGGTACAACTGGCAGATCGGCGCCCCGCAGAGCCTGCTCGACGCGGCGGTGCTGCTTCATGACCAGCTCAGCGCCGAGCAGATCGCGAGCTACTGCCGCGCGGTCGACCACTTCGTCCCGGACTCGGCGGTCACGTCGTACACCGGAACGTCGACCGGAGCCAACCGCATCGATCTCTGCCGGGTCCTCGCGGTGCGCGGCGCGCTGGGCGCCGACTCCGCCAAGCTCGCGCTCGCGTCGAGCGCGATCGCCCCGGTCTTCCCCTACGTGACCAGCGGCGACGGCCTCTACGCGGACGGCTCGGTGATCCAGCACACCTGGGTGCCCTACACCGGCTCGTACGGTGCGGTGCTGCTCGACGGGCTCAGCCGCCTGCTCGCCCTGCTGGCCGGCTCCACCTGGGCGGTGACCAGCGACGACAAGCAGATCATCTTCGACGCGGTGGAGAACGCCTACGCGCCGTTCCTGCACAACGGCCTCTGCATGGACGGCGTCTCCGGCCGGGCTGTCTCCCGGGGTCTGGTCCCGGCCGAGGTCTCCGGGCTCTCCTCCGGGCAGAACGACGACCACCTGCGCGGACACGCGATCATGTCGGCGATCGTGGCGCTCGGCCGGTCCGCCGGCACCGAGGAGAACACGCGCTGGCGCGGGCTGGTCAAGGGGTGGATCGACCGGGCCTACTACCGGTCTCCCGCCACCGACCTGCAGCTGTCGGTCGCCAAACTGGCCCTGATCAACGACGTGCTGCACGACGACACTGTCGATCCGGTCCGGCAGCCGGTGGCGAGCAGCCTGTTCCCGGCGATGGACCGGGCCGTGCACCGCCGCCCCGGCTGGGTGGCCTCGGTGTCGATGGCCTCCAAGCGGATCACGTACTACGAGAACGGCAACGGCGAGAACCTGCGCGGCTTCCACACCGGATCCGGAATGCTCTACTGGTGGGGCGACCGTTACGCCAACGACCAGTACTCCGACCGGTTCTGGCCGACCGTCGACCCGTACCGGCTGCCCGGCACCACCGCATCGAGCAAGCGCCTGGCCGACGGCGAGGGCGGCATCTGGGGCGCGGCCCGCCCGGACGTGGACTTCGTCGGCGGCGCGACCGACGGCACGTACAGCGTGCTCGGCCAGCACCTCAAGGGCCTGTCCTCGACGCTCGAAGCGCGCAAGTCGTGGTTCCTGCTCGACGACGCGATCATCTGTCTCGGCTCGGGCATCACCGCCACCGACGGCGTACCGGTCGAGACCATCGTGGAGAACCGCCACCTGGGCGCCACCGGCACCGATCGGCTCACCGTCGACGGCGCCCACGTCGTCGATTCACCATCCCTTCCGCGTACGAGGTGGGCGCACCTGTCCGGGCACGCCGGATACCTCTTCCCGGACCGTCCGGCCCTGAACACGCTGCGCGAACAGCGCACCGGCGCGTGGCACGACATCAACTCGGCGACCGGGCCGGCCACCACGTTCACCAGCCGATACCTGACGCTGTGGTTCGATCACGGCAGCGCGCCGGTGGACGCGACGTACGCCTATGTGCTTCTGCCCGGCGCCTCGGCGGCGGAGACCGCGGTGCGCTCGCTCGCGCTCAACGCCTGGCTGACCGGCCGCGAGCAGTCGGCCACCGTGCACGGCGTCCAGGTGCCGTCGCTGGGTCTGCTCGCCGCGAACTTCTGGCAGGCCGGCAGCTTCGGCGGGGTGACCGTGGACGCGCCGTGCTCGGTGCTGGTCCGTCAGCGGCGGGACGGCACCGCGGTGCTCGCGGTCAGTGACCCGAGCCGGCTGACCGACACGGTCACGCTGACCTCGCGCCGGTTCGGGCAGCAGACCTTCGGCGGCCTGATCGCCGCCGGCGGGCGCACCCAGCAGCGGACGGTCCGCCTCCGGTAACCCAGGTCAGGGCACGCGGGCGACACTCGTACGCGTGCCCTGACCGGCCGGACCCGGCTGATCCTGTCTCTTATACACATCT
>KL571400.1:20235-26046 GCA_000715855.1 Actinoplanes liguriensis
CCGCTACAGTGGCCGGGTCAGCGGCCGGACCGAGTCGCGGACCACGATGTGGGTGCCGAGCATCGCCCGCACCGGTGCGTCGTCCGCCCCCCGCACGGCCAGCCGCACCGCCGCCCGCCCCAGCTCCTCCGCCGGGATGTGCACCGTGGTCAGCCCGATGTCCGCCGCGAACGGATCGTCGTTGTAGCCCACCATCGACACGTCCTCCGGCACCCGCAACCCGGCTTCCCGCAATGCCTGCAGCGCACCGGCCGCCACCAGGTCGTCGCCGGCGAACACCGCCGTGAAGTCGGGCGCCCCGGCCGCCAGCCGCTCCCGCATCATCCGATACCCGGCCGGCCGGCCGAACCCGCCGGGCACCTCCAGCCCCGGATCGACCGGGACCCGGTGGTCCGCGAGCGCCCGGCGGTACCCGTCGACCCGGGCGTCCGCGGTGGTCCCGCCCGGGCTGCTGCCCAGGAACAGGATCCGCCGGTGGCCGGCGGAGAGCAGATGGCTGGTCACCGCGTACGCGCCGCCGGCGTTGTCGTACTCCGCGGTGAGCGCCGGGACGTCCGGGCCGAGCGCGGGGCGGCCGCAGAGCACCAGGCGGGTGCCGGCCGCCGAGAGGGCGTGCGCGTACTGCGTCATCCGGGCGGTGTAGTCCTCGGACGGCACCACACTGCCGACCAGGATCACCGCGTCGGCGCGCTGCTCGCGCATCAGCTTGACGATGGCCAGCTCGCGCGCCGGGTCGCCGCCGGTGGTGCAGATCAGGCAGAGCCGGCCGTCCTCGGCCGCCTGCTCCTCGGCGCCCTGCGCGACGTACGCGTAGAACGGCGCGGTCACCGCGTCGACCACCACGGCGATCATCTTGGCGCTGATCCCGGCGAGCGCGCGGGCGTGCACGTTCACCACGTAGTCGAGGTCGCGGACGGCCCGCATCACCTTGGAGCGGGTGGCCGGTGCGGTCGGATAGTTGCCGGCCAGCACGCGGGAGACGGTCGCGACCGACACCCCTGCTCGGGCGGCGACGTCCCGGATGGTGACGCCCTCGTTCCTGTCCGTCCTGCCTCGGGGCAACGGCCCGCCCTCTCCCCGTCGGTGACCGATCGTCTCGCCCGCCCGGCCACCTTCGCCCGGCAGGTCATCGGGAGCATAGTTTCCGTGCCCGACGACGACTATAGTAACCGTTTACTATGAGCTTCTCGATCGAGGGCGCGAGCTTCCTGCGCGACGGCCGCCCGCACCGCATTCTCTCCGGCGGCCTGCACTATTTCCGGGTCCTCCCGCAGCAGTGGGAGCACCGGCTCGGCATGCTCCGGGCGATGGGCCTGAACACCGTGGAGACCTACGTCCCGTGGAACTACCACGAGCCACGGCCGGGACAGGTGGCCAGGCTGGCCGAGTTGACGGACTTCCTCGACGCGGCCGCCGGGCTCGGGCTCGACGCGATCGTGCGCCCCGGGCCGTACATCTGCGCCGAATGGGACAACGGCGGTCTCCCGGCCTGGCTCACCGCGCGGGTCGGCCGCCGCATCCGGTCCGCCGACCCGGACTACCTGGAGGCCGTCGACGCCTGGTTCGACCGGCTCATCCCGCTGATCGCCGGCCGCCAGGTCACCCGTGGCGGCAACGTGATCATGGTGCAGGTGGAGAACGAGTACGGCTCGTTCGGCAGCGACCGGGCGTACCTCCGGCACCTCGCCGACGGGCTGGCCCGCCGGGGCATCGACGTGCCGCTGTTCACCTCGGACGGCCCGGACGACTTCATGCTCACCGGCGGCAGCCTCGACGGCGTCCTCGCCACCGTCAACTTCGGCTCGGACCCGGAGTCGGCGCTGGCCGCGCTGCCGGCCGGCCGCCCGCGGATGTGCATGGAGTTCTGGGACGGCTGGTTCGACCACTGGGGTGACGAGCACGTCACCCGTGACCCGGCGGACGCCGCCGGCGTGCTCGACCGGATCCTGGCCTCCGGCGCCTCGGTGAACCTCTACATGGCGCACGGCGGCACCAACTTCGGCACCACGGCCGGCGCCAACCTCGGCGGCGCACACCACGACGGCGCCTTCCAGCCGACGGTCACCTCCTACGACTACGACGCCCCGATCGACGAGCGCGGCGCCGCCACCGAGAAGTTCCGGCTCTTCCGCGACGTCCTGCGCCGGCACGGCGCCGCGCCCACCGAGCCACCACCCCTGCCGTCGCTGCTGCCGCCCGCCCGGCTCCCCGTCTCGGATCAGGCTCCCCGGTACGACGGTCCGCGCGCCCACCACCCGTTCCCGCCCACCTTCGACGAGCTGGGTGTCACGCACGGCCTGGTCAGCTACCGTTTCCAGATCCCCGGCCCGCGCGCCGCCCAGCCGCTGACCGTCGACGGCCTGCATGACCGCGCCCACGTCACGATCAACGGCGAGCCGGCCGGCATCCTCGAGCGCGACGGCGTCACCAGCCTCGACGTGACCGGGCCGGCCACCGTGGAACTGCTGGTCGAGTCGATGGGGCGGGTCAACTACGGTCCGCGCGTCGGTGAGCCGAAGGGGATCGCCGGCGGCGTCCGGCACGAACGGCAGTACGTGCACGGCTGCACGACGTACGTCATGGATCTGGAAAGCCCCCGCCCACAGTGGGAGAGCAGCGAGGCGCAACCCGTCACCGGGCCGGCGTTCTTCCGCTTCCGCCTGGCGACCGCCGAGCCGGGCGACGCCTATCTGGCCTTGCCCGGCTGGGGGAAGGGCTACGTCTGGGTCAACGGTTTCGGCCTCGGCCGGTTCTGGGACCGCGGGCCGCAGCGGACCCTCTACCTGCCCTGGCCGCTGCTGCGCCGGGGCGACAACGAGATCGTCGTGCTGGAGCTGGACGGCCGGCGCACCGGCGCCGTCGAGATCACCGATCGGCCGGACCTGGGGTGAGCCCACGGGCTTACGTCCGTGGGCCGATTCGGCCGGGGCCCGGGGCGCCTACCTTGAGCGCGTGATGATTGTCGATGCTGCTGCCCGGGCGCTGTCGCGCCACACCCGTTACCTGGACGACGAGTTCCACACGCTCGGCGGGCTGGTCCGCCGCGGGGACGTCTGCCTGGACGCCGGCGCGGCGGCCGGGCTCTACAGCCAGGCGCTGTCGCGGCTGGTCGGGCCGGACGGCGTCGTGCACGCCGTGGAGCCGCTGACCTTCTCGCACCCGTTCTGGTCGCGGGTCCTCGGCGCCCGCCGGCGCGGCAACGTCCACCATCACGCGGTGGCGCTGGGCGCCGAGCCGGGGCGGGCCGCGATGCGCGTCCCGCACGGCCCGAAGGGGCCCGCGACCAGCCGATCGTTCCTCGACTGGAAGAGCCACGGGGTCGGCTCCAACGCCGGCTATGCCCGCCACGAGGAGGTGCTGGTCGACGTCGCGACGGTCGACGGCCTGGTCACCGCGGCCGGCCTGACCCGCCTCGACTTCGTGAAGATCGACGTGGAGGGCGGCGAGCTGCACGTCCTGCACGGGGCCGCCGCGACCGTGGACCGGTTCCGCCCGTCGATGTTCATCGAGATCGAGGCAAGGCACACCGAGCGGTACGACTATGCGCCCGCCGACGTCGTCGCCTGGCTCACCGCCCGCGGCTACCGGATGTACGCCTGGCACCGCGGCTGGAAGCAGACCGACCGGGTGTGCGCCCACGCCAACAACTACCTGTTCCGGGCGGCCCCCTGAGCGGCCGGGGTCCACTACCCCGGCCCGGGCCTCGCCGACGCGGAGAAACCGGCCCTGCCGGGCTCCGCCGTGGCGGGTATCTAGGCTGGGGTCATGAAGGTTCTGTCCATCCAGTCGGCGGTGGCCCACGGGCACGTCGGCAACTCCGCGGCCGTCTTCCCGTTGCAGCGCATCGGCGTCGAGGTCGTCCCGGTCCCCACGGTCAACTTCTCCAACCACACCGGCTACGGCGCCTGGCGCGGGCCGCTCATCGCGCCGGCGGACGTGGCGGAGATCCTGCTCGGTGTCGAGGAGCGGGGCGTGTTCCCGCAGGTCGACGCGGTGCTCTCCGGGTATCAGGGCGGGGCGGGCATCGCCGACGTGATCATCGACGCGGTGCGCCGGGTGAAGGCCGCCAACCCGTCGGCGGTCTACGCCTGCGACCCGGTCATGGGCAACGCCAAGTCGGGCTGTTTCGTCGCCCCGGAGATCCCCGTCCTGCTGCGCGACCGGGTCGTGCCGGTCGCCGACATCATCACGCCGAACCAGTTCGAGCTGGGCTTCCTGACCGGCACCGAGCCGGCGAGCATCGAGTCGACCCTCGCCTCGGCCGACCTGGCCCGCGGCATGGGCCCGTCGACCGTGCTGGTCACCAGCGTGGAGCGGCCCGACCGGGAGGAGGGCACGATCGAGATGCTGGTCGTGGACGACTCCGGCGCGTGGATCGTGACGACCCCGCACCTGCCGTTCAAGGCGAACGGGTCCGGTGACGTGACGGCGGCCCTGTTCACCGCGCACTACGTGCGGACCGGGAGCGCGGCGACCGCCCTGGAGCGCACGGCGTCCAGCGTCTTCGACCTGATCGAGACCACGTTCCGCTCCGGCGAGCGGGAGCTGCGGCTCGTGCAGGCGCAGGAGTTCTACGCCTCGCCGCGGATGCAGTTCAGCGCGAAGCAGGTGCGCTGACCCCAGCCCCAGGACCCGGGCGGAGGACGCGAAGCGGGTGCGCTGAGCCGAGGCCCGGCCGGAGGACGCTTATGCTGCCGTAACAGGCCGGCGTGTTCAATGGCCGCGTGAACGACACCGTGTCCCTGTCTGCCCCGCCCCGCCGTACGCGAATAGTCGTGTTTTCGATCGTGGTGGTTCTGGCCGTCGCCGGGAGTGCCCTGTTCCTCCTGCGGCGGATGCTCCTGATGGCCGCGCCGCGATGCCTGGCCGGGCACTGGCACGGCTGCTACGACACCGACAACGGCGTCGTGCTGATGATGGTGGTCGGGCTGCCGGTCGCCGGCCTGGCGGTGTGGGCGCTCGCGAGTGTCCGGCGCGGGGCCGGCACGGCGGCGGCGTGGCGGAGGTCGCTGGCCGAGGTGGCCATCGTCTACGGCACGGTGCCGATGGTGTGGCTGACCATGATGCCCGGCCCGGGCGCCGGTCTCGTCGCCGGCCGGGTGAGCCTGGTGCCGCTGCGTGACCTGGCCACGATGGGGACGCTCGGGATCGCCGGCAACCTGGTGATCTTCGCGGCGCTGGGCTTCTTCGCGCCGATCCGGTTCCCGGCGCTGGCCTCCGTGCCGCGGGTCCTGGCGCTCGGCGCCGGCTGCTCGGCCCTGGTCGAGATCGGACAGTACGTCTTCCAGCTCGACCGGGTGTCGTCGATCGACGACGTGCTGGTCAACGCGGTCGGCGCGGGGCTGGCCGGGCTCGCCTCCTACCGCTGGCACGCCCGGCCACGCCCGGCAGCGTGCTAAAGGCTTAACCTGGCTGCCCTAGGGTCGGACTGTCATCCAGGCCGGCGACGGGGCGAGAGCGTGAAGGCACTGATCGGTCGATCGGTGGAGCAGGCGACGATCGGCGCCCTGCTGGACCGGGCCGGGGCGGGCGGCGGCGCCCTGGTCGTCCGCGGCACGCCCGGCGTCGGCAAGTCGGCCCTGCTGGAGTGGGCCGCCGTGACCGCCGGTGACCGGTTCCGGGTGCTGCGCGCGGTCGGCACGGTGACCGAGTTCGGGCTGCCCTACGCCGCGCTGCACCAGGTCCTGCACGCCGTCCTCGGCCACCGCGACCGGCTGACCACCCACCACGCGGCCATTCTGGACGTCGCGTTCGGACGGGCCGCGGGCGAGCCGCCGGATCTCTACACGGTGGCGATGGCGGCCCTGGAGC
>KL571400.1:26264-26684 GCA_000715855.1 Actinoplanes liguriensis
GCAGTGGATGGACCCGGCGAGTCAGCAGGTGCTCGCGTTCGTCGCGCGCCGGCTGGCCGCCGACCGGGTGGTGCTGCTGGCCAGTCATCGGGAGAACGAGCAGGGCGCGCTGCTCGACGACGCGATCCCGGCATTGAGCCTGACCCCGCTCGACGCGAGGTCGGCGGAGTTGCTGCTCGACGTGGTCGATCCGGCCCTGCGGACTCTGCTGCTCGACGTGGCGCAGGGGAATCCGCTGGCGTTGCTGGAGCTGCCCCGGGCGGCCGAGGAGTACTCCGGCGCGAACCTGGACCAGCTCCCGCTGACCGCCCGCCTGGAGAGCTCGTTCCTGGCCCGGACGGGCGAGTTCGGCCCGGGGACCACCACGATCCTGGAGGTGGCGGCCCTCAGCGACGCCGCCGACATCGGGGAGATCATGGC
>KL571401.1:0-5859 GCA_000715855.1 Actinoplanes liguriensis
ACAGGTCGTCAGGTGAGGGGGACGGTGGCGAGGGCGGTGGCTATCAGGAGGCCGAGGCCGTTTGTGGCCCAGTGCAGGGCCGCGGCGGCCAGGAGGCTGCCGGAGCGGCGGCGTAGTTCGCAGAGCAGGAGGCCGGCCAGCGCGGTGAAGGCGACCGCGCCGAGGATGGCCAGGATCCGGCCGGTGGCGCCGACGCCCAGGGTGGTGCCGACGGCCTGGTTGACCCGGGCGAGGCGCAGCGACGGCAGGATGTGCCAGAGGCCGAAGAGGACCGAGGAGGTGATGCTCGCCCAGGTGGCGCCGCGGTGGCGGTTGACCAGGCCGAGCAGGACGCCGCGGAAGGCGACCTCCTCCAGCAGGACCGTGCCGAGCGGGACGACCACGAACGCGGTGAGCAGGGCGGCGCCGGGGTGCAGGTGGTAGCGGACGTCGTGGAACGCGACCCGGGTCGCCGGGATCGCGGCGCCGATCGTGTAGATGACGGCGACGGCGCCGACCGCGCCGAGGGCGTATTTCAAGCCGGGGACCAGGGTGCGCCGGGACATGCCCAGGTCGTGCCAGGTGAGGCCGGCCCGGCGGGCGATCAGCACCAGGACCAGCGCGACGACGGGCCCGGCGATCAGGCCGGTGTGGTGCGGCCCGTACTTGTCGGCGACGTTGACGGCGGCGAGGATCGCGACGACCGCCCCGAAGATCAACGCCAGCCGCAGGCGCGAGGGATGGTCGTCACGTAGTGTCATGGCCCGCCAGACGCTACCCGCCCGGGGCGGGCCGAGCCAAAAGCGTCGCCCGCAAGAGCCCGCAAGAGCCCGCAAGAGCCCGGAAAGCCAGCATGAGCCCGCATGAGTCCGGAAGAGCCCGCAAAACCGGGCATGAGCCGGAGAGGCCCCCCGTCAGGAGCCGGAAGGCAGGATCAGAGGAGTGTGCCCTCCGCGGCGTTCTTCGGCACGGTGACCTTGGCCGGCTTGCCGAAAGCGCTGAACCTGCTGGTCATCGTCGAGGTGCCGGTGGTCGTCTCGAGGGTGACCACGACGGACGTGAGGTTCCCCGCATCGTCGGTGGTGGCGGTGAACGAGCCCCCGCCCATCCCGATCGCGATCAGGCCGGGCGCCCCGACCGGCAGGATGCGTTCCGCCATCGGGTCGAACGCGCCTTTGAACGCGTGCGGCCCGGCCGGGTCGATCCAGTTGAGCGCCTTCCCGAAGGCGGCCAGCCCGCTCGGGTCGTCCACGTCGAGCGTGGACAGGCTGTCGGCGACCTTATCGGCGTGGATCCACTGCTCACTGCCGGTCCGGACGTAGATCTCCTTGCCGGCGATGACGACGTTCGTCGTTCGCCCGTCGGTCTGGACGGTCCGGGTGAACCGGCGCGTCTTCGGATCGTGCGCGCCGGTCGCCCGGAATCGTTTGCCCCCGGTCAGGTCGGCGTCGACGTCGAGCCGGTAGCTCACGGTCCGGAATCGCTCGACGACGGCGAGGAAGTCCCGCTTCGCGGTCCTGGAGTTCGCGGCGACGGCGCTGACCTGGGCATCGACCCGGGCGGCGTCATCTGTCGGCCGCACCGGCTCGGCACATCCGGCGAGCAGGGCAAGAAGAGCCAGACCAGCAAAACCCGATTTACGTACGTTCACAGCCGTCCCCCGTAGTGCATCCGCGCGAGCCGGGACTCTACCGGTCGCGCGCCACATCGCCGTACCGGAAATCGGGTGTGATTCCCCGCACGGCGACGTGGGCAGAACCGGTCAGGCGCAGGTGTTGAGCATGGTCTGCAGGGCGGTCTTCTCGGCGGACTGCAGGTTCAGGGCCCAGTAGTACTTGACCGCGATCCACATCCGGGCGTAGGTGCAGCGGTACGACGTCACGGACGGCTGCCAGGTGGTCGGGTCCTGGTCGCTCTTCGACTGGTTGACGTTGTCGGTGACCGCGATCAGTTGCGGACGGGTCAGGTCGTTGGCGAAGCTCTGACGCTTGGCGGTGGTCCACGCGGAGGCGCCGGAGCGCCACGCCTCGGCGAGCGGCACGACGTGGTCGATGTCCAGGTCGCTCGCCGCGGTCCAGGTCGCGCCGTCGTAGGGCGAGTACCAGGATCCGCTGGTCGCGGCGCAGGCCGAGCTGACGACGACGTTCGAGCCGTCGCGCTTGAGGACGGTCTCGCGGGTGTTGCAGGTGCCGCTGATGGTGATCCAGTGCGGGAACAGGTCACGGTCGTACGTGCCGGCGTTGGCCTCGGCGGCGACGGTGAGCGAGTTCAGCTCGGTCTGCGCGGTGGCCTTCGTGGGGATGTTCGGCGGCGTGGCCTGTGCCGGGGCCGCCAGCAGACCGGTGGCGATCGCGGCCGTCGCGAGGGTGGCGAGGACGCGGGTGACAGTGCGCATGTGGTGCTCCCATCGGGGATGAAACGGGACACCAGAGTTCTACGGGAATTCGACATCCATGGATGTGTTTTGGCGTGAACATCTTGTTGCCCGCGAGAGAAGACCGATTCCGGCGGGTTTCGAGCATGTGTACAGAGAGCTAACTGGACGGCGGGTCACCACGGCCGCGCACTACCATTGTGACGAAATGTCCTGACATGGGAGACGTGATGCTGCGCATGCCTCGGCGCCGCCTTTTCACGCTGGGTGGCGCGGCGCTGATCGGGACGTTGCCGGCCCCGCGGATCGGCGATCCGTTCACTCTCGGCGTCGCGTCCGGCGACCCGCTACCCGAGGGAGTCGTGCTCTGGACCCGGCTCGCGCCACGACCGCTGGAGCCGTCCGGCGGGCTGCCACCCGTGACGATCCCGGTGGACTGGCAGGTCGCCACCGACGACGGGTTCACCAGGGTGATCCGTCGGGGCACGACAACCGCTTCGCCCGGGTACGGCCATGCGGTGCACGTCGACGTCCAGGGACTGCAACCCGGCCGGGACTATTTCTACCGGTTCCGCAGTCAGGGACATCTGAGCCCGATCGGGCGGACGAGGACCGCTCCCGCCAAGGCGGCCTCCCCCGATTCGCTGCGTTTCGCGATCGCGTCCTGCCAGGCGTACACCGACGGGTATTACGACGCGTGGCGGCACTTGGCGTCGGAGGAGCTCGACGTCGTCTTCTTCCTCGGGGACTACATCTACGAGGGCGCGATCAACAGCGTGGGCGGCAATCGGATGGATTCCGCGCTGCGACTGCCGGACACCTACGAACTGGAGACGGACACGCTCGATCTGTACCGGATGCGGTACGCCCTCTACCGCACCGACCCCGATCTGCAGGCCGCCCATGCCGCCTTCCCGTGGGTGCTGACCTGGGACGACCACGAGGTGCAGGACAATTATGCGGACGGGGTCTCGCGCTTCACGACCGTACCGGAGCAGGATTTTCTGGTTCGTCGCGCGAATGCCTATCGCGCCTATTGGGAGAATCAGCCCCTGCGGCCGCCGCGGCAACCGGCCGGGCCGGACATGTCACTCTACCGGCGATTCCGGTTCGGGGATCTCGCGCACGCCTATGTGCTGGACACCCGGCAGTACCGGACGGATCAGGCCTGTGGCGACAATCTGCGGGCCGGTTGCGAGGACCGCAACGATCCGGATCGGACGCTTCTCGGCGCGGAACAACGGGACTGGCTGCTCGGGAAGATCGGGCGCTCGGAGGCTCGGTGGAACATTCTCGCGCAGCAGATCATGATGGCGGAATGCCGGTACGGCGGACCGGCCAACCGCCTCGACATGGACAAGTGGGACGGGTACACGGCCGATCGGCGGCGCATTCTGGAAACGGCCACGCGGACGCCCGGAACCGTGGTGATCTCCGGGGACATCCACTACAACTACGCGGCCGATCTGCGGGTAAAATTCGACCGGCCGGAGACGCCCGCCGTCGCCGTGGAACTCGTCGGGACGTCGATCTCCAGCGGCGGCGACGGGAGTGACAGCACCCCTCAGCTCGACATGCAGCGCCGGTACAACCCGCATCTCCGGCTGGCCAACGGGCAGCGCGGATACGTGCGGTGCGAGCTGGGGCGGGACTCGCTGCGGGCGGACTATCGGGTGATGTCGCAGGTCACACGACGTGGCGGGGAGATCTCGACCCGGGCGTCGTTCGTGTCCGAGCGGGTACGGCCCGGGCTGGTGACGGCGTGATCTGGGCGGTGGCGCTGCTGCTGACCGTGCCCGCCGGGGCGCCGGGGCCACTGGCGATCACGACCGGGCAGTGCAACGGGCGGGATCTCGTGGTGCGGCTCACCAACGACGGGACGAGCCCGATCTATGCGGATGCGGTGCTGTCCGCGCCGAGCGCCCTGCACCTGCCCCGGACGTTGATCTCCAGCTGGCTGCCGGCGGGGTACACCAGGAGCGTGCCGGTGGCGGTCACCGCCGCTACCGGGACCGCGCCGGGGACCTATCACGTGAGCGTGACCAGCAACGGCCGTACCGGCGACGTGCCCGTCGAGGTCTTCGCGCCGCCCGCGGGCGCCGGGCTGATGACGCTCGCGTCGCGGGTCACGGCGTCGACCGCCCGGGCCGGTGGCTCGGCGTGCGCGGCGATCGACGGTGACCCGGCCACGATGTGGAGCGACACCACGGGCAAGCGGTGGCCGGACTGGTGGCAGATGGACTGGACGGCGTCGCAGCGGGTCAGCAGCGTGGAGGTGACCACGACGAAGGACTGGGGGTTGCGGGACTGGGACGTGCAGGTGGCGGTGCCGGGCGGGTGGGCGACCGTCGCGTCCGTACGCGGGAACGTCTCTGCCCGGAATCTCACCAGATTCACCCCTCGGCGGACCATGGCGGTCCGCATCGTCACGCTCGCGGGCAACACGGTCAACGACCAGTCGCGCCTGGTCGAGGTCATCATCCGGTAGAGGCGGCCACTATCCTCATCGCATGGCTGACGCGGACGACGTACGCCGGCTCGCGCTGGCGCTCCCCGAGGTGATCGAGGTCGAGAGCGACGGCTTCGACTTCCGGGTGGCGAACAAGGGTTTCGTCTGGTCGTATCCGGAACGCAAGCCCGGCAAGCCGCGCGTGATCCGCACCGACATCGCCGTGCTCTACGTCGGCGACGAGGCCGAGAAGCAGGCCCTGGTGCTCGGCGAGCCGGAACTTTTCTTCACCACACCGGGCTACGACGGGTTCCCGCTGGTCATGCTGCACCTGCCCCAGGTCTCCGCCGCCCGCCTGGCCGAGCTGATCACCGACGCGTGGCGGATGCGCGCCCCCGAGGAGATCGAAGCCCTGCTCCCCTGACCTCATCGACGGGTGAGGGGGTTCTCGGCTCGCAGGTGGGTGAGTTTCTCCGGGTTGCGGACGTAGTACATGCCGGCGATGCGGCCGTCCTCCACGCGGATCGCCATCACGCCGTCAAGCTCGCCGTCCAGGCGCATCAGCAGCGCCGGGCTGCCGTTGACCAGGGTCAGCTCGACGGTGATCTTCTCGACCGTCTTGCCGATGCCGCCGAGCAGGAACCGGGCCACCTTGTGACCGCCGACGATCGGGCGCACCGACGCCTGCTTGATGCCGCCGCCGTCCGCGATCAGGACCATGTCCGGCGCCAGCACGTCCATCAGACTCTGCAGGTCACCGGTGTCCAACGCCTGCCGGAACGACTCCAGCACGGCCCGGGTCTCACTCGCGGTGACCGCGGCGCGGGGGCGTCGGGCGTCGACGTGCAGGCGGGCGCGGTGGGCGATCTGGCGGACCGCGGCGGGACTCTTGCCGAGGGCGTCGGCGATCTGGTCGTACTTCACGTCGAACGCCTCACGCAGCACGAACACGGCCCGCTCGGTCGGCGAGAGCGTCTCCAGGACCAGCATCAGCGCGATCGACACGCTCTCCGCCAGCTCGACGTCCTCGGCGACGTCCGGCGTGGTCAGCATCGGC
>KL571401.1:6089-9362 GCA_000715855.1 Actinoplanes liguriensis
GGGCAGCCACGGGCCGACGTAGGACTCCCGCCGGCGAGTCACGGCGCGTAGCCGGTTCAGGGACTGGCGGGTTGTCATCCGTACCAAATAAGCCCTGGGGTCTTGAATGTCGCTCTGATCGACGCCGGCCCAGCGCAACCAGGTCTCCTGCAGCACGTCCTCCGCGTCCGCGGCGGAGCCGAGCATCTCGTAGGCCACGGTGAAGAGCAGATTGCGGTGCGCGACAAATGCGTCGGTCGCCGGATCGGACATGTCCCGGTCCCCTTTCCGATCAGGCGGCGACGATGTCGAAACGGCCCAGCGCGACGAAGGCCGCGAGAGCCAGATAGACGACATTCAACAGCATCACCTTGCTGACGCCCTCATTCCGGTAGTGGGTGATCAGCGCGCCGATCATCAGCAGAATCCAGCAGGTCGCGGTGATCGGCACGAGAACCGGCGCGATATCGGTCAGGGCGGGCAGGATCAGTCCGATCGCGGCGAGGATCTCGAGCACGCCGAGGCTTTTCACGAAACCGGTGCTCGCGGTTCCGGTCCATTCCCCGCCGGGCGCGGCGGCGAGTCTCTCCTTCGGCACGAATGCCTTGGTGATCCCGCCGACCAGCGCGACGAGAGCGAGCAGTCCAGCGGTGATCCAGAGGGCGGTGTTCATGTGGCGCTCCCGGTTGTCGTCGAATTCGGCATCAAGACACCGCCTCCACGAGTGCCGTGACGATGTGTGATGCACGTCACCGACACTTAGGACCAAGATCCAAAACGCCTATTGGGTACGGCCGTAGCGGGCGGATTCTTGTCGCACCCGGCTGATATTCATGTCCGGTGCGGATCGACGAGCTGATCGACGAACTCGCCCGTGTGCCCGAGAAGGAGCGCGGGCCGGTGCAGGAAGCGCTGGTCGCCTGCGGGGCGGCCGCGGTGGAGCCGGTGATGGTGGCGATGCAGGAGCGCCCGCACCCGGTGCACTGGCCGGCGTTCATGGAGGTGCTGCGGAGCATCGGCCGGCCCGCGTTCGAGCCGATCAGGCAAGCGCTCGCCGCGGCGACAGCGGTGGAGGAGACCCGGCGCTACCAGGCGGCCTTCCAGGGGCTGACCGGTCTTGCCCCGGAGGACTACTCGGCCGCGCTGCGGGATCCGAGCCCCGCCGTTCGCGAGGCCGCCGTCGAGGTGTTCGCCGGAGCCGGGCGGCTCCGGGAGCTGACGGAGGTGTTCGCCGACCCGTCGCAGAAGGTCCGGCGCCGGGTCATGCGGGCGTTCGGGGCGGCCGGCGAGGACGCTGTCCCACTGCTGCAGGAGATCCGCTCGGGCTCAGGCCGGCTGCGAGCCGGTGCGCTCACCGCTCTGGCCGAAATCGGTGGGTGGGAGGCGTTGTCCGAGTCTGATCAGGCGGCGGTGACCCGCTTGATCAGGATCAAGGCGCCCGGCGAGGAGCCGTCGCCGATGCACCTCTGCGGGTCCTGGTATGCGGTGCGCACCGCCGACCAGGCCGCGGTCCTGGAGGCGTTCGACCTGCACGACCCGGTGCGGGCCACGATGGCGATGGGCGCCTCGGCCTGGACGCGCGACGCGCACGACTGGGGCGGCGACCCGGCGCACCGCCGCTGCCGCCGGATGTATGTGACACCCGAGCTGAACGGTTGGACGCTGGTCTTCGGCACCCCGCACCTCGACGTCTCGCCGCGGGACCCGGAGTGGGAGGCGACGTTCCGCGCCGCCGCGACGACCCGGTGCGAGGCGCTGAGCAAACGGTTCGGGAGCGCGCAGTGGTTCGGCGCGAGCTGCGGCGACGACTGGACGGCCTGGTGCATCGCGGAGGCCGGCACGGTCGTGCGGTTCTACGACGTGTTCGAGCCGGACAACCAGATCGGTGACGGGCATCCGGCCGAGGAAGGTCTCCTGCTGCCGCACCTCGACGGCTGGCCGGACGGCGCCTTCGACGACATCGACCTGAGCGACTTCGAGGCCTTCCGGGCCCGGTCGGAACAGCTGCGGCGCGACCTGGACATCCCGGAGACGGCCCACTCCACGGACATCGCCGGCCGCACCTCGGTGGACCCGTGGAGCCTCGGGCCGCAGACTGCAGTGCGTGGCCGGGCGGTCCTCGCCACGCCCGGCTGTTATCGGGGTGGGCCCAGCCCACGCGGGGCGCTCGACATCTGACGCCGGGTCCGGAAGTGGCCGGGAGATAGGCTCGGCCTGCGTTGCGAACTGTGGGAGGCGGCCGTGGCCGAGTATTCACCGGTGCCTGAGCTGAACCTGCTCAAGGCGTTCCAGGACGAGGTGGGCTACGAGGCGTATGCCGACGGGTTCGGCCTGGACGACTTCGGCGACCGGTCCGGGCTGGAAGCCGGCTGGTCCAAGGACAGGGAGTTCCTGGCTCGGCTGACCCCGTTCGCGCGGGCCACCGGGGGCGGGTCGTTCTACGCGTTCTGGCACGTGGACAACCGGGCCGACCTGGCGACCCTTCCGATCGTGGTGTTCGGGGACGAGGGCGGTCAGCACGTGGTCGCCCGCAACCTGCGTGAGCTGCTGCAGTTGCTGGCGTATGACACGGAGATCTCGGTCGACTGGGACGAGGCGTATTACTACCGTGCCGAGGACCAGGAGCACAGCGACGCCCACGCCGAGTTCGTGGCCTGGTTGGAGGAGCATTTCGGCCTCTCCCCCGCGGCGGATCCGGACGCGGTGCTGGCCACGGCCCGGTCCGAGTTCGGCGACAGCTTCACGGTCTGGGCCAACGCCTACCTGACCCCCTGACCCCCAGCCTTTCGCCCCGCCCGCCCCGTCGCCCACTGCCGCCCGCCTTCCACACTGCCAGCACCCACCGTCCACACCGCCGTGCGCCGTCTCCGCCGCCCGCCGTGCCGCCCGCCGTCCACATTGTTGGCCGCCGGTTTTCCGCGCTGCCGGTCGCCGTGTGCCCGCTGAGCCGCTTGCGGGCACGTCGACCACCAGCACCAGCCGCCCGGCCCCGGCTGGGCCACACCGTGGGAATCCCAGTCCCAGAACCACCGCCAGCACCAGCTGCCCACTCCGGGCTGGGCTACACCGTGGTAATCCGCGCCGGATGACCACCGCCGGCGCCGGCTGGTGGCTTCTTGTCCGGCCGTCAGCGGGCGGCGGGCGTGAGCGGCCGGGCGGTGAGCAGGGTGGGGAGGTCGGCCATGGTGGTGAAGATGTGGGTGGCGCCCGCCTCCAGCAGGACCTCCGGCGCGTGGTGGGCCGGGCTGCCGGGTGGGCAGAAGCCGTACACGCTGTCTCTTATACACATCTCTG
>KL571401.1:9553-11064 GCA_000715855.1 Actinoplanes liguriensis
AGAGATGTGTATAAGAGACAGCTACACCCGCTCGGACTCCGGTGGCGGTGTCCTCGACGACCGCGGTGCGGGCCGGGTCGACGCCGAGGGCGTCCGCGGCAGCCAGGTAGACGTCCGGGGCGGGCTTGCTCCGGGGCATCTCCATGCCGCTGAAGATCTTGCCGTCGAAGACCCGGTCGAGGCCGACCTTGCGGAGCTGCAACTCGATCTTCGGGCGGTCGGCGCCGCTCGCGCAGGCCACCCTGCCGTGGAACAGCTCGGCGATCTCGTGGGCCGCGGCCACCGCGCCGGGGATCGGCTCGAGGTCGAGCACCAGGGCGTCGTTGCGACGGCTGCGGAACTCGGCGATCCACTCGTCGGTGACCGTGAACCCAGTGTTGGCGGTGATGACGCCGACCTCGTCCACGAGGGCCCGCCCGACGAACAGCCGGAAGCAGTCCGCCGCGCTGATCGCCCATCCGAGCTCGTGGAGCATCGTGCGGAGGACCGCGTTCGTGATCCGCTCCGAGTCGACGAGCACCCCGTCACAGTCGAAGAGCACAGCGTCGAAGGGGTGATCATCCATGCCGCCGACCCTATCCGCCGCACCCCGCTCACCGCCGTGGCCGCCCCCACACCCCGGCTGGCCTCCACGGTCGAAATCCGAGCCCAGAACAACCGTGAGGACCAGCCGGCCCGCCGCCGCGCAGGCAATCCGCAAGCGGCACCGCAAACGCACGGCCCCGGGCAGCCGCGCCAGGAGGACACCCGGGGCCCCAGCAGTCGTGCGGCACGCGCCCGCGGCTGGGCCAAAGCCGGAGGCGGAGCCGGGCCGGGGTCGGGGTCGGGCCAAGCCGAGCCGGGCCAAGCCAAGCCGGGCCGAGCCAAGCCGGGCCCGGGCCCGGGCCGGGGCCGGGGCCGGGGCCGAGCCGGGCCGGGCCGAGGCCGAGCCGGGCCGAGGCCGAGCCGGGCCGAGCCGGGCTAAGCCGGGCCGGGGCTGGAGGCGGAGGCGGAGGCGGAGCTGGGTGGTCGAGCGGCAGGGTGTCGGAGCGGGGAAAACGGGTTACTCGCGGAGGGCGGCCAGGGCGGTGGGTGGGGTTCGGAGGAGGAGGGCGGCCGGGATCAGGCTCGCGGCGAAAGCGACCAGGGCACAGACCGCGGTGATGGTGACGATCACCGGCCAGGGGGCGGCGATCTCGACGGTGGTGACCAGGTCGGCCAGGCGGGCGCGGAGGCCGAGGAGCAGGGCGGTGGTCCCCGCTGCGGCCAGGAGGACGGCTACCGCGACGACCGTGGCCGTCTCGGCGGCGATCAGGGTCAGGACCTGGCGCGGGGTGGCGCCGCCGAGGCGGAGGACGGCGATGTCCCGGGCGCGGTCGGCGGTGGACATGACCAGCGTGTTCGCGATGGCGATCGCCGTGTAGAGCAGGGTCAGGCCGAGCAGGGCGAGCATGGCGACGTTGTTCATGCGGTTGGCCTCGGCGGCCTGGTCGGCGAAGTACGCGTCCGGTGTCGCGACCCGGCCCGCCGTG
>KL571402.1:0-1922 GCA_000715855.1 Actinoplanes liguriensis
CCGGCTCGGGGGCCTCCGGTTCCGGGGTCGCGGCGGCCGGCGCCTCCGTCGGGAGCATGGGGATGAACAGCGCGTACCCCCGCGTCCCGGCCGGCACCTGCACCGGGATCGCCCAGGCCGGCGCACCCTCGGGCCCCGGCCACGCGATCGACGGCAGTGCATCGTTCGGCGACATGACCAGCAGTTGTGGCGCCGGCGGCGCCGGATCCGCCGGGCTCCGTTGCTCGGGTGGGGACTCGGCCACAGGGTCCTCCTCGTTTCACAGGTTCGCCACAGCGTAGGACGTGGGCGCACATACGTCTACGTTGCGACGGTTCCGTACCGCCGTGACGACTGCGAGTGAAGGCGGACAATGAAAAAGGCGGGCCGGGGCGGCCCGCCTTTCCTCAATGGATCCGCTGATGACGCGAGCGGAATCCGGCTAGTGGCGCGGCCGGAACTCGCGCGCGAGCACGTACCGGGCGGTCCCGGTGCCGATCCGCACACCCTGCTCGTCGGCCGTCCGGAAGTGCACACCACCCCAGATCCGCGCCTCGACCACCTCGGCCAGCGCCGACGAGAAGCTGTCGAACGAGCGGGTGGTGCCGGAGTCGGCGCTGTACGCGCTCATCGTGATGTCGTCGCGCCCGAAGAAGCGCTGCCAGGTCAGCGCGAGCGCCGAGAACGAGCAGGTGTGCCCGGACGTGTAGTCCGGGAACGGGGGCGTCACCAGCAGCGGCATCCACGCCGGGTCGGCGGTCGTCGCCGGGTTCCCGTCGAGGTCCGCCTCCTGCACCGCGGTGACCGGGCGCCAGAAGTTCCAGTACTTCTTCTCGTTGTAGCAGGCGATCAACGCGTCCACGTTGACGATGTCGATCATCGCGAACATCCGGGCGGTCTGCAGCGTGCTCAGGTGCTGCGTCTCGGCCAGCTGCCGTTCTGTCTCTTATACACATGTTTCATGGCCCACTCGGTGAGCCGGCGGTCGTGCCACCACTTCGCGGACTGGGTCTGGTCGAGCGTGCGGACCGTGCTGTTCACCCCGCCGATCGCCTTGACCTCCTCGAAGTCCCGGGTGTACGCCGCGCTGGTCAGCGCCGGCGGCCCGGCGGTGCGGAACATCGCCGCGTCCGGCAGCACGAACGTCCTCAGGTCGGCGAACCACGCGCCGTCCTGGATGTTCGTCGGCGGGGTGGGCCGCCACTGCCCCGGCTCGGTGCTGATGTTCCAGCTGTCCGGGTCGAACGCGCCGTCACCGGCCCGAGCGGCGATCATCGCGGCGGCGGCCTTCTTACCGACCGTGACGCCGTCCCGCTCGGCCCGGCCGTCCGGGATCGCGGCGAGCGCGGTGTCGTACTGCGCCTGGATGGTCGCGGCCTGCTCCGGGAAGAGCGAGAGCAGCACGTCCGAGGCCGCCGCGGCCACCGCGGCGTCGGCCGAGGCGCCGTGGCGTGCCTTCGGGGCGGTCAGGTACGGCTCGTACCGCACCCCGGTGACCGCGTTCACCGCGTCGTAGACGGCGCCCTGCACCATCGCAAAACTGCGGGCGGCGGTGGCCGGCGACTGCCGCGCCACCTCGTAGATCTCGTTCTGGGCGTTGACGTTCCAGGTCACCACGGCGTTCGGGCCGGACGGGGTGCCGGCGTGTGCCGGTGAAGGTGTCAATGAGGTGGTGGTCAGGGCGAGTGCCGCGGTCAGCGCGATCGAGCGGCGGTATGCCATCAGGGTCCCCCCGGAGCTTTCGGAAACTGCCGGAACAACCCTGATGGCCTGCCACAGTCCACACAAGACCGGATCGACAATTGTCAACTTTGCGTGTTGTACGCCTCCGCGGTGACGGTCACGCCGCGCGGGCGGCCGAGGCGGGCGGGCCAGGACACGCCGACGGAACGGCTCTCCCCCGGCAGGAGCCAGAAGTAGTTGCTGTCTCTTATACACATCTC
>KL571402.1:2118-4404 GCA_000715855.1 Actinoplanes liguriensis
TCGCCGTGACCGTCGCGCAGCGCGAGCCGGACCATCGCGGCGACCGCCGGCCCGCGGTTGGCCACCACCGCGACGATCCCGTCGCCGTGCGAACGCGTCTTCACTTCCAGCCGGGTCCGCGGCATGGCCGAGAGCGCCTTCATCTCCTCCGGCCTCGCGTATCGCCAGTACGTGTTCTCCGAGATCAGGGTGCCGCGGTGGTCACGCATCTCCAGCCGGACCAGGTGCAGGCCGGTGACCGGTGCGGCGAGTGCAAACGCGGGCGTGGTCGACGAGGCGGCGACATCGACGGTACGGCTCTGGACCGCCCCCAGGGCGCGACCGCTGAGGTCGTACGCGCAAGCCGTGATCTTGACCTGGGAAAGCGGCGCCGAGGTGTGGTTGACGGCCCGCACCTGCCACGTGCCCGGGTCCGCCTGCACGTGCCGCGGCTCGCAGCTCTTGCGCGAGCCGTAGTAGGCGCCGTTCACGTCGAGGTCGTAGTCGTAGGTCTGCCACACCGTGCTGTACCAGGCCGGATGCGACATCCAGAGCAGCAGGCCGGACGCGTTCTGCCACAGGTGGGCGTTCCACGCCTCGAACATCGCGCGGTGGTTCTCGAAGTTGACGAACTGCGCGCGCCGGGTGAAGTCCGCCAGCGACTCCGACGTGCCGAACCGCGCCTCGATCGCCGACCGGTAGCCGTCGACGTGCTGGTTCCCGTTGCGCGCCCAGTCGTGGTAGCCCCAGACCTCGCCGATCGGCCAGGCCGGCTCGTCCCCGGCCAGGTTGCGCATGGTCTCGGCGTGCGGGATCACCGGCATGCCGATCTCGGTGTGGAAGCCGAACACGCCGGCTTTGTAGTTCGCCGGGTCGGCGTAGGTGGCCGGTTCGATCCAGTGCCACGGGCCGCTGCCGCTGACCACGCCGGCGTTCGAGGACGGCACGTAGATGATCTCCGGGTCCTCCTCGGCGACCGCCTTGCGCAGGCCGGCGTCGATCGCGGCCGGCGGGAACTCCTCGTTCGCCCCGCACCAGACCGCGATCGACGGGTGGTGGCGGTAGCGGCGGATGGTGTCGGCGACGATCGCGTCGTAGGTGGCGGACGCGTCGATGAACGCCCCGGCCTCCCAGAAGTCGTTCCAGACCAGGATGCCGAACTCGTCGCAGGCCGCGTAGAGCTCGTCGCGGGTGCTGCTGCCGATCCAGTTGCGGATCATCGTGAAGTTCATGTCGCGGTGCATGGCGACGGCGTCCCGGATCAAGTGAGTCCCGGTTCGCCGGAGCAACTCGTCCCAGCCCCAGTTGCCGCCGCGGCAGAAGACCGGCACGCCGTTCACGCTGATCTTCAGCTCGACGGTGGCGTTGTCCACGGACGCGACGTCGGTCCACGCGTCGCCGTCGGCGGAGACCTGGACCGTGAAGTCGCGGGCGTAAGCCGTCTCCCAGTCGATCTCGACCTGGTCGAACGGGACGGCCGAGCCCAGGTCGACCTGGATCCACTGGTTGTCGGCGGCGGAGGAGGCCCAGCGCGTACGCGGGTTGCCGTCCACCACGTTGCTTGCCGGGTTCGCGTCCTCGCTGGTCGAGGCGGTCACGCTCCGGCCCCGGGCCAGATCGGTGCCGGGGTCACCGGCGCGCCGCACCGACAGCGTCCACATCGAGAAGCCCCAGTCGGTGGCCCGTTTGCCGCCCTGGATCCGGACGTGCCGCGCGGTCTGCCCGGCGAAGTCGACGACCTGCTTGCCGGTGTTGCCGGGCGGGGTCTCGTTGTTCCGCGCGGCCAGGTCCTCCCACGTCTCGCCGTCGTCGGAGGCCTGGACGCGGAAGTCCAGCGCGTACGCCGTCTCCCAGACCAGGGTCACCCGGTCGAACGCCGTCGGCGAACCGAGGTTCACTTGCGCCCACTGGTCGTCGAGGTAGTCGGAGCTCCAGCGGGTGCCGGGGTCGCCGTCGACGAGGGCGGGCGCCGAGGAGCTCTGGGTGGACGCGGTCGCCGTCTTCCCCTGCCCGAGGTCCGGGCCGTCGGCGCCGTCGTGGACCTCCAGCGACCACAGGGACACGCCCCAGCCGGTGGCCCGGGCGCCGGTCTGGATGCGGACGTGACGGCGGGTGGTCCGCTCGAACGTGACGGTCTGGGTGGCGTGGCCGTTCTCGAAGCTCAGCGGCGGGACCGCGGGCGGGGAGATGACGACGGGCTGGAACGACTCGTAGGCGTACTCGCGAATCCCGAATGTGATCTTCCGGGTGTCGGAGACCTTACGGGCGACGGTGGCCGTGACGGTCAGGTCTGTCTCTTATACACAT
>KL571402.1:4638-4812 GCA_000715855.1 Actinoplanes liguriensis
CTCGCCGTAGCCGTTCGGCCACCAGAGCTTCGGGTTCTTCACCCGCACCGGGATGAAGACCACCTTCGTGCTCGCGCCGGCCGGCACGGTGACGGTCTTCTCCATCCGGAAGCTCTCGAAGGCCGCGCGGACGGTGACCGTGGTGGCGGTGGCGGCGACGTTGCGGACCGGCAC
>KL571402.1:5035-10087 GCA_000715855.1 Actinoplanes liguriensis
GCGTACGTGGTTCCAGATGCCGGCGACCCGGTCCCGGACGGCGGGCATCCAGTCCCAGCCGGAGACCGCCAGGTAGGTGGGCGAGTCCAGATGAAGTGAACCGCCGTTCAGAAACGTCCAGCTGTCCAGGGTCTTGTCGCCGGGCGTGCCGGGGTGCGGCATCGGCGTGATCTTGACGGCGACGGTGTGGTCGGTGTGGCCCTTCAGCGCCTCGGTGATGTCCAGGACGCCACGCGCGAACGGGTGCGTGACCGTGCCGGCGTCAACGCCGTTGACCCAGATGCGCGCCTCGTGGTTGATCCCGTCGAGCTCCAGCCAGACGTGCCGCCCGGGGCCGGCGTCCAGGCCGCGGGGCAGCCGGAACTCGCGGCGGTACCACCAGGAGTGCCGGGACAGCGCCTCCGGGATCCGCAGGTTCTCGAAGCCGGCGACCGGGTCGGGCAGGTGACCGCGCTCGACGAGGGTGGCCAGCACCGTGCCGGGGACGGTGGCCGGCAGCCAGTCGCGCACGTCCCGCCGGCCGCTCGACAGCGCGGGGCCATCGGCGGTGCCGGCGAAGTCATCGAGGGTCAGCGCCCAGCCGCTCTCCAGCGCAACGGTGCCGTCCGCGGCGACGGTCAGCGCGGGGGCGGGCTCGCGGTTGCCGCCGGCCCAGTCCGTCCATCCGGTGGCTCGCGGACGGGCGGTGAGCGCACGCCCGTACACCTGAAAGCCGTTGAGGCCGACCGGGTTGGTGTTCGACCGGCGGGTCGCGGTCATCCGCACGTGCCGTGCCTTCACCGGCGCGGCCATCGTGATCGCCTGCGCGCCGCCCTGGCCGGTCGCGGTCTCGTACGCGGTCGACCAGGACTTCCCGTCCGCGGAGACCTCGATCCGGTACGCGATGGCGGCACTCGACTGGATCTCGTCACCGTCGGCGTGGTTGTAGTCGCCGTCGAACGGCCCGTCGGCGAGCGTCGCCTCGAACGTCAGCGTGAGCGCGGTGATCTCGCACAGCGCCTGCAGGTCGACCGCGATCCACTGCGGGTCGCCACCGCCGGCCCGCCAGCCTGAGCCCTTGACGCCGAGCTGCGGCAGGCCGTCGACGGCGAACGAGGGCTGCGCCGGGGCGTACGCGGTGGAGGAGGCGGAGACGGGCCGGTAGAGCGCGAGGTCTCCGGAAGCGGGGGCAGCGGCGGAGGCCGGGTCGGGGAGAACGACATCCACCCCGATCGAGGCGAGAAGGCCGCTACCGGCGGCGAGGAAGGTTCGGCGAGAGACGGGCATGGGGGGCCTCCAGCTATGACATCGTTGTCAGACAACGAGTGGGAAAAACCCGCTGGTGAACCGGCCATGTTCCGGCCGGCCCACCAGCGGGCGGGTTCACCGCGGCGCTGTTCCGCCGCGGTGAGGCATCACCGAGGCGTGACGGTGAAGGGCAGTTCGACCCGGGAGGCGGAGTCGGCGCCGGTGAGCGTGATCCCGGTCGTGCCGGGCGCTGCCGCACCCGGAACGCTCACGGTCTCACCGGCGACGACACCGTCGGCGTTGGCTTTCAGGGTGGTGACGGGCAGTCCGGCGCCGAAGCTGCCGCTGACCGTCTCGTTCGGCGCGAACCCGGAGCCGTCGACGGTGATCGCCGTGCCCCGCGGCCCCTCGGTGGCGGAGAGCGTCACCTCGGGCCGGTACGCCGGCGCCACCGGCTCCGCGGTCAGGTCGACCGTGGTCGCCTTCGCCGCCGCGGCCGCCGTCTTCGCCACCGTCACGGTGAACGTGACGGAGCTGCTCGACTGCGCGTCCCAGGCGGTGACGTGCACGGTGTAGGTGCCCGGCTGGGCGTACGTGTGCTTTCCGCCGATCGCCCCGGACTCGTCGATCACCGCGTCCGCGGGAACCGTGCCGTCGCCCCACTGGACACTGGCGTGCAGGGCGCCGGTGGCCGAGCCCAGCTTCGCGGAGAGCTCCGTGCCGGCCGTCGCGGTCTGCCCGGCGGGCGCGGTCAGCGCCAGCTCCGGCCGCGGCGTGCCGTCGTCGGCGATCGCGAAGACGTGGATCCGGCCGGCCGAGCCGGGGTCACCGGACTGGGCCGGCAGCGTCACCGAGACGAGCGTCTTGCCGGCCGGGATCTGGTACGGCGCGGTCGCGAACAGGAACGGCACCGCGCTGTCCCGGTCCGTGCCGTGCAGCCGGTACGCGGACTTGGCGACGATGATGTTGCCGTAGGACGGCGTGCCGTTCGCGTTCCCGCCCAGCGTCCAGTCGCTCTGCTGGATCGGGATGCTCGCGGTGGTGCCGTCGCTGAACGTCGCGGTGCCGGTGGTGCTCTGGTTGCCCTGGGTGCCCGCGCCGATGAACGAGATGCTCTTCGCGTCCGCCGGCAGGCTCAGCGCGATCGTCTTTCCGTTGCCGATCGCGTTGTCGGACTGCCCCGCCGGGGTGGCCGGCAGGGTGAAGCCCAGGGCGGTCCCGGGCACCGTGCTCCGCTTGCCCTGGGTGACGCCGGCCGCGGCCAGCGCGGTCCGCGAGTAGGCCCAGGTCTTCGCGTCGCAGTTGGCCCCGACAGCCCCGTCGTCACCGATGCAGACGGTGTCGAACGCGGCGGTCAGGCCCGACTCCGGCGCATAGGAGACATCGACACCCACGGTTGCCGAGTCCTGCCCCTCGCCATCGGTCACGACGACCGATGCTTGGTAAAAACCGGGTTTCGCGTACGTGTGGGAGCCGCTCACGCCGTAGACCGCGCGCGAGCTGAGCGTCGTCGTCCCGGCGGTGGCCGGCGTGCCGTCACCCCAGTCGATCGTGGCCTTGTACCCGCTCGCGGTGCCGCCGGTGACCGTGGCCAGCGGCACGGACACCGCGGCGCCCGACCGGGCCGGCACGGTCGCGACGCCGGAGACCGTGACGCTGCCGCCACCGAGCTGGACGTCCCCGCCGGCGAGCAGCTCGACCTCGGCCAGGTTGGCCTGCGCGGCCCCGGTCGTCTTCGTGACCACCAGGCGGAACCGGGTGAACCGGCCCGGCTTGTCGATCTGGAACGGCCGGGTCTGGTTGCGCCACGCGAACGTCTCGCCGGAGCGGGAGTCCAGCGTGGTCCAGGTGATCCCGTCCCCGGAGCCCTGCAGCGTCCAGTCCGACGGGTCGCCGGCCTTGGCCCCCGAGGTGAGGGTGTAGTAGGCCGGCGCCTGCTCGCCGCCGCGGAACGTCCAGTCGACCTGCGGGGTGCCCGAGTCGAACGTCAGCTGCGTCGACGAGGTGTCGTCGAACAGCTTGGACGCGTCCTGGCCACCGGTCGTGGTCGCGGTGCCGAGGCCCGGGCCGGTGACGTCCTGCAACGGCTCGGGGATGTCGTTGCCCTTGGTCAGCGAGTCCGGCACCTCGTTCTTGCCGGTGAACCAGGACGACGGCTTCGGGCCCATGACGAACTCGATCGTGCCGCCCTTGGCGAGGACCGACGAGTCGATCGAGACCTTCTTCTGGTCCTTGCCGTTGACCCGGGCGTACTGGACATAGACGTTCTTGACGCTGTTCTCGTACGCCTTGACGACGATGTCACCGGTGGTGCGGTGCACGGTCATCTGCTCGAACTGCGGCGAGCCGATCGCCCAGCTCGACGACCCGTTCTGCAGCGGGTAGAGGCCGAGCGAGCTGAGGATGTACCACGACGACATCTCGCCGTTGTCCTCGTCGCCCACGTAGCCCTGGCCGATCTCGCTGCCGACGTAGAGCCGCTGCAGGATCTCCCGGACGAGCGCCTGCGTCTTGGACGGGACGCCGGTGTAGTCGTACATGTACGGGATGTGGTGCGAGGGCTGGTTGCTCATGCCGAGCTGGCCGAGGCGTACCGCCCGGGCCTCCAGCATCTCGTGGATCGTGCCGCCGTACCCACCGGGGTGGTCGGCCTTCTCCGGGGTGGCGAAGAACTTGTCGAGCTTGTTCTCCAGCTGCTTGCGGCCGCCGTAGAGGTTGGCCAGGCCCTGGCCGTCCTGCTGCGCGGTGAACGCGTAGTTCCAGCCGTCGGTCTCGGTGTAGACGCCGCCCCAGTCGAGCGGGTCGCCGTCGAGGAAGGTCCCGTTGGCCTGGCGGCCCTGGAAGAACTTCGACTTCGGGTCGAACAGGTTCACGTAGTTGCGGGCCCGCTCCAGGAAGTACTGCGACTCCTCCTTGAGCTGCTTGACCCGCGCCTTCGGGGTGGCCGGGTCCTTCGCCAGACCGGCGGCCATGTTGCCCAGGCCGAAGTCGTTGATGAACCCTTCCAGCGCCCAGGACACCGACTCGCCGGTGGTGGTCGCCGTGTAGCCGAGGAACAGCGAGGTCTCGATGCCCTTGCGGCCGACCGCGCTGCGCCCGGAGGCGACCGTGGCGTCCTTGACCGCGGCGTCGTACGCGCCGAGCGGGTCGGGCAGCTTGACCCCGTTCAGGTACGCCTCGGCGAGCGCCACGTCGGCGCTGGTGCCGGTCATCAGGTCGGCGTAACCGGGCGAGGACCAGCGGGCGATCCAGCCGCCGTCGCGGTACTGCTGGACGAAACCGTCGGCGAGCCGGGCGGCGACGTCCGGGTAGAGCAGCGAGTACGCCGGCCAGACGGTCCGGTAGGTGTCCCAGAACCCGTTGTTGACGTAGATCTGGCCGTCGACCAGCTTCGCCCCGGTGTTCGTCGGGGTCGACGTGCCGGTCGCCGCGGACACCGGGCTCGCGTACTGCCAGTGCGGCGCGGCCGCGGTGCCGGTGTTCTCCGACTGCGAGTTCGGGTAGAGGTTCAGCCGGTACAGGTTCGAGTAGAGCGTGACCAGCTGCGTCTCGGTCGCGCCCTTGACCTCGACGCGGCCGAGCCGGTCCTTCCACGCCGCGGTGGCGGCCGCGTGGATCTGGTCGAAGCTCTTGCCGGTGACCTCCAGGCCGAGGTTCTTCCTCGCCTGGTCGACCGAGATGAACGAGGTGGCGAACCGCAGGGTCACGGTCGCCGCGGCCGAGGTGTCGAAGGTGGCCGAGGCGGCCGCCGTGGCGCTCGGCGCCCGGTCGAACGTGCCGGCGTAGAACATCCGGCTGCGGCCGGCGGAGAGCCCGCTGCCGTTG
>KL571402.1:10219-10686 GCA_000715855.1 Actinoplanes liguriensis
CGCGGAGAGCCCGCTGCCGTTGTCGACCCAGCCGGTGACCGTGCCGTCGGCGCCGATCGTGAACGTGCCGTTCTGGAAGACGACGCTGCCGGTGGCCGAGCCGGCCGGGAAGGTGAAGTCCGCGACGCCGCCGTGATCGGTCGGCGACATCCGCGCGACCAGCCCGTTCTGCGTCTTCACGCTGTAGAAGTCGGGGCGGGCGATCTCGTCGTCGTGGCTGAACGCCTGCGCGCGGGTGCTCGGCGCGCCGGTGAGATTGCCCCCGGCCGCGACCGGCATGACCGACATCTGGTTGCGGTCACCCATCCACGGGCTGGGCTCGTGCGAGATCGCGAGGCCCTGCAGCAGCGGCAGGTTCGCCGCGTTGTTGTCCCGCTGGTAGACGTACTCCCACGAGTCCGAGGTGGCGTTGGTGACCGGCGTCAGGAAGTTGAAGCCGTTCGGCACCGCCGCCAGCGGCAGGGTGT
>KL571402.1:10888-15019 GCA_000715855.1 Actinoplanes liguriensis
GCCAGCGGCAGGTTGTTGCCGCGGGAGAAGCCGCCGGACGCGTTGGTCCCGCGCCGCGTGTCGACGAGGTTCGTCAGCGCCGAGTCGTCGACCGCGCCCGGGGTGCCGGTCACCGCCAGGTCGTCGATCCAGCCCTGGAAACGGGTGGTGGCGGTGGCGCCGGGGTTGTCGTAGGACAGCAGGATCCGGTCGATCGTCTTGCCGTTCGCCACCGTGCCGAGGTCGGCCTGCACCGCGTTCCACTCGTCGGCGAAGAGCACCTTCGACGCGCCCTGCCCGGCGGCGGTCAGCGCGTAGCCGTGCTGGTCGGTCGCGGACCGCTTGCTCAGGTAGGAGCCGTCGGTGAAGTGCAGGTCGATCGCCGCGAAGGTGGACGGATACTGCAGATCCTCGCCCGACAGCTCGGGGAAGATCTTGTAGCTCAGCCGCGACTTCGGCCCGACCGGGATGTTCACATCGAAAAGCCGATTGCTCGCGTACGACCGTCCGGCGCCCTCAGCCGCACCCGCGTAGCGCAGCGAGGCGACGCCGGTGAACCCGGCGCTCGGCTTGGCGTTGGAGCCCCGCACCGGACCGGTGCCGGTGACGCTGACCATCGGGGTGGACGGCGGCCGCACGTCCGTGCCGTCGCTGATGTCCCAGTCCGCGAGCTGCACCAGCGAGTCACCGGAGTTCGCGGTGATGTTCAGCCGGTAGAACGCGTACGCGGTGGTGTTGGTGAAGGTGTAGGTGTTGGTCGCGAAGCGGCCGCCGAAGCTCTGGCCGGTCCGCGTGTCCAGATCGGTCCACGCCTGCCCGTCGGCGGAACCCTGGATCGCGAAGTCCTTCGGGTCCCGGCTGGCCGCGTCGTTCGCCGAGGTCAGCGAGTACTTGACGACGGCCACCGGCGTGGCGAGCCGGTAGGTGACCCAGCCGGTCGGGTTGAACGCGAGCCACTTGGTCGACGACTCGTTGTCGGTGAGCCGTGCGGCGACCTCGTCCGGCGGGTTCTCCGCGCTCGCGGTGACCGCGCTGACCCGGTCGAGGACGCTGCCGGGCAGGCCGGTGCGGATCGAGCCGGTCAGGTTGCCCTGGATCGGGGCACCCTTCGCGTCGACCTCGGCGGTGCTGGCGGTGGGTTGCTGGTCGGCGGCCTCGAGACAGGACCGGAAATTGCCCGGAGTGACCGCGGCGCTCGCCGGAGCGGGCGCGGCGATCAGTCCGACCGGGAGGAGAAGCGCGCCGGCGACGGCTGACCACCGTCGAGGCGGGCGGGAGAGCTTCATGCGGACTCCAAGCGGAGGAGGTGCACAGTGGACGCCCTGCTGATCAGAGATCGCCAGCTTCAACCCGCACTGACAACGTTGTCAAGACGTTGCTCGAAATGCTTCGGAAACAATGCTTACCAATGCCGGAAACGGCGGCGCCGGGCAGCGAACCGCCGCCCGGCGCCGACTGGAGGAAGGCTTACGGCGTGCCGGCCGGATCCGGCGTCTCACTGGTCGCCGGGTCCGACGGCGCCGGGGACGACGACGAGCCGGACGGGACCGGGACCGACGGCGACACCGAGTCCGACGGCGCCGGCGAGGTCGGCGTCGACTCCGGCTGCGGGGTCGACGCGCTCGGCGCCGGCTGGGTCAGCGGCTTGCTGGTCACCGTCGTCTCCGGGAAGTCGAAGGTCCACCCGTCGTCGAGCAGGTCGGGGATCAGCGTGCGCAGCGCCGCGACGGTCTGCTTCCGGTCACCGCCGCCGTCGTGGACGAGCACCACCGCCCGCGGCGTGAGCTGCTGCTTGATCCGGGTGGCGATGACGTCGGCGCCGGGCAGCAGCCAGTCGTCCGGGTCGACGACCCAGCCGAGCGGGGTGTGCCCGAGCTTCCCGCCGGCCTTCGCCGAGGGACCGAAATCGCCGTACGGCGCGCGGTAGTACGTCACCGTCGCGTCCGGCACCGCCTCGGCGATCGCCGCGTCCGCCTCGACGATGTCCGCCCGGCTCTTCGCCTCGGACACGATGCCCAGGTCGTCGTGGTGCATCGAGTGGTTGCAGAGCCGGTGGCCGTCGGCGACGATCCGGCGCACCAGGTCCGGGTACCAGGTCGCGTTCTCGCCGACCACGCAGAACGTCGCCTTGATGTGGTACTGCGCGAGCAGGTCCAGCACCGCCGGGGTGTCCTCGGACGGGCCGTCGTCGAAGGTCAGCGCGAGCCGCTTGCCGCTGTGCTCGGTGTGCACCACCGGCTCGTAGCCGGCCGCGGCGGCGTGCAGGTTCGCCACCGTGTCCGGGCTCTTCGCGTCGTGGCCGGTCTTGCCGAAGTCACCGGCGTCGGCCCGCCCGACGTGCGCGGGCTTCGGCAGCGCGGTGACCGGCTCGCCCTGCAGCGCGGACCTGGTGAAGTCACGCCAGATGTAGGACGGCATGGTGTCGCCCTCGATGCGCTTGTTCTTCGCGTCGCGCAGCGGCCCGGGCTTCGCCTTGCCGATCCAGACCACGCTGGCCAGCTCCGGTGTGTAGCCGGCCATCCAGGCGTCCTGGTTGTCCAGGGTGTCCAGGTACTGCTGGGTGCCGGTCTTGCCGGCCGCCGGGCGCCCCGGGGAGATGCCGTGCTCCTTCACCACCGACTGCAGGACGGTGGTGACGTCGGCGGCGATCTTCGGGTCCAGCGCGGCGGTGGCGGAGTCCGGCGTGGTGTAGCCGGTGCCGTCCGCGCCGGTCGCCGACTGCACGAAGTGCCGGTCGTGCCGGACGCCGTTACCGGCCAGGGTCGCGTAGACGGTCGCCAGGTCACCGGGGCGGACGGCATACCGGCCGAGCGAGATGTCGCCGCGGGTCTTGCCCGGCGCGGGGTCGCCCTTGACGTCCACCATCGACTTGCGGCCGTCGTACCTGTCCGGGATCCCCAGGCGCACGGCCATGTCCCGCACCCGGTCCGGCCCGATCTGCGCGGTCACGGCGTAGAACGGCGTGTTCAGGGAGTCGACCATCGCGCGCTGCAGGGTGCACTCGGGGCACTGGAGGCCGTCGTGGTTGCGCAACGGCACGCCGCGGTCCGGGAACAGCCGGGGCGAGCTGCCGTCCCAGCGTGACTGGTACGCGATCCCCTTGTTCAGCGCGGCCGCCAGCACGATCGACTTGAACGTCGACGCCGCGGGGTGCATCGCCGACGCGTTGTCGAAGTAGCCGCTGCCGAGGTCGCCGCCGTAGTACGCCCGCACCCCGCCGGTCGCCGGATCGAGCGCGACCAGGGCCGCCTGCAGCCCGGCCGGCTGCCCGGTCAGCGCCTTCTTCACCGAGCTCATCGCGGACTGCTGGGCCGCCTGGTCGAGCGTGGTGACCACCCGCAGGCCCTGGGTGTGCAGCTGCTGCGAGGTGATGCCGTGCCCGGCCAGCTCCCGCTCGACCCGGTCGACGACGAGCCCGATCGGGCCGCCGATCACCGAGCCGGACGGACGGATCGCCGGGTACGACACCTTCGCCGGATCGATCAGGCCGGCGTCCCGGGCGGTCGCGAAGATCCAGTTCCAGCGGCGCCGGGCGTTCGCGGGGTCGTGGTCCGGGTCGTACTCCCACGGGTCCTTGATGACCGCGGCGAGCACCGCGCTCTGGGCGAAGTCCAGCCGGTCCGGGGTGACCCCGAAGTAGGCGTTCGCGGCGGCGGCGATCCCGTACGCGCCGCGGCCGTAGTAGATCGTGTTGAGGTACCGGTCGAGGATCTCGTCCTTGCTGTACTGCCTTTCCAGGTTGATGGCGAGCGCGAGCTCCTGCATCTTCCGGTCGACGGTCACGCGCTGGCTCAGAAAGGCGTTCCGCGCGTACTGCTGGGTGATCGTCGAGGCGCCCTCGTGCTTGCCGCTCACATCGGCGACCACCGCCCGGGCCACGCCGCGGATCGACACCCCGGCGTGGCCGTAGAAGTCCCGGTCCTCGGCGAGCAGCACGGCCTGGCGCAGGTCCGGCGAGATCGCCGACAGCGGGACGTCATTGTGGTCGGTCGCGCCGACCCGGGCCAGGATGGTCTTCCCGTCCCGGTAGTACAGGACCGAGGCCTGCGGCTGCGGCTCGGCGCCGGGCACCGGCACGGACTCGACGTACGCCTCGGCGGCGCCGATGCCGCCGGCCGTCCAGAACGTCAGCACGGCGGTGACGGTCGCCAC
>KL571402.1:15235-17784 GCA_000715855.1 Actinoplanes liguriensis
GTACGGCAGCCGGAGCCTCGGGCTCCGGCTGGGCCACGGCCTCCGGCGGCTCCGGCGACTCCGGCTGTTCGGCGGGCTCCGCCGGCTCCACGGAATCCGGCGGCTCGGTGGGCTCCGGGGGATCGACCGGCGCCTCTTGCTCGGTGGGTTCGTCCTGCACACCCGCATAGACGTCGACAAGACCCTGTTATGTGGCATGTGATCTTCTGTTACCGCGTCATCACTCAATTTCCGGCGTGTTGACCTGCGGTTTCCGAGGGTTGTCAAGGATCGGCATGAGATATGTCGCAAATCGAGGGTGCTACCTCAGGTCCGATCGGACTCCAGGGTGCCGCCGTTGGCCACGTCCTCCCGTTCGATCTCGTCGAAGCGGATGCGCACCGAGGCCCGCCGCGCCTTGAGGATGTCGACCGCGGCGGCGGTGACCGCCTCGGCGAACTCCCGCCGCTGATCCAGCGTGCGGCCGGACAACAGCTCCACCGTGATGTTGGGCATGGCCCCTCCTCGATTCCGTAGACAGGAACATTGTCCCGTTACACGGAACACGGTCAAGACCTATCCATGGATTAACTTCACTGTGTTCCGTGTGTTGACAAGGCGTTCCATGTAACGGAACATCCTCTCCACGCAACACTCCTGTAACCCGCGTCACACCGGAGGGAGGGCACGTGACCACACTCGACTGGGCCGTCATCGCCGGATATTTCCTGGTGATGGTCGCCATCGGCCTGTGGGCCAAGAGCCGCGTCCACAACGTCGCCGACTTCTTCACCGCGAGGGGCATGATCCCCTGGTGGCTGTCCGGGATCTCGCATCACATGTCCGGGTACAGCGCCGTCATGTTCGTGGCCTTCGCGGCCGTCGCCTACAACTACGGCCTCGCCATGTACGTCTGGTGGGCCCTCACCATCGGCATCGGCGTGGGCATCGGCGCCTTCGTCTTCGCCGCCCGCTGGAACCGGCTGCGCTCCAAGCACGGGGTGGCCTCGCCGCTGGAGTACCTGGCCCGCCGCTACAACGTGCCCACCCAGCAGGCGCTCGCCTACAGCGGCGCGCTGCTCAAGGTCGTGGACATCGCGGCCAAGTGGGTGGCGATCGCGGTGCTGCTGCGCGGATTCGCCGGCATGCCCATCGTCTGGGGCATCCTGCTCACCGGCGCGGTCACGCTCGTCTACATCACGCTCGGCGGGCTCTGGGCGGACGTGCTGACCGACTTCGGTCAGTTCGTCATCCAGGCGGTGGCCGGCATCGCCATGTTCTCCGCGTTCCTGAGCCACCTGGGCGGCGTCTCCACCCTGTGGACCATGTGGGATGACCTGCCCGAGGGACACGGCGATCCGTTCGCCGGGCCGTACACGCTGACGTTCTTCCTGGCCCTGCTCTTCATCAAGACCTTCGAGTACAACGGTGGCATGTGGAACCTGGCGCAGCGCTACATGGCCGCGCCGTCCGGCTCCGCGGCCAAGCGCTCCGCGCTGCTGTCCAGCGGGTTGTGGCTGGTCTGGCCGCTGATCCTGTTCATGCCGATGTTCGCCGCGCCGCTGATCGTTCCCGGCCTGGCCAACCCCGAGCAGGCCTACGTCGAGCTGGCCAAGACGCTGCTGCCGTCCGGCCTGATCGGGCTGGTGCTGGCCGGCTTCTTCTCGCACACCATGGCGATGGTCTCCTCGGACGCCAACGTGATCTCGTCGGTGATCACCCGGGACATCGCGCCGGTCCTGGTCCGCGCGGTGCGCAACCTGAGCGAGCGGGCCGAGCTCACCTTCGCCCGGGTCACCACGTTCCTGTTCGTGGTGGTCAGCATGATCATCGCGATCAGCACCGAGGGCCAGGGCGTGGTCCTGAAGATCGTCGTCGACCTGGTCGCGGCGACCATGGGCCCGATCTCGATCCCGCTGATGCTCGGGCTGCTCCCCTGGTTCCGCCGCAGCGGGCCGATCGCGGCGATCGTCTCCTGGGCCGCCGGCCTGGGCGTCTGGGTCGTGGTCAAGTGGATCATGGACGAGACCAGCCAGACCATGGTCGTCGGCGTCCCGCTGGTCACCTCGCTCGTGCTGTACGTGGCGATCGGCCTGCTCCGACCCGAGCGCACGCCCGAGCGCGACGCGATGGTTGACTCGCTCGAGACCGACCCGGAACCCGTTCTCTCCGAAAGGTGACCCTCATGGACACGCGACCCGCCACGGCGCCGGACCAGGTGACGAACATGGACACCGAGCAGCTGCGCGACCGTTTCCTGGTGGAGGACCTGTTCGCGCCCGGCGAGGTGCGGCTGACCTACTCCCACGAGGACCGCATCGTGGTGGGTGGCGTGGCCGGCCCCGCGGAGCTGCCCTGCCCGGACGCGCTGCGCTCGGAGTACTTCCTGGAGCGGCGCGAGCTGGGCGTGGTCAACGTCGGCGGGCCGGGCTCGGTCACCGTCGACGGCATCCGGCACGAGCTGGCCGAGAAAGAGGTGCTCTACGTCGGGCGCGGCGCCCGGCAGGTGAGCTTCGACGGCCGGTTCTACCTGGTCTCGACGCCGGCCCACACCAGCCACCCGACGGTCA
>KL571402.1:18007-18581 GCA_000715855.1 Actinoplanes liguriensis
GATGTGTATAAGAGACAGGCTCCAACGAGCGCACGATCTACAAGTTCATCCACCTCAAGGGCATCCAGAGCTGCCAGCTCGTCCTCGGGGTCACCGTGCTCGAGCCGGGCAGCATGTGGAACACGATGCCGTGCCACACCCACGAGCGGCGCACCGAGGTGTACTTCTACTTCGGCCTCCCCGAGTCCGATCGGGTCGTGCACCTGATGGGCCGCCCGGACGCGACCCGCAACCTGATCGTGGCGCCGGAACAGGCGGTCATCTCGCCGTACTGGTCGGTGCACTGCGGTTTCGGCACCCGCAGCTACGCGTTCGTCTGGGCGATGGGCGGGGAGAACCAGGCGTACGACGACGTGGAGCCGGTCGCGATCGGCGAGCTGCGGTGACCTCGTTCGACCTGCACGGACGGACCGCCCTGGTCACCGGCTCGCGGGGCGGGATCGGCCGGGCGGTCGCCGTGGCGCTCGCGCGGGCCGGCGCCGATCTGGTGCTCCACGGCCGTACCGACGATCTCGACGACGTCGAAAAAGAGGTCCGTAAGGCCGGAGCCCAAGCCACCCGGTGGGTGTTCGAC
>KL571402.1:18806-19377 GCA_000715855.1 Actinoplanes liguriensis
CCGGCGGCGGTGGCCGGGCTGCCCGCGGTCGACATCCTGGTCAACAACGCGGGCGTGATCCGGCGCGCGCCCGCCGCCGAGCACTCCCTCGACGACTGGCGGGCGGTGCTCGGCGTCGACCTGGACGCGGTGTTCGTGCTGAGCCGGGCGATCGGCGCCGGCATGCTGGCCCGCGGCCACGGCAAGATCATCTCGGTGGCGTCGATGCTGTCCTTCCAGGGCGGGATGCACGTGCCCGGCTACACCGCCGCCAAGCACGGCGTGGCCGGGCTGACCAAGGCCCTCGCCAACGAATGGGCCGCCCGCGGAGTGCAGGTCAACGCGGTCGCCCCGGGGTACGTCGAGACCGCCAACACCGAGCCGCTGCGCGCCGACCCGGTCCGCGAGGCGGAGATCCGGGCCCGGATCCCGGCCGGCCGCTGGGGCCGCCCGGAGGACATCGCCGGCGCGGTCGTCTTCCTCGCCTCCCCCGCGGCCGATTACGTCAACGGCCACGTGCTGGCCGTCGACGGCGGCTGGCTAGCCCGATGACCTTCCAGGGTCTGTCCTGCCGCGCACCCAGGGCTGCGGC
>KL571402.1:19570-20379 GCA_000715855.1 Actinoplanes liguriensis
CCACCTGGACCTCGCCTCGCACTTGGGTGCGCGGCAGGACAGACCCTAGGCTGGCGCGGTGGCTAGGGAAGGCAGCTCCATCGACAAGACGCTGGCGGTGCTCGAGGCACTCGCCGAGCACCACCGCGTCACCGACATCGCGACCGCGACCGGCGTCTCCAAGTCGACCGTGCACCGCATCCTGCAATCGCTGGTCACCTGGGGTTTCGCCCGGCCGGACGGGCTGGGCAGCTACGAGCCCGGCCCGCGGATCCTGACCCTGGCAGGCAGGGTCATGCACCGGTTCGACCCGGCCCGGCAGGCCTCCGGAGCGCTGGGCGCGCTGCGCGAGGCCACCGGCTTCACCACCCACTTCGCGATCCGCCACGTCGACGAGCTGGTCTACGTCGACAAGCAGGAGGGCCGCCGGCCGTACCAGATGCCCTCCCGGATCGGCATGAGCGTCGCCCTGCACACCACCGCGATCGGCAAGGCCGTCCTGGCCGAGCTCAGCGACGCGGAGGTGCTGGCGATCTGCCGCCGCACTGGGCTCCCGCCGCGCACGCCGCACACCCTGACCAGCGAGGAGGACCTGCTCGCCCACCTGGCCGGGGTCCGGGCGCTCGGCTACGCGATCGACGACGAGGAGAACGAGCCGGGCATCCGCTGCGTGGGTGTGGCCGTTTTCGACCACACCGGGCAGGTGCTCGGCGGCATCTCGGTCTCGACCCTGGCGATGGACACGGACCTGACCGGCCTGGTGGCGCGGGCCCCGGAGGTCATCGCCGCGGCCCACGACGTCTCGGCCGCCCTCGGAGCGGCCGCGCCGA
>KL571402.1:20626-26430 GCA_000715855.1 Actinoplanes liguriensis
CGCTAAGCCGGGTCGGTGTCCGTGCCGGGCTCGCTCGGCGGGGGCGGCGGCGGGGTGTCGTCCTTGCGGCCGCGCTTCTGCAGACGCCGCTGCGAGCTGGCCGACAGGTACTTCCCGGCGCGTGACGCCGACCCGTGCCGGGTCTCGCGCTCCAGGTAGTCGAGCGTCGCCTCCTCGTCGGCGAGGTCCGCCGTCAACGACTCGGGCGCGTCCGCCCGCGCCCCGGCGATGTCCCTGCGCGCCTGCCGGATCTCCTCCAGCGCCCCGGCCGTGTCGCCGCGCCCGAGCAGGTCGGAGGCGCGCCGCTTGGCCTGCTGGGCGCGCAGGTAGACGAGCTCGGTGCGGACCACCGGGTCGGGGACGCGGCCGGCCGCCTGGTCGCCGGGCACCACGTTGACGTGCACCGGGACGGTCACGGTGTGCTGGGCGAGCGCGGGCAGCGCCACGTACGTGAAAGTCAGGGTCGCCACCTCGATCAGCCCGAGCGTGGCCAGCGCCGGCACGTCGAAGGTCAGCACCAGTTTGCGGGTCTCCTCGGCGTAGAAGCCGCCGAGCTCGATCATCAACCCGTCGTCGACCGGGCGCGACGGCAGGTCGTTGACCACCAGCACGGTCCGCACCGCCGGGCTCAGCCGCACGTGCAGGGAGCCGGCCTGGGCGGCCTGCGCGAGCAGCCCCTCGACCTCCCCGGCGATCAGCGCGGTGGCGGTGTCCGGCTCCTCGGCGAAGTGCTCGTTGCCGGAGCCGCCCCGGGCGATCGCCGACATGATCCGCTCGTCGTAGCCCAGGCCGTAGCCGAGCGTCGTGGTGGTCACGCCGTGCGTGTACGCCTCGGCGGCCACCCGGGACAGCACGTCCGGGTCGGTGACGCCGGCGTTGGCCTTCCCGTCACTGATCAGCAGCAGGGTCGCGCCGGCGTCGCCGGACACCCGCCGGGCCTCCTGCAGCCCGCGCAGGTAGCCCGCGGACAGGTCGGTGCTGCCGTCGGTGACGATGCCCGCGATCGCCCGCTTGGCGGCCTCCTTGTCGGTCAGCCGCGCGGCCGGCACGGGGACGTCCACCCGGTCGTCGAAGATCACCAGCCCGAAGTGGTCCCGCGGGTCGAGCCGGTCGACCAGGGCGGCGAGCGCCTTCTTCGCGCCGTCGAGCCGGCTGCCGCGCATCGACCCGCTGCGGTCCAGCACGACCTGCAGCGTGTTCGGCGCCCGCTCGTCACCGCCGGACGCGGCCGGCGCGGTCAGCTCGATCATCACGGACACCTGATCGTCGGTCTCGAGGGCGACCATCTCCACGTCGAGGTGGGCGGCGATGTGCACGGCAGCGACTCCTTAACCGGTCCGGGAAAGCGCGCCGAGCGTAGTAGGCCGGAACCACCCGGCGGGCTTGACGGGCGCGGCCGTCGCCGGCACGCCCCGGTCGGCCAGATCGACGAAGAACGTCTGCCGGTCCTCCACGGCGAACTTCTGCAACAGCCGTGGATCGACCTTGGCGTCCGCCGGGGCCGCCGCGCTCGCCGGCGCGGGTGCGACCAGCGTCGCGGCAGCGACCAGCGTCGCCACTGGAAACTTCGACAACGAGTCCTCATCCATCGATACAGGTCGATTCTTGGAGGCGTTTGTCTCGGCGCTGCCGGGGCGCGGTGGCGGAGGACGGGCATGACGCACACCCGCCACCCGGCCGGCCCCGGCACGCACCTATCCGGGTGTCCCGTCCCCGCTGAGGAGCAGGCCCTGCGCGGCGGGCTGGGCACGGCCGCCGAGGAGGTCGGTGAACAGCTCCTCCCACCGGGCCGCGATGACCGGCGTCTCGTAGCCGGCGGCGGTCGTGGCCGCGGCCGCGCCCATCGCGGCCCGCTCGGTGGCGTTCTCGATCACGCGGCTCAGGCCGGCGGTCAGGCCCGGGACGTCCTCGGCCGGCACGAGCAGGCCGTTGACGCCGTCGTCGACGACGTCCGCCGGGCCGGTCGGGCAGTCGAACGACACCACCGGCAGACCGGCGCTCATCGCTTCGAGCAGGACCATCGGCAGGCCCTCCTTGCGGGAGCTGAGCACGAAGATCGAGGCCCGGGCGAACTCGTCGTCCAGGGTCCGGCTGAGCCCGCGCAGCCGGACCACGCCGGCGAGGCCGTGCCGCTCGATCAGGGCGGTCAGCTCGGCCCGCAGCGGGCCGCCACCGAAGATGTGCAGCTGCCAGTCCGGGTGCCGGTCATGGACCGGGGCGAACGCCTCGATCAGCAGGTCGAAGCCCTTCTGCGGGACGAGCCGGCCGGCGGCCACCACCGTCCGGGCCCGCTCGCCGCCGGGCGCACCCGGATGCGGCGGAATGCCGTTCGGCACGTGGACCACGCGGACCGTGTCGCCGAGCGCCGCCCGGTAGGCGGCGAGATCGGCCCGGGTCAGCACGGACACCGCGTCGAGCCGGGGGTACGCGCGGATGATCGCGGCCTGCGCGCCGGGGCGGTAGCTGCCGAAGTTCATGTGGTCCTGCCCGACCCGGACCAACCGGCGGGGCGCCCACCAGGCGGAGAGCAGGTTGAGCGCGGGCCGGGTGGTGACCAGCACCCCGTCCGGCTGGGCGCGCATGTAGCGGATCACCTTGAGGTCGAGCAGCGGGTCCCAGCGCTTGTACCGGCCGTCCTGACCGTGCGGCATGGGGTTGCGCAGCCGCCGGGTCTTGCGCCACCACCGGGAGTTCGTGCCGGCCTTGTCGGTCCATCGGGACCCGTCGTCGCGCCAGTCGGTCAGCGAGACCAGCCGCACGCGTGGGTCGAGCGGGAGGACCGGGACCTCGGCGGTCCGGTACACGCTGGCGATCTCGACGTCATGGTTCGCGCAGAGTGCGTTGGCCTGGTTGAAGACCGTGCGGATGGTGCCGCCGACCGCGTACGCGTTGTGGAGCAGATACCGGATTCTCACCCGCCACAAACTATTTTCCGGTGTCAATAGCTGTGAGCCGGCTGTGCCATCGACTGATTACGATGCATCAATGTCAGGGACACGAATGCGCCGGTTGGCGCTGGCCGTCGTCGCGGGGGTCGGCGCCACGCTGGCCGTCACCGCCGCGCCGGCCTCGGCCACCGGAGCTCCGCACATCCGCAACGGGGAGACCGTGCCGGTCTACTCCTACACCAATGCCGTCCGGGAGAGCGTCTGGGTGCAGACGCCGCTGGACAACGACGGTGACGGCAAGCACGACGAGATCGCCGTCGACATCGTCCGGCCGCGCGAGACGGCCGCGAAGCATGTGAAGGTGCCGGTCATCCTGGAGGGCTCGCCCTACTACTCGTGCTGCGGCCGCGGCAACGAGAGCGAGCTCAAGACGTACGACGCGAACGGCGTCATCGCCAAGCAGCCGCTCTTCTACGACAACTACTTCGTGCCCCGCGGTTACGCGTTCGTCGCCGCCGACCTGGCCGGCACCAACCGGTCCACCGGCTGCATGGACGTCGGCGGCCGGGAGGAGGTGCTCGGCGCCAAGGCGGTGATCGACTGGCTGAACGGGCGGGTCACGGCACGGTACGCGGACGGCACGCCGGCCGTCGCCACGGGCTGGACCAACGGCCGTACCGGAATGATCGGGAAGTCCTGGGACGGCTCGGTCGCCAACGGTGTCGCCGCGACCGGGGTGCGGGGCCTGGAGACGATCGTGCCGATCTCGGCGATCTCCAGCTGGTACGACTACGAGCGCTTCAACGGCGTGCTGCGCTCCCCGGACTATCCGGAGTTCCTGCACTCCTACGTCTCCGGACGGCCCGAGGAGGCCTGCGCGGACGTCCTGGCCGAGCTTGATCAGGACAGCGACGACGCGACCGGGGACTACAACGCGTTCTGGGCCGCGCGGAACTTCCGCCCGGACGCCCGCAAGGTGCACGCGAGCGTGTTCGTCGCGCACGGCATCAACGACACGAATGTGACGACCAGCCAGTTCGCCCAGTGGTGGAGCCGATTGGACGTACCCAAGAAGATCTGGATCTCTCAGGAAGGACACGTCGACCCGTTCGACATCCGCCGCGGCGAGTGGGTCGGCACGCTCCACCGCTGGTTCGACCGCTACCTGCAGGGCCTGCACAACGGCATCGACAAGGAGCCGGCCGTCTCGATCGAGACCGCGCCCGGCACCTGGGCGAACGAGCGGTCCTGGCCCGCCCCGGCCGCGCGCCCGGTCAGCGTCACGCTCGGCACCGGCGTCCGGACCTGGACCGACGACCCCGGCCTCGACGAGGCGACCGCGGTCGCCGACCCGAACACCGAGGTCCCGGGCCGGGTCGCGATCCTGTTCGGGCCGCTCACGTCGGACATCCGGATCTCCGGCACGCCGTCGGTCACCCTCCGGGTCAAGGTCGACAAGCCGACGACCGAGCTGACCGCACGCCTGGTCGACTACGGGACCGGCACGCGGGTCGACTACCAGGGCGGCGGCGACGGCATCCGGACGCTGACCACCGAATCCTGCTGGGGAGCCTCGACGCCGGCCGACGACGCCTGTTACAAGGACACCGCCGAGCGTGTCGTGACCAGTGACCACGCGGTCCTGACCCGCGGCTGGCAGGACGCGGCGCACCACGTCTCGCTGCGCTTCACCACGCCGCTGCTCCCGGACCGCTGGTACTCGGTCACCGTCCCGCTGCAGGCCACCGACCAGCGGATCGCGGCCGGGCACGTGCTCGGCCTGATCCTGCAGGCCAGCGACAACGAGTACTCGTCACCGCAGTCGACGGGCGCCACGATCCAGCTCGACACCCGTCGCAGCCGCCTCACGCTCCCGATGACCGGCCATCTGCCGAAGGCCGGCAACCCGGTCGTGACGACCGCGCCCGTCCCGAGCACGTTCGCCCCGCGGCACTTCTCGCCGATCGTTCCCTGACCCGGCCGGCCCGGCGTCTCCGCGGAGGCGCCGGGCCAGCCTTGCATCCGCTGCAAGCCCGATGACAGCACGCCTGCGGAGACTGTGCGCGACGTCCGTTCCCGAAGGAATAGGGAGATCGACATGGCCTCAGTAGTCAAGCGCGTCGCGGCCGCCGCGGTGGTGACCGCGACCAGCCTCGCACTCTCCGCGGCGCCGGCCCACGCGGCGACCAACACCATCTACAACGGCGGCTCGGTGGGCGTCGGCGTCATGCACCTCTGGGACGGGGTGTACGGTAACGGCGCGTACGACCAGGTGCTGCCCGCGGGCTGGAACACCCTGGCCTACTTCAGCTGGTCGATCGCCGAGGGCTTCTACGTCGGCTCCGGCTACTGCTCGCAGGTCTGGCGACGTCCCGACCTGGACTCCGACTGGACCCGGGCCGGCAGTGACGTGCACGGGCCGAAGCAGTACCAGGTGAACCCCGCGTACTACTGGAAGGTCGTCGCCTACCGGGCCGCCAGCTCCTCGTCCTGCGTCTGAGGTCACCGTCTATGCATTGATGGGGCGCGATATGTTCGGGGGATGGCGCCCTGGCTGTGCATTCTCGGCCCGATGACCGGCACCGTGAAGCTCGCCGCCGGCAAGCAACGCACCCTGCTGGGGCTGCTCGCACTGACCCCGGACCGCCCGGTCGCCCGCGAGACGATCGTCGACGTGCTGTGGGGCGACTCGCCGCCCGCCTCGGCCGCGAACTCCCTGCAGGTCCACGTCAGCCGGCTGCGCCGGCTCCTGCCGCCCGGCGCGCTCGACTCGGCGCCGGGCGGCTACCGGTTGCGGGTCACCGACGCCGACCTGGACCTGCTGGCGTTCCGGTCCCTCGTCCGCGAAGCCGGCGAGAGCGACCCCGCCCGGGCCTGCGACCGGTACGCGCGGGCCGCCGCACTGTGGCGCGGCGG
>KL571403.1:0-444 GCA_000715855.1 Actinoplanes liguriensis
CCGGCCCGCCCGCGACTCCCGCTCGCGGGCTGGTTCTGACTGTGGTTATTTGGTCAACACGCCGATCACGAACACGGCGGTCTCCGGCATGCCCCGCGAACGCGCCGGCGTCGCCGCGGCGATCGCCTCGACCAGCCGCCAGGTCGGCAGCGCCCTCGGCGTCGCGGTCATCGGCGCGGTCCTCGCCTCCGGCAGCCTCCACGCCGGGTGGTGGATCCTGGTCGGGCTCGGGCTCGCCGTCCTCACGTTCGGTCAGGTCAGCACGGGGCCGTGGGCACGCAGCCACACCCGCGCCGCGGAGACGATCCCCGCCTGACCACCACCCCAGCCGCCACCCCGGCCTGACCACCACATCAGCCACTTCCTCGCCTGGCCACCACACCAGTCACTTCCCCGCCGCCGCAGGCCGGGCGCGACCCCGCAGCCCCTCAAGCTCGCAGCGCG
>KL571403.1:694-1686 GCA_000715855.1 Actinoplanes liguriensis
CCAGCCGGAACCCCGGCCCGCACCGCACACCTCGGGCGGGCAACACCTCACGCGCACAAGCCACGCAACGCATCCGGCCATCAAGCCCGCAACACGCGCGACCCCGCAAGCCGCAAGCCGCAAGCCGCAAGCCGCGAGGCGCGAGGCGCAGCCCGCAGGCGCGAGGCGCGAGGCACGGGCGCGAGGCACGGGCGCGGGGCGTGAGACGGGGGAACAGGGGAGACGGGACTGTGGCCCGGCGAGGGCGGCCGCCGGGCCACAGCACCCATTTCGGGAGTAAAGCTACGCGAGGCGAGCCGCCACCCAGTCCGCGACGAGATCCGCCGACTGGATCACCGCCGTGTCGTGGGTGGCCCCCTGGATCACCTCGAACTGGACCGGCTGGCTGTACGCCTGCAACTGCGGGATCAGCAGGTCAGCCGTGATGCTGTACGGCACCGCGTCGTCGTTCGTCCCCTGCACGACCAGGATCGGCGCGGTCGGGGCGGTCTGTGCCGGATTGTCGTACTGGGCGAGCTTGGTCAGCACGTAGTTCGGCACCACCCCGTTGACCACGAGCTGCGAAGCGGTGAGGTTCTGATACGCGGCGAGGATCTCGTTGAGGCAACCGGTCGACAGCACTCCGATCTTGGTCTTGGCCGGGGTGGCCAGAATGGTGAGTGGCTGCACGCTCGGGTCCACGGCGTTCAGCCCGTACAACGCCATCACCAGGTAACCCTGCGCCGGGGTGCCGGGGATGTACGGCGCGATGGCGTCCGCGTTGGACAGCGGCGCGATGCTGGACGTGCCCTTGAGCACCAGGTTCCCGTCGTAGGACGGCGCCATCTGACTCGCGAACAGCGCCCCTTGTCCGCCCTGCGAGTGCCCGTCGATGACGTACTGCGTGCCCAGCGCCGAGTCCAGGTTCCGGGCCGCCTTGACGCTGTCGATGGCGCGTGCCTCGCTCGCGCCGATCAGGTACGGGTGCTGCCCGCCGCTGCCGAGCCCGGGAT
>KL571403.1:1840-3998 GCA_000715855.1 Actinoplanes liguriensis
GATGTGTATAAGAGACAGGTGAAGCCCCGGCTGAGCAGCGCGGCCACCGCGATCCGCGCCTCCTCCCAGAAGACTCCCTGGTTGGTGGAGGGCGCGCACTGATAGGCGAGCCCGGTCGTGCCGTGTGCCCAGGCGACGACCTTGTTCTTCTTTCCGGTCTTCGGGGTGAGCACGAGCCCGGTCGCGGTGATGGTGCTGCCGCTGATCGAGGTGGAGAGGTACTGGACGCGCTTTCCGGTCGCAAGCGCGGACAGCTCGGCCGGAAGGGTGGCGGCCGAACTGGTCAGCACGTAGCCCGGCGCCAGCGCCGCGGCCGCCGGTGGGGCGACCGCGACGGTTACCCCGCACGCGCTCAGCAACGCGGCGAGGAGCAGGCGGACGATCTTGTTCATGGACACCCCGTTCTCATTGGGAAGGCTCCGATGTGGATGATCGGATGAACGCACAGCGTAATGCCGATCACACCGCAATGGAGCGCATTCCCGGCCATAGAGTCTTGGCTTTTCAGGTGTCCGCGCACGTCACTAGGCTGATGGATGAACGTCATTGCAAAGATCGATTTAATCGCTACTTCAATTGTGATTACACACCGCTCGGGTACGTCTCCGGCTCGTGCGCGTTCACCCGCAACGTGTGCAGCGGACGCACCGCGTGCGACTCGTCGAACCAGAGGAACGCGTCGTAGCGATCGCCGAGCACGGTCGGCACGTAGTTCGCCCACCGCTCCCGCTCCGGCCGGTAGACCACGCCGATCGCCCGGTGCGGCAGCACGGTGGTGAGCAGTTCCGGTCGCTCGTCGCCGGCCGGGAAGACCATCAGCGCGTTCCGGGGCGCGCTCAGGTGCAGGATCTCCTCGACCGATCCGCCCCGCGCCGGCGGCACGCCCATCACCTCCATCGGGTCGCCCCACTGCGGCCCGGCGACCACGCTGCCGCGGAACGACGCCATCCCGACCAGCAGCACCTCGTCCCAGCCGTACCGGTCCCGGGCGAGCTGCCCGAGCGTCAGCTCGCCGTGATCGGCCTGGTCGGTGCCGCGGGCGTCGCCGATGTGCGTGTTGTGCGCCCAGACCACCGCCTTCGAGCGGGGGCCGTACCGGGTGAGCAGCCGGTCGAGCGTCTCGTCCATGTGCCGGTCCCGGCAGTTCCAGGCTTCCGGGCCGCCCCGCACCATCAGCCGGTAGTAGCTCTCGGCGCCCGCCACGACGGCCGCGCTCTGCCACACCCCGAAGTCGCGGCCGCGCAGCTCGGCGAGCATCGCCACCACCCTGTCCTCGCAGGTCGCGTTCACGAAGTGCGAGGCCCACCCGTACGCGTTGGGGTCCTCGTCGAACGGCTCGAAGCATCGGTAGGCGTCCAGCGCGACCGGCGCCAGGTCCGGGTCGTGCTCGCGCAGCCAGGTGAGGATCTCGCGCATCGACTGCCACAGCGAGTAGACGTCGAGGCCGTGAAAACCGGCCCGGTCCGCCGGCGGCCGCGTCCGGTTGTGCTCCCGCAGCCACCGGGTGAAGTCGACCAGCTCCTCGTTCGCCCACATCCAGGTCGGCCAGCGGTCGTAGCGGACCAGCGCGGAGCGGGGATCGTCCGGCGCGCCCGGCCCGCCGCGCACCGCCACGTCGACCCGCTGGCAGTCCGGCCAGTCTCCCTCGACCGCGACGAAGGAGAAGCCGCGCTCCTCGATCAGCCGCCGGGTGAGCGCGGACCGCCAGGCGTAGAACTCGTGCGTGCCGTGGGTCGCCTCGCCGATCATCACCACGCGTGCCGACTCCGCGCGGTCCAGCAGGATCTCCAGATCCCCCGGATCCCGCAGCTCACGGGCGATCGACACGACCTCGTCCCGGTATCGGATCATTCCCCGGCGGTTACCCGGAGCGACCAGCGCCATACGTCCGATTTTTCCGATCAACAGCATTTCGCCGTACGGCGGTAGCAGGGCAGCCGTCCACCGCCCGCCCTGCCATGATGGCTGGATGGGACGCCCCACGCTGTTCGAAGCCGCCGGCGGAGCCCCGGCGATGCTCGCCCTGGCGGCCGACTTCCACGCCCGCTGCCTCGCCGACCCGGTGCTGGAACACCCGTTCTCGCACGTCGACAACCCGGAACACGTCCGTCACCTGGCGGATTACTGGGGTGAGGTGCTCGGCGGCCCGCCGGTCTTC
>KL571403.1:4226-9460 GCA_000715855.1 Actinoplanes liguriensis
GCACGGCGGGCACACGGCCATGCTGCGCATCCACGCGAACCAGTGCGACGAGGACCCGTTCTCGGCCCAGTTCCTGACCGTCTTCGACGAGGCGGTGGCGAGCACGCTGCCGGCCGACGAGGAGCTGCGGCGCGCGCTGCACGACTACATGACGGCCGCGACGGCCGAGGTCTCGACGGTCTTCCCGACCACGGCGACGGTCGCCGACGCCCTGCCGATGCCACGGTGGTCCTGGTCCGGGCCGGCCGCCTGAAACGACGTACGCGCAAATGGTGTTCTTCGTTTTTAAGATCGAAGAATTCGTCGCCGCCGAGCCGATCGGCGCGTTCTCCGGCCGACCGATGATCCATTTCTGTCAGTGTCGGAAAAGGATCATCGGTCGCCGCGGTTTGCCCGTTACCTGACGCCGAGTGCGTGAGAAAATATCGGCCCGGCCGCGCCACGCCCGGCCCCGAGTGATCGAGATGTCGGCGGACACGGCCCGTCCCGGAGAATGATGGGCGGATGGACGAGATCCAGATCGGCCCCGCGACACCGGCAGACGCCGGGGAGATCTACACGCTGCAGCTCGCGGCGTACGTCGCCGAGGCCCAGCTCTACGACGACCCGCACCTCCCCGCCCTGGTGCAGCCGCTCGAGGACCTGGCCGCCGAGCTGGGCGAGAGCCTCGCGCTGAAGGCCACCGCCGGTCACCGCATCGTCGGCGCCGTCCGCGGCCGCCTCGACGCCACCGTGCTGCGCATCGGCCGCCTCGTCGTCGCCCCCGACCTCCAGGGCCGCGGCATCGGCACCCGCCTGCTCACCGCGATCGAAGCCGCCGCGACCGGCCGGGCCGAGTGGCTCACCCTGTTCACCGGGCACCTGAGCAGCGCGAACATCCGGCTTTACGAGCGCCACGGCTACGAGGAGACGCACCGCGAGCAGGTCCGCCCCGACCTCACCCTGGTCCACCTCAGCAAGCAGTGCTGACCCACCCGGGCACGCCGTGATCCACCCCCGCCCAGCCCCACGCGACCCCCAGCACCCTCCAGGCCACCACGCGCCTCCCGCCCCTCGGCTGGTGCTGACGGTGGTTACGAGGGACGAATAACCACCGTCAGCACCAGCCGGGACCGGGCGCCGCACCGCTACCGCAAGCCGGGACCGCCTCGCGGGCTTGGGCACGGACGGGGCTGGATCCTGCGAGGCCGGCGTGCGGGGCTCGGGCGCGGACGGGCGGGCTGTCGCCGTACGCGCGAATGGGGGTTAAAGGGTTTTCAGGCCGTTTTCGAGGAGGCTGAAGGCCTGGTCGGCGTGGAGGACCGCGAGGGGGTGGACCAGGTCGGCGGACTCGCCGGCCAGCATGCGGTCGCGGTTCTCCATGATCAGGACCGTGCGCGCGCCGGCGATCTGGGCCGCGGCGAGCCGGGCGGTCAGCGGGTCGGCGACGGTGGCCAGCTCGGCGGCGAGTAGCTCCTGCGTGCGGGCCATCGCGACGAACAACCGCGGCGCCAGCGACGGCGTCTCGTTGATCAGGCGCTGGAGGCGGAGCACGTTCGGCTTGTCGCAGAGCCCGGTCGCCGGGTCGTGCTCGGCCAGCGCGGTGCGGAACTGCCGGTGCAGCGCGGCCAGCGGCGTCTCCCCCGGCGCGCGCGTGCGGACCACCCGGGCCGGCTCGTCGACGTGCGCCTCGGCCGGCCCCAGGACCAGGTCTTCCTTGCTGCCGAAGTAGTTGAAAACGGTCGTCTTGGACACGTTCGCCGCCGCCGCGACCTCGGCCATCGCCACGTTGTCGAACCCGCGCTCGACGAAGAGCCCGATCGCCGTCTCCCACAGCAGCCGGCGCGTCTCCTGCTTCTTGCGCTCCCGCAACCCGGCTTCCATGCCCGGACTTTACCAGAGTCAATTTTGGTCTTGGACAAACTCTTGACCCGGACCAAAATTTCTCCGTACGGTCGTGAGCATGAAGCCGATGAGCAAAACCGAGCGCCGGATCGGCGTGTTCGTCTGCCTGTTCACGATCGTGCTGGCGATCCTCGACCAGAACATCGTCTCCGCCGCGATCGTCCCGATCGTCCGCGATCTCGACCCGGTCCACGGCGTCGATCACGTCGCCTGGCTGGTCGCCGCGTTCTCCCTGGCCGCCACCGTGGTACTGCCGCTGTACGGGCGGTTGTGCGACGTGTGGGGCCCCAAGCAGGTCTTTCTCGGCACGGTGCTGACGTTCCTGATCGGCTCGGTGCTGTGCGGGGCGGCGCAGTCGATGGGCCAGTTGATCGCGTTCCGCGCGGTTCAGGGCGTCGGCGCCGGCGGCCTGATGAGCGTGACCATGGTGGTGATCGCCCACCTGCGCGACCCGGACGACAACGGCAGCGGCGGCCGCAGTGGCCTGGCCGGGCTGGTCGGCGGCTTCGGCATGGCGATCGGCCCGCTGGTCGGCGGCCTCTTCGCCGAGCACGGCCAGTGGCGCTGGATCTTCTACGTGAACGTGCCGCTCGGCCTGCTGATCCTGGCCGGCGCGCTGCTGGTGCTGCGGATCCCCCGGCACGGCGGCACCACCCACGTCGACCTGACCGGGGCCGCGATGATCGGTGGCGCCGCGGCGGCCCTGCTGCTGGTCTGCGACTGGGGCGGCGACCGGTATCCGTGGTCCTCCCCGATGATCCTCGGCCTGGGCACGACGACGCTCGTGCTGCTCGCGACGTTCCTGTGGTGGCAGCGCCGCAGCCCCGACCCGGTCCTGCCGCCCGGCCTGTTCCGCGTCCCGGCCGTCCGGGACAGCTTCGTGATCCAGGCCGTGGTCGGCATGGCGCTGGTCGGCGGGCTCGTCTTCCTGATGGTGTACCTGCAGGCCGGGCGCGGGATCAGCGCCGGCCGGGCGGGCACGTTCCCGGCGTTCCTGGCGGCCGGTCTGGCGCTGTCCGGGCTCGCGTTCAACCGGTTCCGGTGGCCGGTGCGCACGTCGATGCTCGTCGGCACGCTCTTCGCCGCCGCGGCCCTCGGCGCGCTCGCCCTGACCCGCGACGACACGTCGTTCTGGCTGATCCGCGCCGAGCTGGTCGTGCTCGGCATGGGCTTCGGCCAGCTGCTCGGCAAGCTGATCATCGCCGTCCAGCAGGCCGCGCCGCGCCACCAGCTGGGCGCCGCGACCACCGGCATCCGCTTCTTCCAGTCGCTGGGCGGCGCGATCGGGGCGGCCGCGTTCGGCTCCCTGCTGAACGCGATGGGCTCGATCACCGCCGGGGTCGACGCCATCTTCGCGGTGGCCGCCCTGCTCATGCTGCTGGCCGCCGCCCTGGCCACGCGGTTGCGCCTGCCCGGCGAGCCCCTGCCCACGGCCGCGGAAAGCCCGGCCCGGCAGCCCGCGGCTCCGCAGCCCGCCGCCCCGGCACCCGGTGGTGGTTCCTGAGGAAGGCCCGCGGACGAGGGGTCAGCGGTAGACGACGACGGTCCCGGCCATCTTGTCGTGCAACGTCTGATTCCGCTGGCCGAACACCATGAGCGAGTCGACGAGGAAGTAGACGCTGAACGTCATCGCGCTGGCGATGTAGCCGACGATCCCCTTCAGCAGGATCTCGCGCACCGCCATCCGTCCCCAGGTGACCGTCTGGCCGGTGGCCGCGTCGGCGACCACGTGGCCGAGCAGCTGCCGCGCCGGGGTCTGCCCCCGGTCGAAGATCAGCAGCGCCCAGATGAGCCACCCGATCCCGGCGGTCACGAAGATCAGCACGCCGTCGAGCAGTTGCGCCCCCAGCCGTCCACCGGGCGAGACCAGCCGCGTCCCCGGCGGGGCGTAGGCGGCAGCGTAGGGCGGCGGCTGAAATCCCCCGGTCGGCGGCTGATAACCGGTCGGCGGCTGGTAAGGCGTGGGCGGTTGATAACCGGTCGGCGGCTGGTAAGGCGTGGGCGGCTGGTATCCCCCGCCGGGCGGCAGATACTCGGTGGGCGCCGCGAAACCCCCGGTCGTCGGCGGAACCCCCAGATCCGGGGCAACCCCGGTGTACGGCGGCGGAGTGACCGGCACGCTCGCCGGCGGTTCCGGCTCCTGGGTGCCGTCGGGCTGGGGATATGTCATGTCGCTGAGCTCCGGTGTCGCTGGGTGGATCCCGCCGACACTACCGGTCAGTCCTGATAGACCGGCTTCGGCGGGGCAGGCACCGGCCCGAGTGACGAGGAGAGCCACCGCTGGTAGCTCTTCGCCCATGTCCCGTCCGCCCGAATCTGCTCCAGGGCGCCGTTGACGAACCGCACCAGATCCGGCGACTTCTTCGAGATGCCGATCCCGGACGGCTCGTCCGAGACGGGCGTGCCGACCACCTCGGTCGTGGGGTCCTGCGCGGCGAGCCCGGCCAGCAGCACGTCGATGGTGGACACCGCGTCGACCTGACCCTGCTGGAGCATGACCAGGCAGTCCAGCGTGCTGTCGGTGGCGACGGGCACGGGCTTGGACGGCTGCGCCGCGATGGTGCGGATGCTGGTGCTGCCCCGGGTCGCGCAGACCTTGCGCCCGGCCAGGTCGGCGAACTCCTTGATGCCGGAGCCCCGGCGGACCAGCAGCCGCTGCCGCGACGCGAGGTACTCGGTGGAGAACGAGATCTGCTGCCAGCGCTCGCAGTTCATCGTCATGGTCCGGACGACCATGTCGGCCCGGCCGTCCTGGATGACCGGGATCCGGTCGGCCGTGGTGATCGCCAGGAACTGCACCTTGTCCGGGTCGCCGAAGAGCGCCTTCGCCACCGCGCGGGCCACCTCGATCTCGAAGCCGACCAGGTCACCGGTGGCCGGATCGCGGAAGCCGAACAGGTACGCGTTCTGGTCGACGCCGACGATCAGCCGGCCCCGGGCGACGATCTTCGCCATGGTGCTGCCGGCCGGCATCTTCCCGGGGGCGGGCATCGTGGCGGGCGGGCGCAGGCTGGCCCGGGGCGTGCAGTCCGGCGCGGGGCCGGGGCTGGGCACCTCCGCCGGGTCCTGCACGTTCTCCGGCTGGGGGACGGCGGCTTTCACGCCGTACGCCGAATTCTGTGGCTTTTCGGTCGAACCGCAACCGGCCAGCAGCGTGACCAGCAGGAGCAGGGCGGCGACACGCTTCATCGGTACTCTCCGATCCGGGGCCGGAACCCGAGGACGACGGCGGCCCCCAGGCCGGCGGTGAGCAGCAGCAACGCGATCTCCAGGCCGGTCAGCGCGCGCCCGCCGCCCCCGGCCTGCCGGTCGACCCGCTGGTTGGCGGTCGCCAGCGCGGTGGTCATGGC
>KL571403.1:9711-10153 GCA_000715855.1 Actinoplanes liguriensis
GCCGGGGCCGCGTCGGCGGCCGCGTCGAGCATCTCGAACAGCTCCGGCGTTACGGCCTTGTAGTCCTTCTCGAACGCCGCGCCGCCGCCGCGGGCGACAAGCGTCAGCGACTCGTCGGCGCGGGCCTGCAGCGCCGCCCGGCGGGCCCCGGCCAGCACGCTGACCAGCACCGACCCGTCCTCGCGACCGGTCTCGACCCGGCCGGCCGCGGTGCCCAGCGCGGTCGCGGACCAGGTCAGCAGGATCAGCGTGACCAGGCTCGCGGCGACCAGGCCGACGTTGAGGACCCGGTTGGTGCGGCGGGCGACGATCACCTGGGCGGCCAGCAGGCCGGCGACGGTGAGCAGGCCGAGCAGCATTACCGGCCAGGCGAAGCCGGACGCGTCCCGCTGCGCGCCGGCGAGCCGGGCCTGCGCGGACTCTGTCTCTTATACACATCTCT
>KL571403.1:10407-11676 GCA_000715855.1 Actinoplanes liguriensis
CCCGCAGGTACGCGCCGCCGAGCGGCACGCCGAGCCGGTTGTACGACCGGGCGGTCTCGACCAGTCCGGTGTAGACCGGCAGCTGGTCGGTGAGCACCCCGAGCCGGGCGGCGTCCGCGTCGCCGGCCTCCCGTGCCGCGACGGTCAGCGCCGCGCCCGCCCGCGCGATGTCGTCGAGGTAGCGCTGCCGCAGCTCGGCCGGCTCGGCGCCGTTGGTCAGGAAGGCGGTGGCCGCGGTGGCGTCCGCGTCGGAGAGCGATCGGTAGAGGTCCTGCGCGCTGACGCTGAGCGGCCCGCTGACCTCGCTGATGTCCCGGGTCAGGGCGGCCCGGTGGTGCACGGTGGCCAGCGCGGTCCCGCCGAGCGCGAGCCCGAGCAGGATCAGCGCGCCGGCGATGACGCGATACAGATCCGGCGTTGCTAGTCGTGGCACCGTCCACTCCCGAGGTTCGCTGGGCGACTGCCGACGACGGTACGGCCCGGGAGCAATACGTAACGTGATTATGCGTGCCCGAGCAGGTGCCGGCGCAGATCACGGGTTCCGCCGGTCGACGGGCGAATCGCGAGGATACACGTGTCGTCGTCCGGGTTGGCCCGCCGCAGCCGGCCGACCAGCTCGGCGAGCGGCTGGTGCGGGGCCGTGCGCACGGCGTCGTCGACCGCGGCCATCACCGCGTCCAGCCCGGTGTCCAGCCCGTGCGTGCGGTGCTCGACCAGCCCGTCGGTGTAGAGCAGCAGCACGTCCGCGGGCCGGAAGTCGGTGACCGCCGTGTGGTACCGAGCGTCCTCCACGACACCGAGCATCGGCCCGGACGGACGCACCAGCGGTGCGGTCCGCCCGGCCCGGCACAGCAGCGGCGGCGGATGCCCGGCCTGCGCCCAGACCAGCTCCTGGCGCCGCGGGTCGAAACGGGCGATCACCGCGGTCGCGGCGAGCTCCGGCGTCTCGCTCTCCAGCTCGCAGGTGAGCCGGTTGAGGTGCCCGAGCAGGGTCGCGGGGTCGCTGTCCACCACGGTCAGCGCGCGCAGCGCATGCCGGAGCTGGGCCATGTTGCTGGCCGCCTGGGTGCCGTGCCCGGCCACGTCGCCGACGGCGAGCAGCACACTCCCGTCGCGCAGCGCGGCCGCGTGGAACCAGTCGCCGCCGACCATCGTCTCCTGGCCGGCCGGCAGGTACCGCACCGCCGCCTTCAGACCGGGCAGCTCGATCGGCTCGTCCGGGATCGGCAGGATGATCTCCTGCAGGCGCAGGGTCAGGGTGTGCTCGGC
>KL571403.1:11809-17598 GCA_000715855.1 Actinoplanes liguriensis
GGGTCAGGGTGTGCTCGGCGGCCGCGGCCCGCCGCTGCTCGTCCAGCTTCTGCTCGACCTCGGCCAGCCGTTGCGCGCTGACCGGCTGCCCGGTGACGTCCTGCACGATGCCGAACATCCGGACCGGCCGGCCCTCGGCGTCCCGGACGGTGTCCGCGACCGTCCGCAGCCGCCGCATCCGGCCCCCGATCCGGACCCGGGCGACCACCTCGACCCGGTCGCGGCCCTGGGCCGCCTCGAGCGCCGCCTCGCGCAGGGACGAGCCCTCGCCGGCGGTCAGCGGACCGAGCGCCGGGTCGCGCTGGTAGATCCGGTAGAGCTGGGGCGACCAGTAGATCTCGCCGGTGACCAGGTCCCACTCGCCCCAGCCGAGGTTGGCCAGCTCCTCCACCGCGGCGAGCCGGTCGGTGATCAGCTCCGCGCCGGTGAACGGCGACGGCGGCGCGTCCGCGGCGTCCAGCAGCCGGATCACCCGGCCGGCCACCTCGGCCGGCTCACGGCCCTGCGTGGCGGCGATCCGGAACAGATGCCGGTACGCGTCGGCGAGCCGGCACCGGGCCCGGCCGGCGAGCAGCCCGACCGCCCGCTCGATGACCGCGTCCATCCTGGCCCGTCGATCGCTGAGCGCCTCCGCAAACGCCTGACCACCCACTGACAACGCCTCCCCGTCCGGCCTACGGGTACCGGTTTACGCCAGTGCGCGGAGAGGTCGCATCCCCCGACTGCACCGTTCATCGCACAGGTCACCCGGTCGGGCGTAAGGCGTTCGGGGGCGGCGGGGGATAGATCGGCGTTCAGAGCTCGAACAGATCCCGCACGGCCTCGGTCAACCGGGCCATGCTCGCGCCGGTGACCATCCCGATCCGCTCGGCGCCGGTGGTGGCCGGCAGCCGGCGCATCCGGTTGACCACCACCACCCCGGTGATCGGGTCCTGCTCGGTGAGCGCGACCGCGAACGGGGGAAGCTCGGTCACCCCGCGCTGACGCACGATCGGCGCGCAGTAGGGTGAGGCGTTGTCACGTTCGTTGTACGTGTCGGCCGAGAGCACGAGCACTCGATAACGCAGGTCGGAACGATCACCGATGGTCCAGATCTCGCCCCGGCGCATGTCAGCACCGACCGGCGAACGGCACGGCCCGGAACGACATGGCACGAAGCGTACCGCCGCGCCGATCTCCGCCGCGCTCGCCCCGCCCGGCCGAGTTCATTCCGTGGACGTGATCGAACTTCGGCGCGTCCGATCGCGTAGAAATGACCGCGTGGCCCGTCACGGGCCGGTAACGAGGAAGGACGCAGGATGTCGCAGAAGGCGCAGATCGGGGTCACCGGCCTGGCGGTGATGGGCCGGAACCTGGCCCGCAACTTCGCCCGGCACGGGCACACCGTGGCGGTGCACAACCGTTCCTACGGCCGGACCAAGGAACTGGTCGAGGAGTTCGGCAACGAGGGCACCTTCATCCCGGCGGAGACGGCCGAGGAGTTCGTGGCCGCTCTGGAGCGCCCGCGCCGCGTGGTGATCATGGTGAAGGCCGGTCCGGCCACCGACGCCGTGATCGACGAGTTCGCACCCCTGCTGGAGCAGGGGGACATGCTGATCGACGCGGGCAACGCGCACTTCGCGGACACCCGCCGCCGCGAGGCCGCGCTGAAGGCCAAGGGCCTGCACTTCGTGGGCATGGGCGTGTCCGGCGGCGAGGAGGGCGCGCTGCACGGCCCGAGCATCATGCCGGGTGGCCCCCGCGAGTCGTACGACGCGCTCGGCCCGCTGCTGGAGGACATCGCCGCGAAGGTGGACGGCGAGCCGTGCTGCACGCACGTCGGCCCGGACGGCGCCGGCCACTTCGTCAAGATGGTGCACAACGGCATCGAGTATGCCGACATGCAGCTCATCGCCGAGGCGTACGACCTGCTGCGCCAGGTCGGTGGCCTCTCCCCCGCGGAGATCGCCACCACGTTCGGCGAGTGGAACGAGGGCCGGCTCGGGTCGTACCTGATCGAGATCACCGCCGAGGTGCTCAACCAGAACGACGCCGCGACCGGCAAGCCGTTCGTGGACATCGTGCTGGACCAGGCCGAGCAGAAGGGCACCGGCCGCTGGACCGTGCAGGCCGCGCTGGACCTCGGTGTGCCGGTCAGCGGCATCGCCGAGTCCGTTTTCGCCCGTGCGCTCTCCGGCGGCGCCGACGTTCGCAAGTCGGCCGCCGACGCCGGTCTGCCGGGCCCGTCCGCGGGCGCCGAGCACGTCGGCGGCGACCTTCGCGCGGACGTCGAGCAGGCGCTGTTCGCCTCCAAGATCGTCGCTTACGCGCAGGGCTTCCAGCAGATCCAGGCGGCCAGCAAGGAGTACGACTGGGAGATCGACCCGGGCGCGATGGCCAAGATCTGGCGCGCGGGCTGCATCATCCGGGCCAAGTTCCTGGACTTCATCAAGCAGGCCTACGACAAGAACCCGTCGCTGACCACGCTGCTGGTCGACGACTACTTCCTGGACGCGGTCAGCGGTGCTCAGGACGCGTGGCGCCGGGTCGTCGTCACCGCCGCCCAGCAGGGCATCCCGGCGCCGGGCTTCGCCTCCGCGCTCGCCTATTACGACGGCCTGCGCGCCAAGCGCCTGCCGGCCGCGCTGATCCAGGGCCAGCGGGACTTCTTCGGCGCGCACACGTACCACCGCATCGACCGTGACGGCTCGTTCCACACCCTCTGGGCTGCCGAGGGCCGCCCCGAGGTCGACGCCTGACCTGTAGTTCTCTGGAGACGCCCCGGTCCTTTGACCGGGGCGTTCTCGTTCAAGACCCTTATTCGGTACGTCGTGAGCCGCGCCCATGTGGCGTCAATCGTCACCGAACCGATCCGCCAGGGCCCCGCGTCCGTAGTCATCGTCAGGACAACGGGCCCAGGAGGCACGATGAGCGAGGTTCCAGCCGACGGCGACCCGACCGAATCTGATCAGCCAGTCCAGTACGCCCCGGGGGCACACCCGGTTCCCGGGTTCCCGCCGCTGCCGTTCGCCGCCGATCATCCGGCGCCGGTGCCCGCGCCCGGCGCGCCCGCACCCGCCCCGCTGGTGCCGGTGGACACCGAGTCCGTGACCGGCGGGCTGTCGGCGGAGGCGGTGGCCCGGGCGAGGCGAACCCTGGACGCCAGGGTCGACACCCACATTCCCCTGGACTCGACGAGCGAGTGGCCGACGCCCGACCCGGCGGAGTTCGCCGAGGAGGACACCGACCCGACCGGCTTCACCCCGGTCTCCGGACTGCCCTACCCGCCGGCCACCGACCCGTTCGACGATCCCGGGTTCACCTCGGCCTACCCGCTGCCCGGGTGGACAGCCCCGCCCGACCTGGGGGCCGCGCCCGGGGCCGTGCGGAGCCGCCGGCCGGTGCTGCTCGCGATCGCCGCGTTCGCCGGCCTGGCCGGCCTGATCGCCGCGTTCCTGCTGGTCCCCCGCGGCAGCGAGCCGGACCCGACCGCGGCCGCCGCCACCGTTCCCGCCGCGACCGCCACGGCCGGCCCCGCCGAGACCGCGACCCAGGCCCCCGCCGACAACGGCGACCCGGGCGGCGACCGCACGGTGACCGGCGCACGCGGCGGCCTGGACACCGCCACGTTCGACGTGCTGGACAGCGCCACCGTCGTCCAGCTGAGCGCGGCCGACCTGGGCGACGACCTGTTCCGGGTCAGCACCCCGGCGGACAGCGGCCTCACCCCCTCCGCCGAGCAGGCCGGCGGCACGGTCAAGCTGCGCCTGCGCTCCGACGGCAGGGGCGGCTCCGCCGCGGTGACGATCGAGCTCAGCTCCGCGGTCCGCTGGACGCTGCGACTCGACGGCGGCACCGCCCGGTCCCGGCTCGACCTGACCGGCGCGGACCTGGCCGCCCTCGACCTCAACGGCGGCGCCAGCCGCATCGACCTCGCGCTCCCCTCCCCGCGCGGCCTGCTCCCGGTCCGGATGACCGGCGGCGTCGACCAGTTCCAGGTGACGCTCGCCGGCGCCACCCCGGTCCGGGTACGCGTCCAGTCCGGCGCCGGCCAGGTCACCCTCGACGGCACCACCCACAAGGGCATCGCCCCCGGCCGTTCCTTCACCACCGGCAACTGGGCCGGCACCGCCGGCATCGACCTCCTCGCGATAGCCGGCCTCTCCGCCCTCACCGTCACCGGCTGACTCCCGCTTTCGGGGAGCATCTGCCGGACATTCCGATATCCGGCCGGGATCTCGCGAGACTCCTCGCATGTCGCGGAATCTCGCGGACCGGCCGGGTCGATGGCGGACGCTGCGGTGGGGCGTCGTCATGCTGACGCTCGCCGTGCTGGCGACGGCCATGGCGTCGCTGGTGCTCGGCGGGCACGACGCGCTGCTCGCCTACCGTCCGGCGGAACGGCTGCTGGGCGTCGCCGTCCTCTTCGCCGGCCTGGCGAACCTGACAGCCATGATCCTCGTCCGACAGGGCCGCGTCGGTCTCGCGGCGCTCGGCTTCGCGATCGGCTCCATGCCCGGGTTCCTGCTGGCCGCGGTGCAGACAGGCTTCGACCAGGAACCGCGAGCGGCCCTGTGGCTGGTGGCCTCCGCCGCGCCCGCCACCGCGGCGGCAGTCATGCTCACCCGAGGCCGGCGCCCGCACGGCGCCCGGCCCTCGGAGACGATTCTGTCGGCCACGGTCGCCGCCGCGGCCACCGCCGCCGTCCCCCTGGTGAGCCTGTTCGTCGGCGCGTATCAGCCGGTCACCGACGCCCAGGTGCTCGACGTAAAAGTGCACCTCGCGGTGGTGGCCGAGCGCGGCGGGCCGCACGGCGAGCGATACGCCGTGGTCGAGATGCTCACCGACATCGCCAACATCGGCAGGAAGTCGCTCGTGATCATGGGCTCGCGCTACGCGGTGATAGGAAAGAAGTCGGAGCCGCGCGCGACGCCCCGGCAGGACGACTGGCCGATCGGCGGCGAGATGGCCGCGAACCGGTGGAGCGCCCGCTTCGAGAAACCGAGCTCCGAGTTCCTGATCGAGACCGGGTTCGACTTCGTGGAGACGCCGTTCGTCCTCGACCCCGGGCAACAGACCCAGACGAACTTCCTGACCTACGTGCCGGTCAGCCGGGCCAACACGGTTTGGGCCAACGTGGTGATCGCCACCGCGTTCGCGGACCGGTTGCGCCTGGGCAGGCTTCTCCAGGACACGACCGACGAACGGCTGGACGCCGAACATCCGGTGCACGCCGTCTGGGAGCTCGAGCCGACCAGCTGGATCGCCGCGCTGACCCGGCGGCACACGCTCCTGCAGATGAAGTACTCGCTCATCGCCACCCAGGACCCGAGCGCGCCGGACGGGCCCGGAACCTTCATCGAGAGTCACATCTGGTCCACGTTCGGGCACACCCGCCAGGAACTGAACAAGGAGTATCCGGACAATCCCAACATGAGCCTGTTCTTCGGCGCCAACTACACCGAGACCGGCATTCAGCTGGCGATTGATGGGACGGGCGGCTCATGACGTACCGCCGAATCGGAATGTGATTTCGGAGCGGCCATGAGTTCGGCGCATTCCTCGGGTGGGAGGGGTTTCGACATGAGGTAGCCCTGGCCGTAGCGGTAGCCCATGTCTCGCAGCCGGGTCCGCTGCTCCTCGTTCTCGATGCCCTCGGCAACAACCTTGAGCTGCAGGTACTCCGCGAGTTGTGCCACCGCGGCGGCCACCGCGAGCCGGCCGCGGTCGGCGCCGTCGGCGATCCCGTCGACGAACGACTTGTCCAGTTTGAGAACGTCCACCGGGAACGCGCGCAGCAGGCTCAGCGA
>KL571403.1:17834-18439 GCA_000715855.1 Actinoplanes liguriensis
CGTCGCGACCGACGACTCGGTGACCTCCAGGATGAGGTTCTGGCTGGTCAGCCCGGTCTCGCTGAGCACCGCGGCGACCTCGTCGACGAACCCGGCCTCGCGCAGCTGGCGGACCGCGACGTTGACGTTGATCGCCTCGAACGCGTCGTCGCCGAACTCGGCGCGCCAGCGGGACAGCTGGGCGCACGCCTCGCGCAGCACCCACGCGCCGAGCGGCACGATCAGCCCGGAGCGTTCGGCGACCGGGATGAAGTCGGCCGGGGAGACGAAGCCGCGCTCCGGGTGCTGCCAGCGCACCAGCGCCTCGGCGCCGGCGAGCAGGCCGGTGTGCAGGTCGAAGACGGGCTGGTAGACCAGGCGCAGCTCGCCGCGCAAGATCGCGGTGTGCAGCTCGCCGGCCACCCGGGCGTGGTGCGCCATGTCCTGGCGCATCTGCGGCTCGAAGCGGACCCAGGACGCCTTGCCGGCCTCCTTCGCGGCGTACATCGCGATGTCCGCGTTGCGCTGCACCTCGTCGGCGGTCTCGCCGGCGCTCGCGATCGCGATGCCGACGCTCGCGTGCAGCAGCAGTTGCTGGTCGCCGACGCGGAACGGCTGACCGATTC
>KL571403.1:18668-23537 GCA_000715855.1 Actinoplanes liguriensis
CCGGCAGCAGCACGGCGAACTCGTCGCCGCCCAGCCGGGCCGGCAGCTCGCCGGGCAGACAGTGCTCGCGCAGCCGCTGCGACACCTGGTAGAGCAGCTGGTCGCCGGCGGCCGGGCCGAGCGTGTCGTTGACCATCTTGAAGTCGTCGACGTCGATCAGCAGTGCGGTGGACGGCTGCCGCGCCACGATCCGTTCGCCGAGCGCGACCGCGAACCGGGTGCGGTTGGGCATCCCGGTCAGCGTGTCGCTCAGCGCCAGCCGCTCCAGCTCGGCCTGCTGTTTGCGGATGCCGCGCATGGCGAGCGTGTTCTCCCGCAGGCTGAGCAGCTGGCGGGCGACGACGAAGCCGGCGATCAGCACCGCGCCGATGATCACGGTGCGCTGCCGGGAGGACATGTCCTGGGCGCTGACGCTGATCACCAGGACCGCGGTGGCGGTGACCGCGACGAACGGGAGCAGGTTGAACAGCGAACGGCCGGCCGTGCCGGGGACCGGGGCCGGGGTGCCGGGCGCGCGGCGCTGCAGCCACGCGGCGCACGCCATGGAGACGCCGCCGAGCGCGAGCCGGCCCCAGTCGGCGCCGGCGATCAGCAGGGTGCTGCCGGCCGCGTCGACCAGCGGCGCGACGGTGAGCACGCGCAGCGAGGCGGGGTGGACGGCGCTGTCCGGCGCGGCGGCCGCCTTGCCGATCACCACGAGCAGCAGGACGCCGCCGACCCCGACGACCGCCGCGGCGACCCGGGCGACCAGGGAGGTGCCGGGCGGGGCGAGGTCGAGGACGACGTACCAGAAGATCAGTGCGCTGGCCACGGCCACGGTGGCGCCGTCGAGCAGGGCCCGGATCCAGCCGAGCGCGGTCCGCTCGCCGAACGGCAGGCGGATGAACGCGACGATCAGGATCCCGATGCCGATCAGCATCGGCAGGCCGACGTAGGGCGACAGCCCGGTGTTGTTGTTCGCCCGCAGCAGCGACACGACCGACGCGACGAAGAGGAACAGGCCGGCGTACTTCAACCGGCGCCAGAACGAGCGGATCGGCCCGGGCTGCGCCGTCGCGACGATGCCACGGCAGGCGAGGACCGCCGCGCCCATCGCGATCGGCGCGGCGGCGAACCCGCCGTACAGGTCGCCGGGGGTGCCGATCACCAGCCAGAGCAGGACCCATCCGGTCGCGGCCAGCGCGACTGCGGCGGGCCCGAGCCCACCGGATCGATGCCGGTCACCGGCCTTGTCGCGTCCGCTCATGATGGCTTACCAGTCGGCCACCCCCGGCCGTAGCTGAGCGAAATGTCAGCCCTGCAGGGCTGCCGAGACGACCGCCCGGGCCTCCTCCTGGATGCGGGTGAGGTGATCCGCGCCGTGGAACGACTCGGCGTAGATCTTGTAGACGTCCTCGGTGCCGGACGGGCGGGCGGCGAACCAGCCGGAATCGGTCACCACCTTGAGGCCGCCGATCGGGGCGTTGTTGCCGGGCGCGCTGGTCAGCACGGCCGTGATCGGCTCGCCGGCGAGCTCCTTCGCGGTCACCTGCTCCGGCGAGAGCTTGCCGAGGATGGCCTTCTCCTCGCGGGTGGCCGGGGCGTCGATCCGGGCGTAGGCGGGCGCGCCGAACCGCTCGGTCAGCTCCCGGTAGTGCTCGCTCGGGGTCTTACCCGTCACCGCGATGATCTCCGAGGCGAGCAGGTCGAGGATGATCCCGTCCTTGTCGGTGCTCCACACCGAGCCGTCGCGGCGCAGGAACGAGGCGCCGGCGCTCTCCTCGCCGCCGAAGCCGATCGAGCCGTCGATCAGGCCGGGCACGAACCATTTGAAGCCGACCGGCACCTCGACCAGCGTGCGGCCGAGGTCGGCGGCGACCCGGTCGATCATCGAGGAGGAGACCAGCGTCTTACCGATGCCGGCGCTCCCCGACCAGCCGGTGCGGTTGCGGTACAGGTAGCCGATCGCCACCGCGAGGTAGTGGTTCGGGTTCATCAACCCGCCGTCCGGCGTGACGATGCCGTGCCGGTCGGCGTCGGCGTCATTGCCGGTCGCGATCTGGAACCGGTCCTTCTGGGAGATCAAGGACGCCATCGCGTACGGCGATGAGCAGTCCATCCGGATCTTCCCGTCCCAGTCGAGCGTCATGAAGCCGAAGGTCGGGTCCACGTCCGGGTTCACCACGGTCAGGTCGAGGCGGTGCCGCTCGGCGATCGCGCCCCAGTAGGCGACGCTCGCCCCGCCGAGCGGATCCGCGCCGATGCGCACCCCGGCGTCCCGGATCGCGTCGATGTCGATCACCGACGGGAGATCATCCACGTACGTACCGAGGAAGTCGTATTTCTCGGGTTTCGGCTTGCCGCGCCGGACGTCTTTGAGGCCCCCGGCGATCAGCTCGTTGGCTCGGTCCTGAATCCACTTGGTGGCGTCGGTGTCGGCGGGACCGCCGTTCGGCGGGTTGTACTTGAAGCCGCCGTCGGCCGGCGGGTTGTGCGACGGCGTGACCACGACGCCGTCCGCTTTCTCCCGGGCCGAGCGGTTATAAGTGATGATCGCGTGCGAGACGGCCGGGGTCGGCGTGTACCCGTCGCGGCTGTCGATCAGCACGGTCACGTCGTTGGCGGCGAACACCTCCAGCGCCGTCACCTGCGCCGGCTCGCTCAGCGCGTGCGTGTCCCGTCCCAGGAAGAGCGGGCCGGTGGTGCCCTGCTCCCGCCGGTACTCGACGATCGCCTGGCTGGTCGCGGCGATGTGATCCTCGTTGAACGCGGTCCGCAGGCTGGACCCGCGATGCCCGGACGTCCCGAACGCGACCCGCTGGGCCACCTCCGCCGGGTCCGGGTGCTCGGTGTAATAGCGCGAGACCACCTTCGGCACGTCGATCAGATCGGACGGCTCGGCGGGCCGGCCGGCACGGGAGTGGACGGACATCTGCGCCTCCTGAAGGATGTTCCCGGATCGTATCCAGGACGGGACCCCTTGAACCTTTCCGCACCCCCATCCGAACTATCCTCCGTGACCGGGAAACTTCCGCGCTTGTTCGTGCTGCTCTTACTGGCGCTGGGAGCCCTGCTGGCCACCCCGCAGGCGGCCTCCGCGCACGCGGCGACGGTCGGCTCGACGCCCGCGCCCGGCAGTGTGGTGGGCAGCTCACCCGGTGAGGTGACTGTCACGTTCAGCGAGTCGATCACGCCGGTCAGCGGCCGGATCCAGGTGATCGCGCCGGACGGCGAGCGCATCTCCGGCCTGGCCACGGCCCGCGGCGCGGTGCTGCACATCCCGGTCCGGACGGCGCAACACCCGCTCGGGACGTACCTGATCAGCTATCGCGTCATCTCCGCGGACAGCCACCCGGTCGGCGGCGCCATCACGTTCTCGGTCGGCGCGCCGTCGGCACGGCCCCAGGCCGCCGAGACCACCGGCACCCACTGGTCGGTCCGGGCCGCTGTTCCCACCCTCCGATTTCTGGGGTACGCCGGTCTGACCCTGATCGTCGGCCCGGCGATGTTCCTGGCGTTCCTCTGGCCGCGCCGGCGCTCCCGCGTGGGCGTGTCCCGCCTGATCAGAGCCGGGTTCGCGCTGGCCGCGGCCGCCACGCTGGGCGCGATCGGCACGCAGGCGCAACAGGGCAGCGGCGCCGCGCTGTGGCAGGTCTCCGCCGGTGAACTGGGCGACGTCCTGACCAGCAGGTTCGGGTTGACGCTGGTGGCGCGGCTGGGCGTACTGGCAATCCTGTTCTTCCTGGTTCCTTCTTCTTCCTACGGCCGGGCCCGGGGCGCCCTGGTTCTGGCCCTCGGTGCGGCCGGGCTCGCCACCTGGCCGTTGACCGGGCACTCGATCGCCAGCCCGCTGCCCGCCGTGACCGTCGCGGTCGACGTCGTGCACCTGGCCACCATGGCCCTCTGGCTCGGTGGGCTGATCACGCTGCTCGCCTTCCTGCTGCGCGGCACCGACCGGCGGATCCTCGGCGTGGTACTGCCGGTCTGGTCCCGGTGGGCGGCGCTCTCCGTCCTGTGGCTGGCGATCGCCGGAACCGTGCAGGCGGTCGTCGAGGTCGGCACCGTCGAGGCGCTTTATCAGACCGGGTACGGCCGTCTCCTGCTCACCAAACTCGGCATCCTCGTCCTGGTCCTGGGGGTGGCGGCGGTCGCGCGCCGGTTCGTCCAGCGCTCCCGGACCGGCACCGGGCTGCGCCGCACGGTCGGCATCGAAGTCCTGGCGACGGTCGTGATCCTCGGGCTGAGCGCCGTCCTCGTCCAGGTCAACCCGGGTCGCACGTCGGGCGCGTCGGCGGGCGCGGTCACCGGCAACGGCATCTCGGAGACGCTGACCTGCCCGCTGTACACGCTCCAGTTCAACATCTACCCGGTCGAGCTCGGCGAGTACAACACCGTCCACGCGTTCCTCTACACGCCGGAGGGCAAGCCGCTGCCGCCCGCCGAATGGGAGATCAGCACGAAACTCCTCGACCAGGACCTGGAGGCGGTCAAGGAGCCGCTGCTCGGGCTGAACCCGCCGCACCACGCCCTCGGGTCGGTGTCGTTCCCGCTGCCCGGCACGTACGAGATCGCCTTCACCATCCGCGTCGACGACCTCAACCGGGCCACCGTCAAGACGACGGTGAAAGTCCCGGCGCCGAACTGACCAGGGCATACAGCACGAAACGCTCGCCGTCGAGGACGATGTCCCCGCGAAGACGGAAGCCGAGCCGCTCCATGACCGCCCGGGACCGGTGGTTGTGGGGCTCGGTGAACGCCACCACCTCGCGGGCGCCGAGCTCGCCGAACGCCAGATCCAGGCCGGCGCGGCCGATCTCGGTGGCGTAGCCCTGCCCCCAGAACCGCCGGTGCAGAACCCAGCCCACCTCCAGCCCTGTCTCTTATACACAT
>KL571403.1:23720-24574 GCA_000715855.1 Actinoplanes liguriensis
CGACCACCTCGCCCGTGACCCGGTGGTAGGCCATCCACTTGTGCACGCCGTCGACCCGCCAGCCGCGGGCCATCCGGGCGACCTCGGCGGCGATCTGCTCCCGGGTCCAGTCGCCGTACCATTCGCGTACGGCCGGATCGCGGTACAGAGTCCAGAGGTCGTCCGCGTGACGCTCGTCGATCGGCTCCAGGCGCAACCGTTCCGTCTCCACGTCCGGCATCCTCCCACCCTGAGGCAGAATGCCCGGATGGTCATCGAGGTGCGCGACGGGCGCGAGGACGAACTGCCGGCCACGCCACCTTCGACGAAACGACCTGGCGCGCACGATCGGCAATCACCCCGTTGCACAGTTCTTCGACGATCTGACCCGCCAATGGTGACGACGTAGATGTGGTCGCTGAACGGCCGCTCGTCGGGCATCGGAGGTCATGCGGCGCCGGTGTCCTGGTTGACGGCCTGGAGGAAGCTGACGGCGAGCCACGGGCCGCTGTACCAGTAGCCCGGGCCGAGTGAACGTGGCGTGCCCTGCCCGAGGTGCTCCGCGTACTTGCGGACAAACGGTGCCGGGTCGGCGATGAGCAGGCGGCCGCCGGGGCGCAGGACCCGGATCGCCTCGTCCAGCGCCCGGCGCCGGCCCTCGGCCGACGGGATGTTGTGGATGGCCGCCGCGCTGGTCACCACGTCGAACGAGTTGTCCGGGAAGGGCAGCGACGTCATGTCGGCGCTGCGGACCTCGACGCGGTCGGCGACCCCGGCCGCGGCGGCGTTGGCGAGGGTGGCTTCGGGGCGGTTGCCGCTCTGGTCGATCGACCACAGGTCGACGCCGACGGCCCGACCCCGCGGCAGCCGCCGGG
>KL571403.1:24762-25463 GCA_000715855.1 Actinoplanes liguriensis
GCCTCCCTCGCGCCATCAGAGATGTGTATAAGAGACAGGATCAGCACCGCGCCGCGGCCGCAGCCCATATCCAGCACCTGCTCGTCGCCCCGGAGTGCGGCGCGGTCGAGGATGCCGTCCCAGGCGCGGAACTTGCCGCGCAGGGTCGTATGCAGGTAGATGCCGGTGCCGGCGAGCAGCACCGCGCTGGTGACGGCCAGAGCCGTACGGCCGGTCTGCCACCTGGCGGCGGCGACGGCGCACGCGACTCCCGCCGCGCCGAGCAGAGCCGGGATCGGTGGGGCGTCGATACCGTACGAGGGGCGGCCGAGGGCGGTCACGTCGGAGCCCGTTCCCATCTTTGACATGATGTAAGAGTTATCGAAGTCTCACATCATGTCAAGGATGAGGGGAGCCCGGTAACATGCCACCTGATGACCGACACACCGGCCCGTCGCCGCCGCTCCGACGCCCGGCGCAGCATCGACGCCATCCTCACCGCGGCCCGGGCACTGCTCGGCGAGCGGCCCGACGCCAGCATGGAGGAGTTCGCCAAGGCGGCCGGCGTCACTCGTCAGACCGTTTACGCCCACTTCGCCTCGCGGGATGCGCTGATCGCCGCGCTGATCGAGGCCGCGGGGGTCGAAACGGTCGACGCCTTTGAGGCTGCGCGGCTCGACACCGTCCCGCCGGTGGAGGCCCTGCGCCGGTATCTCGACATC
>KL571403.1:25693-29897 GCA_000715855.1 Actinoplanes liguriensis
GATGTGTATAAGAGACAGCCGCTACCCCTACCTCATCACGCCGGCCCTCGCCCGCACCCCGCCCGGCAACCAGGCCACGCACATGATCGGCGCCGCGATGCTCGAACGGCTCGTCCGGCGCGGCCAGCTCAGCGGCGACTTCGACCCCGCGCTGCCGGCCGGCTGGCTCACTGTCGCCGTCATCGGACTCACCGGCACCGCCGCCGAACAGGTCGCCGCCGGACGCCTCACCGCGGACGAGGCGCACACCGTCCTGTCCGCGAGCGCGCTACGGCTGTGCGGCGCCCCCAGCGAGCTCGCCGACATCCCACCCCGGGACAAGCCTGCCCCCTGAGCCAGCCCCGCCGGCACGCCCCGACCCCGGCTGGCACTCACGGCTCGCGAAAACGCTCTCTGGAACCGCCAGCGCCAGCCCGGAGGTTACGTGGCGGGTGCGGGGGTTGGGGCGGGGGCGATGCGGTGGAGGGCGTAGAGAGTCAGGGCGGCGGCCGCGACCAAGGGGGCGCCGTCGCGGAGCAGGCCGTCGGTGCCGAGCAGGATGCGGCACAGCGGGAGGTCGAAGGCCAGAACCATCAGGGTCACCCAGGTCAGCGCGGTGCGGGCGCGGTGGCTGCCTCGGGCCAGGAAGAACGCGGAGAGCAGGGCCACGTAGCTCACCCCGATGCCGGACAGCACCCAGAAGATCACGGCGAGGCTCCACTCCGGCCGGTGCCGTAGCACGCCCACCGCGGTCACGGCGGGGACCAGCATCAACGGGCTGTAGGAGAAGGAGGCCAGCCGGGCGGTCAGGACCCACGGGTCGCCCGGCGGGGCCTCCCGCAAGCTCACGCCCTCGCGGGTGAGGACCGGGCGGCGCGGCTGGTGGGCCAGGTGGGCGTCGACGGCGGGGTGGCGGTGGAGGACAACCACCACGGTGAGGCAGAGCGCCGCGAGCAGTCCGAATCCGATCAGCCCGGGCAGCGGCGGGCGGCCGGAGGGCGGGACGATCAGGCGGCCGACGGCGAAGAGCGTGGTCATGGCGAGGATCAGGCTCAGCGGCTTGGCGGTGGCCCGTCCCCGGCGGACCTGGGCAATCAAGATCAACCATCCGAGGGTACGGACGAGGGCCCACACCGTCCGCACCACGAAGCCGACGCCGTGGTCCGGGGTGTACCAGAACACGAGGCTCTCGACCACGACGGTGGCGACGGCCGTGGCGATCAGCAGGGCCGTGAGGACGCGGACCGGGCGGGGAGTCATGCCGGACGACTTACCCGGGCCGCGGGTTCGTCACGCGGGGCGGCGGGCCATGGCCGTACGGGAAATCGGTCTTCAATGATCTTCGATGCGTCCCGCGAGGGCGTCGTCGACGGTGGAGTGGACGCCGAGGCGGGCGGTGAGGCCGAGCGTGCCGAGCAGGCGTTCGAGGAACTCGGACGGGGCCGCGAGGCGGAGCCAGCCGCCGGCCGCGTGGGCGCGGTGGTGGCCGACGACGAACGTGCTGAGGCCGATCGAGTCGCAGAACTCCACGCCGGACAGGTCGACGACGACGTGCGGGTGGGGACGGCTCAGTGCCTCGTCGATGCGTTCGGCGAGCAGCGCGGCACTGTCCAGGTCGATGTTGCCCCGGATCGCGGCGATGATCGCGCCGTCCCGGTGGACGAGCGAGACATCCATGGGCCACTTCTTCCCCGAATCCCGCACGGCGTCACATGTCAAAAAAGTTTGACTTCGATCATCGATGACGCCTACCTTCGGGATGTCAAACATTTTTGACTCGGGAGGCGTGATGGACATGGTCGACGACGAGCCGCTGTACACGACGAGAGAGGAACGCCAGGTGTGGATCGGCCTGGCGACGATGGCCGGGTCGTCGGTTCTCTACTACACGTACATGGTGCCGAAGCTGTTCCGGACCCCGGTCGCGGAGATCGTCTGGGTGCCGCCGCTGTTCTTCTCGGTGCTCGTCAGCCTGATCGCCACGATCATCTTCGCGATCGTGGTGGAGATCGTGGTCGTGGTCCGCCGCGGCGACGAGTCGAAGAGCGGGGTCGCCGCCGACGTCCGGGACAGGGAGATCAGCCGGCAGGGCGGGCGGCTCGCCACCCCGATCCTCGGCACCGGGATCGGCGGCGTCACCATCCTGGCCGCGCTCGGCGCCGACTACTTCTGGATCGGCAACCTGGCGTTCCTCGCCGGGCTCGCGGCCGCCGTCGCCGAAGGGGTCATCAAGATCCGGCTCTACCGGCGCGGGTTCTGACCACGATGGCGCCGAAACCCACCAAGGTCACCAACCGGATCCGCACGCTGCGTGCGGACACCGGCGGCATGACGCAGGCCGACCTCGCCCGCCAGTTGGGCGTCACCCGGCAGACCGTGATCGCGATCGAGCAGGGTCGTTACTCGCCGTCGCTGGAGTTGGCCTTCCAGATCGCCCGCATCTTCCGGCAACCACTCGACGAGGTGTTCCAGTATGAGGATTGACCGCGCGACCGGCCTGACCTATCTCGGACTCGCCATCTCCGGCCTGGCCGGCCACCTGATCATCCAGAATCGGCTGTACGTCGCCGGGGACGCGGCCGCGACCACCGCCAACCTGGCCGCCCATCCGACGCTCGCCGGGCTCGGCATCGCCCTCGACCTGGGCGTTGTCCTCACCCAGGCGCTGGCCGCGCTGCTCTTCTTCCGGCTGTTCCGCCCGATCGACGATCTCCAGGCCGCCGCCGTGGCCGCGTTCGGCCTGATCAACTCGGTGATCGTTCTCGCCGGGACGATGTTCACCGCCGTGGCGCTGGCGTCGGTCCGGGCCGGCGGCGAGGCTCCGGTCCTTCTCCTGTCCGACCTCAACACCGCGGCCTGGAGCCTGGGCAGCATCTTCTTCGGTCCTGGCTGATCCCGATGGGCCGGCTCGCGTGGCGGTCGGGCCTGCTGCCGCGCCCGCTCGGCCTGCTCCTGATCGTGGGCGGCGCCGGGTACGTGACCAGCGCGTTCGTCGCCTATCTCGCGGTGGACACGACGGTGGCCACGACCGTGCTGGCGGTTCCCGCGTCGATCGGCGAGTTCGCGATGATCGGCTTCCTGCTGTTCAGACGGAACCGTGGCGCAGCACCGAGCTGACCATCCGGTGCAGTGCCTCCTCCGTCGGCGGGGCGCCCGTGCGATCGGCGAAGAGCATGTGACCGGTCCCGATCAGCATCGCGGCGAGCACGTCCGGGTCGGCGCCGACCGGCACCCGGCCGCGTTCGCGCTCGGCGGCGAGGTACGCCCCGATCATCTCGGCGGCCTCGGTGAGCACCGGCACCCCGGCCGGCCAGGTGTGCCGCAGCCGGGCGCGCAGCCCGTCGCGGAACGCGATCAGCGCGACGATCGCGACCGCCACCGAGCCGAAGACCGCGGTCAGCGCCTCGGTCACGTTCCCGGCCACGGTCCCGGTGCCGGCCTTGGAGACCAGGGCGGCCGCCTCCGGGGCGAGTTGCTCGACCCGGTCCAGCACGAAGTCGGCGAGGAACGCGTCGAAGTCCTCGAAGTGCCGGTGCAGGACGCCCTTGGCGCAGCCGGCCTCGGTGGTCACGGCCCGGCTGGTCAGGCCGCTGGGCCCGTCCCGCAGCAGGATCCGGTCGGCGGCCTCGAACAGTTGACGGCGTACGTCACGGAGGGCGACCCCTGTCGGCACCGGCGATCCCTTCTGCGTTGACCAGCAGACACACCGTACCGCCTTCCCGAGTGGGCACTTGCCCACTAGAGTGGGCGCATGCCCACTCATAACCTCCGTGACGCCGCCGAGTCGTTCGGCGTGGACGCCGCACGCTACGACCGGACCCGTCCGCCGTACCCGGTCGAGCTCCTGGAACGGATCCTCGCCGCCTCCCCCGGCCGGGCCGTGCTGAACGCCGGCTGCGGCACCGGCATCGAGGCACGACAACTCCGCGACCTCGGCTGCACCGTGCTCGGCGTCGAGCCGGACCCGCGGATGGCCGATTTCGCCCGCTCGACAGGCATCGAGGTGGAGGTCGCCAAGATCGAGGACTGGGATCCGCGCGGACGCACGTTCGACCTGGTCACGGCCGGGACGGCGTGGCACTGGGTGGACCCGGTCGCGGGGGCCGCGGCGGCCGCCCGCGTGTTGCCGCCGGGCGGCCGGCTCGCACCGTTCTGGCACGCGTTCACCCTGCCCGCCGAGTTGGCGGCCGGGTTCGGCGAGGTGTTCCGGCTGTCTCTTATACAC
>KL571403.1:30155-31344 GCA_000715855.1 Actinoplanes liguriensis
GGATCCGGGCCGCCGGGGGCTTCGGGGAGCCGGAGCAGTGGCACGTGGCGTGGGAGAAGACGTACACCCGGGAGGAGTATCTGGACCAGATGCCGACCTCCGGCGCGCTGACCCGGCTGCCGGCCGCGCAGATCGCCGAGCTGCAGGACGCCACCGGGGCGGTGATCGACACCATGGGCGGGAGTTTCGTGATGCCGTACGTCTCCGTCGCGGTCACCGCGGTGCGGCTCTGACCACAGTAGAATCACTGAGTGTTGCTGAGAATCTCCACCGAGCCCCAAGAGGGCGCCTCCTACGACGATCAGCTGGCGGTGGCGCGGCGGGCGGAGGAGTGCGGGTTCGACGCGTTCTTCCGCAGCGACCATTACCTGGCAGAGACCGACTGGAGCGACGGGCTGCCCGGGCCGACCGACTCCTGGATCACGCTCGCCGGGCTGGCCCGGGAGACCCGGCGGATCCGATTGGGGACACTCGTCAGTTCGGCTACTTTCCGTAATCCCGCGGTGCTCGCGCTGACCGTCGCCCAGGTCGACCGGATGAGCGACGGCCGCGTCGAGCTGGGGCTGGGCGCGGGGTGGTTCGAGGCCGAGCACCGGGCCTTCGGGCTGGACTTCCCCGGGCCGGTGACGCGCTTCGAGCGGCTCGAGGAGCAACTGGAGATCGTCACCGGGCTGTGGGACGTGCCGCCCGGCGAGACGTTCGGATTCGCTGGGCGGCACTACCGGATCGAGGACTCACCCGGCCGGCCGAAACCGGTCCAGCAGCCGCACCCGCCGCTGATCATCGGGGGCAAGGGCAAGGCGCGGACTCCGGCGCTGGCCGCCCGGTTCGCCGCCGAGTTCAACGCGCCGTTCACCTCGCCCGAGGAGAGTGTGGCGTTTTTTGATCAGGTGCGGGTGGCCTGCGCGGCGATCGGGCGGGACCCTGCGACGCTCACGATGTCGATGGTCCACGCGACGATCGTCGGGCGGGACGACGCCGAGGTGGCGCGGCGGCTCACGGCGTACGGGAAAGCTGGTCCTTTCTTGAAGGAACACGGCCTTGTCGGGACGCCGGCGCAGGTGGTGGAGCGGCTCGGGCGTTATCCGGTGGAGCGCGCCTACCTGCAGATCATCGACCAGAAGGACCTCGACCATCTCGACCTGATCGCCGCGGAGGTGTTGCCGCATTTCCAGTGAGATTCAAAAGA
>KL571403.1:31685-32141 GCA_000715855.1 Actinoplanes liguriensis
GGCGGGCGCTCTCAGTGGCGGGCGCTCTCAGTGGCGGGCGCTCTCAATAGCGGTCGCGGCGCAGGACGTGGGTGTCGACCAGGTCGAGGAACGCCTGCACGGCCGGGCGCGGCGCGGGGCCGCCGAGGCTGGCCGCGGCCAGGGTCCACGACGCGGCGGGTGGGTCGAGGTCGAGCGAGGCGACCCGGCGCCCGTCCTCGGCGGCCAGCGGCGGCACCAGGGCCAGCCCGATGCCGGACTCGACGTAGCCGGGGATCGTCGTGATGTCGCTGACCTCGACGGCGATCGCGCGGGTGATGCCGGCCCGGCGGAAGTCGTTGTCGGTGCGGATGCGGTTGCAGAAGCCGGGCGGCAGGTCGATGAACGGCTCGTCGGCCAGCTCCGCCGGGCTCACCGCGGACCGCCCGGCCAGCGGATGACCGGCCGGGACGAGCAGGCGCCTGTCTCTTATACACA
>KL571403.1:32292-33775 GCA_000715855.1 Actinoplanes liguriensis
CCCAGCCGCAGGTCGGCCACGCTCGCGGCCTGCACGCCGACGAACGTGACGTCCAGCTCGCGGGCGCGCAGCGCGGCCAGCAGCTCGTCGGTGCCCCCGGCGGCCATGCTCAGGCTCAGCCGCACACCCGGGTGGCGGCCGCGGAAGTCGCCGACCAGGCCGGGCAGGTCGACGGCGGTGAGGCCGGAGAGTGTGCCGACCCGCAGGCTGCCGGTCAGCCCCTCGCGCAGACCGGCGACCGCGGCGCGGGCCTGGTCGAGGGCGTCGAGCGCCCGGCGGGCCTCGGGCAGCAGCGCCTTGCCGGCGTCGGTGAGCGTGACCCGGCTGGTGCTGCGCTCGAACAGGGGCGCGCCGAGGTGCCGTTCGAGCGCCCGGATGCTCGCCGAGACCGTCGACTGCACGGCATGGCTGCGCTGGGCGGCGCGGGTGAAGTTGAGCTCCTCGGCGACGGCCACGAAGTACTGCAGTTGACGCTGCTCCACGCGCCGATGCTAATCGCCCGGAGCGATAAAGCGAATCGGAACTATTCGTTGGTCACGAACGCCCGGCGACGGCAGGGTTGGGGACACATCCGATCGTGAGCGAGGAGCTCGTCACCATGAACGTCTTCCTGACCGGTGCCACCGGGCACATCGGCTCGGCGGTCCTGCCCGCCCTGATCTCCGCGGGCCACTCCGTCACGGCGCTCGTGCGATCGCCGGAGAAGGTGGCCGCCGTGCGCGCGGCCGGCGCCGAGGTCGTCGCCGGCGACCTTCAAGACCTCGATCTCGTACGTCGATCGGCCGCGACCGCCGAAGCCGTGATCGCCACGGCGTCCCCGGGTGACGCCACCAGCAGCGTGGTCGAGACGGCCTTCGCCGAGGCGGTGCTCGACGGCTTGCGCCCGGGCGCCACGTTCCTGCGGACCGGCGGCGTGTGGGTGCACGGCTCGGCGCCGGACATCACCGAGGACACCCCGCGCAACGCGCCGCCCATCGTGGCGTGGCGCGAGGAACTGGACTCGCGCGTGCTGGCCGCGGCCGGGATCCGGTCGATCCTGATCGAGCCGGGCACCGTCTACGGCAACGGCATCGGCATCCCCGCCCAGGTGTTCGCGGGCGAGCGGGCCGGCGATCCGGCCGCGTTGCGCCTGGTCGGGCCGGGCACCCAGCACTGGACCAGCGTGCACGTCGACGACCTGGCGGAGCTGTACGTGCTGGCGCTCGAACGGGCGGAGAGCGGCTCGGTGTACCTCGGCGTGAGCGGCGACAACCCGACCGTCCGTGAGCTGGGCGAGGTCGCGTCCCACCGGCTGGGTCTCGGCGGGCGCGTGGTGGCCGAGGAGCTCGGGCGGCTCGGCGGGTTCGGTGAGGCGTTGCTGCTCGACCAGCAGGCGACCGGCGAGAAGGCGCGCCGCGAGCTGGGCTGGAAGCCGTCGCGCCGGTCCCTGGTCGAGGAGCTCGCCGCCGGCGCGTACGACCCGGCCTGACCGGCCGGCCGGGGG
>KL571403.1:33980-36116 GCA_000715855.1 Actinoplanes liguriensis
TCTCGCGACGTGCTGATTCTGCTGCCGCCCTCCGAGGGGAAGACCGCCGCCACCTCCGGGAACCCGGTCGACCCGGGTCAGCTGTGGCTGCCCGAGCTGGGGGCGGCGCGCAACCGGGTATTGACCAAGCTGGTGGCGATGTGCCGGCGTAGCAGCGCGCGCTCGGTCGCCGACTCGCTGAACGTGCTCGGGCTCAGCGAGGGACAGCGCGGGGAGATCGCACGGAACGCGGCGCTGCTCGAAGCCCCGGCCGCGCCGGCGGTCGAGGTGTACACCGGGGTGCTCTACGAGGCGCTGGACGCCGGGACGCTCGACGAGGCGGCGCGGGCCTGGCTGTTCGAGAGCGCGGTGGTGTTCTCCGGGCTGTGGGGTGTGGTGCGGCTCGGTGACCGGATCCCGGCGTACCGGTGCTCGGTCGGGGTGACGCTTCCGGCGCCGGTGGGTGGGCTCACGGCGTACTGGAAGAAGGGTTTGAAGGGTTTTCGCCCGGACGGGCCGGTGCTGGATCTGCGGTCCGGCGCCTACGCGGCGATGTGGGCGGCGCCCGCGGGAAGCGCGGCGCTGCGGGTGCTGCACGAGCGGGTCGTCGGCGGTGTCGCGAAACGATCAGTGGTGAGCCACTTCAACAAGGCGACCAAGGGGCGGCTGGTCCGCGCCCTCGCGGTCGAGGGCGCGGCGCCGGAGAACGTGGACGAGCTGGTCACGGAGTTGCGCGACCTGAAGTTCACGGTCGAGGAGCGACCGGCCCCGGAGGGCAAGCCGCGTCAGCTCGACATCGTGGTGGCTGAGCTTTGAGGCGCTACTTCCCGGCCCCCTGAGGCGCTACTTCGTGGCCAGGATGTCGACGACGAAGCGCAGGTCCTGGTCCTTGTAGGCGAGCGCCGCCGGAATGTCCATCTGGATCCGGCTGCCCACCTTCTGACCGGGAATGCCCTGGTCCCACCCGGCGATGAGCCGGCCGACACCGATCTGCGAGGTGAACGGCTCGCCGCGGCTCCACGACGAGTCGATCACGGCACCGCCCCGGTACGGGATCAGCTTGTAGTTGAACGTCACGGTCTGCCCGCTCTGCACGACCGGGCCGGTGCCCTTGACCAGCTCGGTGATCACCATGCTGGTGAGGGGACCGCCGGTGCCGGCCTGGACGTCCGGCTCGGTGGAGAGCTCCGGCGCGAGACCGCCGGCCGCCGGGCTCGCCGAAGCGGGCGGCACGGGAGCCGCCGTCGCCGCCGCGTTGGCCGTGTTCGTCGCCGCCGGCTCGTCGTCGTCGTCGCCGGAGCGGACCACGGCGAAAACGATCACCAGCACCACGAAGACGAGCGCGCCGGCCACCCCTCCCATGATCGCCTGGCGGCGGCGCCCGGCCGCCTCGGTCCGGTCACTCATCTGCGGGTTCCTCCGGCATAAGCGTCAGGGAGCACAACGGAAACTCCGGACACATTATTCGGAATCAGCTCGGAAGCCGCAGGAAACTCCCCCGAATCGCCGAGGCGGATGATCAACCGTATGGGCCGTACCCGATCCCGCCCTTCACGCCTCCGACGGAAGATGAGATCGTTTCACCCGCTGCCGTCCGATCTTCCTCCCCGGATTTGGAGAACCGTTGCTGCGACGTCGCCGCATCGAGGTGCCGGATGTGCTGCTCAAGCCCGGCAAACCCCCATGGCGGGACCATCTCGGCCCGGCCGTGGTGATCCTCGTCGGTGTGCTCGTCGTCGTCCTGGTCGGCGTCGCGGCGATGGTCAGCCGCTCCAGCGGGCACGCCGACGCCGACCCGGTCGTCGGCGCGGTCACCGACCCGACGGTGGAACAGGTGCCGATCCCGCTGCCCAGCCCGTCGATCTCGACCAGTCCCGCGCCGATCAACTCGATCACCATCGAGCAGGGCGCGGTGCCCGATACCGTCGATCTCAGTGACGAGGGCACGATCGACTGGGTGCACTGGGGCGAGGACGGCACGTACTCGCTGGAACGCGACGCCAAGGGCGGATTCGCCATCCTGGAGGGCACGCCCGTCGCGCCGCGGCAACGGCACACCCTCAGCCCGGAACGGTTCACCTGGACCGGGGGCACCCCGGCGGCCGGCAACGACGGCACCACCAGCGGCATCCGCACCTGCGGCGCCGGCAACGGCTT
>KL571403.1:36345-37722 GCA_000715855.1 Actinoplanes liguriensis
GCTGCGGCTCTACCTCGGCGTCTCCGGCGCGCAGGGCCTGCTCAAGCTCAAACTCACCACCGGCGACCTGGTCACCGGCGAGGAGACGGTGACCGACCGGATCCTCCAGAAGGACAGCTCGATGACGACCGCGCGGTACAGCATCAGCTACCGCGCCACCAGGCCTGGCAAGATCTCCATCGAGTGGATCACCGAGAAGTCGTTCGACGCCGACTGCGGTGGAGTCGCACTCGAAGCGGCGAGTCTTTCCTAGACATTTTTCAGGCTTTTTCCGTACGGGACCGGTGCGCGTGCCTCGTCACCCACCGGGAAAGGGGAACAGGGTGTTCGCGGGCTGGGGATCGCGGGTCGCCCGCCTCCGATGGCCGGTACTGATCGTCACGCTGGTGGCGGTGCTCGGTGCCGGAGTGTGGGGCATGGGCGTTTTCGGACAGCTCACCGAGGGTGGATACGCCGATCCCCATAGCGAGTCGGCGCGCGCCGCCGACGTGGTCGCCGAGGCCGTCGGCGGTCAGGGCGGCGACGTGATCGCGATCTACACCCCGGCGCGGGGCGCCACGGTCGACGACGCCACGCTGACGAAACGCATCAAGGACCGGCTGGCGGCGCTGCCCGACACGTCGGTGACGGCGACCGCCTCGTACTGGGACAAGAAGAACGCCGCCTACGCCGCCAAGGACAAGTCCAGCGCGGTCGCGGTGATCACGCTGGCCGGGGACGACGACGCCGGGAAGCTCGACGCGTACAACGCCGTCGCGAACCGGTTCGGCGTCGACGGCGCCACCGTGCAGCTCGCCGGTGAGATCCCGCTCGCACACACCAGCAACCAGCGATCCACCGACGACCTCGGATCCGCCGAGCTGATCTCGATGCCGATCGTGCTGATCCTGCTGCTGTTCATCTTCGGCTCGCTGATCGCTGCCTCCCTGCCGGTGATTGTCGGCGGCTGCGCGGTGCTCGGCTCCCTCGGCGTGCTGAACGCGATCGCTCTCGGACACGACGTCAACTCGTTCGCGGTGAACGTGGCGAGCCTGCTCGGGCTCGGCATGGCGATCGACTACGGCCTGTTCATGGTCGGCCGCTTCCGCGAGGAACAGGCCGCCGGGCACGACCCGGCCGAGGCCGTCCGGCGCACCGTGGGCACCGCCGGGCGTACCGTCGTGTTCTCCGCGACGCTGCTGATGACCGCGCTCGCCGGTCTCCTGCTCTTCCCGCAGGGATTTCTCAAATCCTTGGCGTACGGCGGTCTGGCCGCGGTCTTCCTCGCCATGCTGCTCTCGCTGACGCTGCTCCCGGCCATCCTCGCGATCCTCGGGCCGCGCGTCGACAAGCTGCCCGTCCGGCTCCCCGGCCGCACCTTCAGCAGCAACGGCTGGC
>KL571403.1:37912-39628 GCA_000715855.1 Actinoplanes liguriensis
GAGATGTGTATAAGAGACAGGGTTCGTGCTCCGCCGCCCGGTCGTCGTGGCGATCCCCATCCTGATCGGGCTGATCGTGCTCGCGCTGCCGATCAAGGACGTCCGGTTCGGCGAGAACGACGAACGGGTGCTGCCCGCCGGTGACCCGTCCCGGGTCGCGATCGAGACGCTCAAGACGTCGTACCCGCAGTTCAGCAGCGACGGCGTGCAGGTCGTGCTGCAGGGCCCGCCGGCCGCCACGTCCAAGTTCGCCGCCTCCGCGAAGTTCGCCGCGCAACTCGCCAAGATCCCGGGCGTCGCGTCGGTCAACCCGGCCGGCGCCGGCAAGGACGTCCTCGTCTACAACGCCGCGCTGCGCAGCACCGACTCGTTCAGCGAATCGGCCCGCCAGACCGTCGACGACATCCGCGCGCTGCCCGCCCCCACCGGCATCCAGGTCCTGGTCGGCGGCGTCACCGCCCGCAACGTCGACAGCCTCGACGCGATCGGCGACCAGTTACCGCTGATGGTCGGGCTGCTCGCCGGGGCGACACTGCTGCTGATGTTCCTCGCGTTCGGCTCGATCCTGCTGCCGATCAAGGCCGTGGTGATGAGCGGGCTCAGCCTCAGCGCCACGTTCGGCCTGCTCGTGTGGCTCTTCCAGCAGGGACACGGATCGGGGCTGCTCAACGTCACCCCGGCGCCGCTGGAAGCCGGGATCGTGGTGCTGATGGCGGCGGTGGTCTTCGGACTCTCCACCGACTACGAGGTGTTCCTGCTGTCGCGGATGGTCGAAGCCCGCAGCAAGGGCGCCACCACCGCCGAAGCCGTCAGCACCGGGCTCACCCGTACCGGCCGCGTGATCAGCGCCGCCGCGCTCCTGCTGATCGTGGTGACCGGCGCGTTCGCGCTGTCGACGATCACCACGATGCGCTTCGTCGGCGTCGGCATGATCATCGCGCTGGTGCTGGACGCCACCGTCGTACGGATGTTGCTGGTCCCGGCGGTGCTCGCCCTGCTCGGGGACGCGGCCTGGTGGGCGCCCGGGCCGTTGCGGCGCCTGCAGGAACGGGCCGGACTGGCCGAGCACGCCGGCGAGGAGCCGGCCGATCCGGAGACCGAGATCCTCCGGTACGACGAGATCGCCGCACACCGCGCGGGGCGGCCGCCGGCGGACGACGCCACGGCCGTGCTGCCGGTGGTCGAGGCCGATGGGGATTCGCTGGTAGCGGCACCCGACGAAACCTCGATCATCGTCTGGGACCCGGCCTCCGACCCCGACGACGCACCTGCCGCCGACACACCCGCCGCCGCCGACTCGGCCGAAGCCGCTGACAGCCCTGCCGCAGCCGGCCCCACCGGCGTCGACTCCCCTGACGCGGCTGAATCGCCCCTCGCCGCCGACTCCCCTGACCAGGCTGAGTCGCCCCTTCCGGCTGAGTCGCCCCTTCCGGCTGACTCCCCCATTGCGGTCGACGAGGCCCTTGCGGCTGACCGAACCCAGATCCTTCCCGTCATCTCCGAGTCCCCCAGCCGGCCGGACTCCTCCGACCACCTTGCGGATGATGAAGCCGGGGCGGAAGAAGCCGCGCAGGAACCGGCGGCCGCTTCCCCGAATTCGGACCAGGAGGAACCCTCCGAAGACGACGACTACCCGGACACGGCCAAGACCGAAAACGGCGACCACCCGGAAGCGGCCGAGACCGAAGACGACGACCACCCGGAAGCGGCCGAGAC
>KL571403.1:39839-42436 GCA_000715855.1 Actinoplanes liguriensis
CCGGAAGCGGCCGAGACCGAAGACGACGACCACCCAGAAGCGGCCGAGACCGATGACGAGGTCCCGGCCGAGGTCGGCAGCGCCGCTGCGGTGTCGGCTCCGACCGCGGAGGGTTCGGAGGACGGCTTCAACCCGTGGGCAAAGGCCGCCGTCAGCGATACGGCGTCCCCGGCGCTGGCCGGCAGCGGAGCATTCGACGTCACCCAGGTGATGCCGATCTACCAGGCGGCCCGCAAGTTCACCGGCCTCGACTCCACCAGCACCGACTCCCCACCCGCCGAACTCACCCCGGCAGCGGAGCCCCCGTCCCAGCCCGAAGAAGCGCCTTACCCCGAGAAGCAATCGGACCAGGTCGAGGCGTCGAACACTCCCGAGGCCGAGAAGCAAACCCCCGACCCCGTCGACAGCGAGGCCATCTGGGCCCAGGTCGAGGCAACCCTGGCCGCCGGCGCCGAAGCGGTAGCCGCCGCCGCACCCGACCCCCAACCCACCTCACCCGAAGACACCCCGTCCACGGCTGACGAGCCCACCGTTCCCGAGCCCCAGGCCGAGACCGAGGTCGAGCCCGAGACCGAGGTCGAGCCCGAGACCGAGGTCGAGCCGCAGGCCGAGCCCGAACCTCAGGCCGAGCCCGAACCTCAGCCCGAGCCCGAACCTCAGCCCCAGCCCCAGCCCCAGCCCGAGCCCCAGCCCGAGCCCGAGCCCGAGCCCGCAGCCGAAACGGCGACCACGGCTGACGCTGCGGCTCCGGACGCAGCCGTGGTGTTGGCCCTTCCTGACTCCGCCGATCTGGACGCTGCGAAGCAAGACCAGGAACCAGAGACCGAGGGTTCTGGCACCACGGATCAAACCCAGGACCAGCAGACCCAAACCCAGGACCAGACCCAGGACCAGGACGCCGAACCCCAAGTCCAGGACCCGGTAAGCCAAGGCCAGGACGCGGAGATCCAGGACCCGGAGATCCAGGCCCGGGACGCCGAGGACCGGGAGCTGGAAAGCGCGGAGCAGGACCAGGTTGCGGAGGCCGTAGGCTCGAACACTGCTGGGCTCAACGGGGTAGCGGAGGCCGCGCCGGTCAGCGCGATCCCAGCCGAGGTCGCGGACGCGTTCACCTGGATGTCTGATCCTAGGATCGCCGGGATTGTCGGTGGTGAGGGTGACGCCACCGGTACTACGGATTCGGACTTCCCCTGGCTCGCCGCACCGGCTCCCTCTCCGATCATCTCGGCGGAGACAGAAACGGTTGCGGTCGACGAGACCGCTGACGAGGACGAGACGGCTGATAAGGCGGTGGCCGAGCCGATCACCGCTCCGACCGGCGTCCCGGACCCCGATGAGCAGGCACCCGGCCGGCGCCCGCAGACGCTGGATGACTGGCTGGGCGGCAAGACTCCGGCAGTGGATGGTTCGCGCTCGGCGAGGCCGGCGACTCTGGAGGACCTACCGGTTCGGCCCCGCAGGTCGGCCTCCGAGGACGACACCGCAGCCGAAACCACAACGGCCGAAGCCACCGCGCCCGACACAACGGCCGAAGCCACCGCGCCCGACACGACGGTCGAAGCCGACGCGCCGGACACCAGCACGGTCGAAGCTCATGCGCCGGACACCACCGCGGCCGAGGATGATGCGTCGGAGACCGCTCTGGTCGAGGCCGATGCGCCAGCAGTCGCCGAGGTCGAGGAGCACACGCCGGAGCCCATCCCGGCCGACTCCTCGAAGATCGCCGCGGGCAGCGCCGACGAAATCGTCGTTCCGGCGCACGAACCCGCTGCAACCTCGGAGGAGAGCGAGCAGGCCGCCCCGGAAATCGCGAACGAGCCGGCACAGACGGCGACTGACGAACCGGCGGCAACCACCGACGAGCTGGCACACGAGGCGACCGCGAATGAGCCGGCGCAGACGGCGGCTGACGAGCTGGCGCAGGGGGCGACCGCAGCGGAGCCGGCCGGAGAGCAGAGCGCTGACGAACCGATCGACGAGGAGCGGGAGAGCGCACCGGCCGAGACGACGGCGACGGGGAACGGCGGGCGACCGCAGACCCTGGGCGAATGGCTCCACGGCGACCCCGGTCCGCGGCCGCAGACGCTGGAAGATGTGGCCCCGGTGAGTGCGATTCCGGTCAGCTCGGGTCCGGGCCGGCGACCGCAGACTCTCGACGAATGGCTGCACGGCAGCCCCGCGCAGTCGCGCCCGCAGAGCCTCGACGACTGGCTCGCCGCGGACAACCGCCCGGTCAGTTCCGCCGGACCGCGGCCGGAGAGTCTCGGGGACCTGCCGGGCGCCGGCAAGAAGCCCCCGGCGGCCGGGGGAAGGCGCCCGGCCACACTCGCCGACCACTCCCCCGAAGCGAACCGCACCCGCCGCGCCAACAGCGGCCCGACCCGCAACGACCGCCCGACGAACGGGGATCACGCACCCAAGGCCGACCGCCCCACGAACGGGGACCACGCACCCAAGGGCGACCGCCCCACGAACGGGGATCACGCGTCGAACGGGGACCGGCCGACGAACGGCGGCCCCGGCACCCCCGACCCGACCGCTTCCTGACCCTGCCCACGGATGCCGCACCGGCCGCCGGCCCGCGCACACCTTGCGTG
>KL571403.1:42725-43646 GCA_000715855.1 Actinoplanes liguriensis
GCCCGGGGCATGACTCGCGGATGCCGCCCGGCCCGCGCACACCGTGCGGCCCCCGCTGGGCGGCGCGGGGAGTGGCGCGGCTCACCGCCGTACGGGGAAAAGGAATGTGATTTTGCAGTCGATAGGGGCTCGGGTAATACAGTGCCAGCGGTAGTGCGGCTGATGAGGGAGAAGTAACGGATGACCGGCAGTGACCCGACCGTGGGCGTGGACCCGGATCGCTTGGCGGTCTGCCTCGCTGTTCTGGCCGAGGCGGAGAGTCTGCCGGTGGAGCATCCGGATGCGGTGGCGCTGCGGCGCGCGACGGCCGGGCTGTTCAAGACCGCGAAGATTCAGCGGCGTAAGGACCGGCGGCAGGCCGTGCTGGACAATGATCGGGCGGTGACCGAGGCGACCGCGACCGGGGCGCCGGGGCGGATCGACGACGAGACCGCCGGGATTCCGTTGAAGAGCGCGACCGTCGGGGCCTCCGCGGGTGTGCTGAAGCAGGCGCGCGGGTGTTACGTGTGCAAGCAGCGCTACACCGTGGTGGACGCGTTCTACCACCAGCTCTGCCCGGACTGTGCCGCGCTGAACCACGCGCGGCGGGATGCGCGGACCGATCTGACCGGCCGGCGGGCGCTGCTCACCGGCGGGCGCGCCAAGATCGGCATGTACATCGCGTTGCGGCTGCTGCGGGACGGCGCCGACCTGACGATCACGACCCGGTTCCCGCACGACGCGGTGCGGCGGTTCACCGCGATGCCGGACAGCGCGGACTGGATCGACCGGTTGCACGTGGTCGGCATCGATCTGCGGGATCCGGCGCAGGTGGTGGGCCTGGCGGATTCGGTGGCGGCGCGCGGCCCGCTGGACATCCTGGTGAACAACGCGGCGCAGACGGTGCGGCGCACCCCGGGGCCTGTCTCTTATACACATCTC
>KL571403.1:43851-44702 GCA_000715855.1 Actinoplanes liguriensis
GGCCGAGGCCGAGCCGCTGCCGGCCGGCAAGCTGCCCGAGTTGGAGTATTTCGGGAGTGCCGGCGTCTCCCCGGCGGCCGTGCTGACCTCGGGGGCGTCGACGCTGACCGCGCAGCAGATCACCGACCTGGCGCTGACGGCTCGGTCGGTCGCGATCGACGCGGGTGGCCTGGTGCCGGACACGACATCGACGAACAGCTGGAGCGACCGGGTCCACGAGGTCGACCCGCTGGAGCTGCTCGAAGTGCAGCTCTGCAACGTGACCGCGCCGTTCATCCTGGTCAGCCGGCTGCGGCCGGCGATGACACAATCCAAGTTCCCCCGGCGGTACGTCGTGAACGTCTCCGCCATGGAGGGCATCTTCTCCCGCGGTTACAAGGGCGCCGGTCACCCGCACACGAACATGGCCAAGGCGGCGCTGAACATGCTGACCCGCACGAGCGCGGTGGACATGTTCGCCGAGGGCATCCTGATGACCAGTGTGGACACCGGCTGGATCACCGACGAGCGCCCGCATCCGACGAAGATGCGCCTGCACGAGGAGGGGTTCCACGCGCCGCTGGATCTGGTGGACGGGGCGGCCCGGGTGTACGACCCGATCGTGCGCGGCGAGCAGGGCGAGGACGTGTACGGCTGCTTCCTCAAGGATTACGTGCCGGTCGGCTGGTAGGCGAACGGGCCGCACCCTGACCAGGGGTGCGGCCCGTTCACATCGGAGCGACGACTACGGCCTGGGCCACGATGCGGGGCGCTGACCGTCGCGCGGCGGCCCGTTGCGGTCACCCATCCCGTTGGGGCCACCATTGCGGTCACCCATCCCGTTCGGGCCACCACCGTTACGGTCACCCATC
>KL571403.1:44976-48426 GCA_000715855.1 Actinoplanes liguriensis
GGTCACCCATCCCGTTCGGGCCACCACCATTGCGGTCACCCATGTTGTTGGGGCCGTTGCGGTCGCCGTGCGGGCCACCGAACGGCGGTCCCCCGTGCCCGCCGGGCCCGTGACCGTCGTGGATGCGGAACGGCCGCCCCGCGAAGTCCGGCCGGTACGGCCATCCGCCCGGCCACGACCCCCGCCACTGGTCCCAGCCCCAGTCGTCGTCGTCCACGACGAGCTGGAACACCCAGCCCCGCCATCCGTAGCGGATCGGATCGCAGTCGAAGTCGTACCAGGCGTGGAACCGCTTGCCGGTGTAGCCGGCCCGCTCGCACGACCATTCGGTGCGGTAGTAGCCGACCACGTTGTCGCCGCCGAAGTCCGAGGCTCGGGCGGACGTCTGACCGGTGGACGGGGCGGACCGGGTGGACGGGCCGGCCTGCGCGGGACCCACGCCGATCATCGCGCCGGCGGCGAGACTCATGCCGGTGAGCGCGAGAAAACGCTGTGCCTTGTTCATGTCACACCTTTTCCGGACATACGTTGATTGCGAACTCAGCGCACCACGCTCGTCCGGGAGGTTCCGGCGTTTCCGGCTATCTAGTCCGTTCGACCGACCCCCGAAGTGTCGGAGAGATTCCGATATGCCGGGCGGAGAACCTCGGTCAGCGGCCGCCCGTGATGGCCGAGCCGCGGCGGGTCGAGCTGGTCCAGCAGCGCGTCGGAACGGCTGCCGGACCCATCCTGAACAGGCGATTCTCCGAGGCTGAGCGATCGGCCCCAGAACGCGTCCGGGTCACCGAAGTCGATCAGCGGTGGCTCCGGCTCGGCGGAGGTTTCCGCCCGGGTGGCCGTTTTCGCATCATCGGCGACCTCGGAGGCGTTTACCGCGGCCTCCTCCCGGAGACGGCGCAGCCGCATCAGCAGCTCGTCGCGGTGCCGCCCGCGCCAGGTGAACACCTCGAACGGATCCGACTCGAACGCCCGGGCCAGGGCGTAGATGGTCGCGGCGAGGTGGATGCACGGCACCGGCCAGCGCTCGCAGGGGCAGTCCATCGCCACCTCGTCCAGCGACAGCGGCAGCAGTGTCAGCCCGGCGTCGTCGAAGACCGCCTCGATGCCCGGTGGCATCCGCCCGTCGAGCAGCCCGGCGACGAACCGGGCCTGGAGCACCAGGGCCGACTCGACCCGCGCCCACTCGGCGGCGCCGAACGCCCGGACCGCGATGCGCGAGCGGAACGCGGAAGGGTCGTCCGGCCCGCGGACCTGCGCGACGGCCAGGCTGCTGGACACGGTCAGGCTGCGCACGTGACCGGCCCGCTCGTCGCGCCGCCCGCGGGCGAAGGTCGGCCCCATCCGCAGCGACTCGAACATGCCGAGGAAGGCGGGTGCGAAGTCAGTCAACGATCGCCTCCGGGCTCAGGGCGAACAGGTCGCGCAACTCGGTGGTGGACAGCGCGGTCAGCCAGCCCTCGCCGGACCCGACGACCCGCTCGGCGAGCACGCCCTTGTCGACGAGCAGCTGGTCGATCCGCTCCTCCAGGGTGCCGAGGCAGACCAGCGTGTGGACGTGCACGTCGCGCCGCTGCCCGAGCCGGAACGCGCGATCCGACGCCTGGGTCTCGGTCGCCGGGTTCCACCAGCGGTCGACGTGCACCACGTGGTTGGCGGCGGTCAGGTTCAGCCCGGTGCCACCGGCCTTCAGCGACAGCACGAACACCCCCGGCTGCTCGGCCTGCTGGAACTCGGCGACCATCGCGTCGCGGGCGCCGCGGGCCGTCCCGCCGTGCAGGAACGGCACCTTCACCCCGAAACGGGCGGCCAGGTGCGGCGCGAGCATCCCGCCGAACTTCGCGAACTGGGTGAAGACCAGCGTGCTCTCCCCCGCCCCGAGCGCCCGATCGACGATCTCCTCCAGGCGGTCCACCTTGCCGGAGCGGCCGGGCAGCGGCGACGCGTCCTTGAGCAGCAGTGCCGGGTGCACGCACACCTGTTTCAGCTTGGTCATCGCGGCCAGCACGACACCCTTGTGCCGCTCCTGGTTCCAGTCGGAGAGGCGTTCCAGCATGTCGTCGAGGACCGCCCGGTAGAGGGTGACCTGCTCGGTCGTCATCCCGCACAGGTGCCGGACGTTGCGCTTGGTCGGCAGGTCACCGGCGATGCCCGGGTCGGCCTTGGTGCGGCGCAGCAGGAACGGCCGGGTCGCCTGCCGCAGCCGGGCGGCCGCCTCCTCGTCCTGATAGCGCTCGATCGGCACGGCGAACCGCGCCCGGAACGTGTGCGCCGAGGCGAGCAGCCCCGGGTTGACGAAGTCCAGGATCGACCAGAGCTCGGCCAGCCGGTTCTCCACCGGGGTGCCGGTCAGCGCGATCCGGTTGCGCGCCGGGAAGCGCCGGACCGCCCGGGCGGCCGCGCCCGCGCTGTTCTTGATGTGCTGCGCCTCGTCGAGCACCACCCGGTCCCACTCGACGGAGGCGAGAAGGTCCGCATCGAGCACCGCTGTCGCATAGGTGGTCAACACCAGATCGACATCGTCCAGGGAGAGCGAACGGTCGGCGCCGTGCAGCACCTTGACCCGCAGCGACGGGGCGAACCGGGCCGCCTCGCGCTGCCAGTTCCCCAGCACCGACAGTGGGCAGATCAGCAGCGCCGGCCCGTCGCGCCGGTGCAGCAGCAGGGTCAGGAGCTGCACGGTCTTGCCGAGCCCCATGTCATCCGCCAGGCACGCGCCGAGTCCCAGGGAGTCCATGAAGACCAACCACGAGAAACCCCTGATTTGGTACGGCTTGAGCACGCCCGTGAGCCCGGCCGGTGGGTCCACCAGCTCCAGCCGCTCGTCCAGCTCCCCACTGAGCAGGTCGGCCAGCCACCCCTCGCCGCGCGCGTCGGTCACCGGCAGCGGCAGATCCTCGGGCGGCAGCAGCCGGGTCACGCGCAGCGCGTCGCCGGCGGTCATCGTCCCGCCGCCACGGGCCAGGAACGCGAGCCCGGCCGCGAGCCGCCCGGCGTCCATGAACACCCACCGCCCGCGCAGCTTCACCAGCGGCACCTTCGCCTTGGCGAGGTCGGCCAGGTCGTCCTCGGTCAGGGTGCGGCCGCCGAGCGCCAGCCCCCACTCGTAGTCGACCAGGTCGCGCAGGCCGGTCGTCCGGTCCTTCATCACGTGCGCGATCGGCTCCGGCGTACGGACCTGCAGCGACAGCCCGAGCCCGGAGCTGCGCCGCCACCACGCCGGCAGCAGCACGCCGCAGCCGGCCTCCTCGAGCACCGCGGCGTGGCTGAGGAAGCCGTGCGCGCCCTCGGTGTCCAGGATCATCTCGGCCGGGCGCGCCCCGTGCAGCGCGTCGCCGAGCGCCGGCCACAGCCGCGCGGCCCGGGCCAGGCCGGCGAGCAGGCGCTCCTGCGGGTGGGAGGTCCACCGGCGCAGCGGGGCGAACTGGTCGCGCCACACATCGGCGGCCGGGA
>KL571404.1:0-2072 GCA_000715855.1 Actinoplanes liguriensis
GGCCAGCGGCGAGCCGCGGTGCAGCGCGAGGGCGGCCCGCAGGTCCCGGTACGCGGCCCGGTGCTCGCCCCGGCCGCCGGCCTGCCGCGCCTGCTCGGTCAGGTGCCGGAACCGCCGGACGTCGACCGCCGCACGCGAGGTCCGCAGCAGGTAGCCGCGGCCGTAGGTGCGGATGTCGGCCTCGCCGCCGAACGTGCGCCGCAACCGGGAGATGTAGGTGCGCACGATCGGAACCGCGGTGACCGGCGGCACGTCGTCCCAGAGCGCCGCGATCAGCTCGTCGAGAGTGGTCACCATGCCCTCACGCAGCAGCAGCACGGCCAGCACGGCGCGCTGCTGGGGTGTGCCGGCCGGCAGCTCCCGCCCGTCCCGCCGGGCCCGCACCGGCCCGAGCAACTCGAACGTGACGGGCGGTACGGGCGGCTGCGAAGATGTCATGGCGGCACGCTAACCAGCCGTCGTGTCCCGGCGGATGGTGCTGGAGTCCCGACTGTTGTCCCGGATTGCGCCTGGCCGTCAGCTCCCGAACCCGGCACGGCGGGCCCGGAGCATGGCCTGCGCACGGTCGGCGACGTGCAGTTTCGCGAAGATGTTCGACACGTGGTTGCGTACCGTCTTGGGACTGAGGAACAACTGCTCGGCGATGGCCGCGTTGCTGTGCCCGTCGGCGACCAGGACCAGGATCTCGCGCTCCCGTGCCGTGAGCCCGGTGATCTCCTCCACGGCCGCCTGCCGGGGTGCCGCGAAGTAGTCGATCAGCCGGTGCGCGATCCCCGGCCCGAAGACCGCCGCGCCGTTGCCGACCGCCGTGATCGCCCGCACCACCTCCGCCGGGCCCTCGCCCTTGAGCAGGTACCCTTTCGCACCGGCTCGCATCGCCGCGAACAGGGACTCGTCGTCGTCCATCATCGTCAGGATGACCACGCCGATATCGGGATTGCAGGTGGTGATGGCGCGCGTGGCCTCGACGCCGGACAGGCCGGGCATGTGCAGGTCGAGCACGGCGACGTCCGGCGCCAGCGACGCGGCGGCCGCGACCGCCTCGGTGCCGCCGGGCGTGACCTCGACGAGGCGGCGCATGCCGGCCAGGAACATCGGATGGTCATCGGCCAGCAGCACGCGAAGGTCGGCCATCTGTCGGCTCCCGATGTTCCCGGCGGTGCGTCGATGAAAAATCTTGCTGGGGTACGGGCGGCAGCCTACGCGGCGTTCGTCCTGCCGACCGGCGTGGTGTGGGCGGCACGGCTGCTCGCCCCCGGCGACGGCGCGCTGACCAGGCCGACCGCCGAGGACTGGACGTCCACCGGCCTGCGGGTCGCGGAGTCCGAGGGGCCGTTGCACGCCGGTGACCTGGTGACCGCCGTGAACGGGCTGCCGGTGACACGGACCCAGCCGTCGTTCGCCTTCGGGGACACACTGACGTACACGGTGGCGCGCGGCGACCGGGTCCTGGACGTCCCGGTCACGCTGCACCGCTATCCGCTGCTGGAGTTGCTGCGCGACAACCTGTGGACCGTGCCGTTCTGGGTCGCGATGTGGGTCGTCTGCGCGTTCGTCATCGTGCGGCGCCCGCGGGATCCGGCCGCCCGGGTCCTGTACGTGATGGGGCTGCTGCTGTTCCTGTCCGGGCTGGCGTTCCCGTACTCGAATCAGATCGTCGACGTGGTCACCGGCCGGCTGTGGCCCAGTCTGGTCGGCGAGGCCGCGTCCTGCCTGCTGTGGTCCGCGCTGCTGCACTTCGCGACGGTCTTCCCCGAGCCGTGGCCGCGGCCCGCGGTGCGCCGCGGTGTCGTCGTCGCCGGATATCTGCTGCCGCCACTGCTCTACGCGGGCACGGTGCTCACCGCTCATCCGGCGGACCTGCGGGTTCTCGTCTCGCTGTCGACGCCCGCGGCGAACGTGTTCCCGTTCCTGATCGGGGCCGCGTTCCTGGCCGGGTACCGGTTCGCGCCCGGACCCGAGGCACGGCAGCGCATGCGGTGGTCGGTGTACGCGTTCGGGTTCGGGGCCGCGTCGTACATGGTGCTCGGCCGGATACCCGAGTGGATCACCGGGCATCCGCTGCTGCCGTG
>KL571404.1:2370-3296 GCA_000715855.1 Actinoplanes liguriensis
CGTCTTCGCGCCGTTCCCGGTCGCGCTGGGACTGGCCGTACTGCGCTATCGGCTCTTCGACATCCAGGTCATCCTGCGCCGGCCACTCGTGCAGGGCCTGGTCACCGTCGGGCTGATGACCGGGTATCTCGGGGTGGCCGCCGCGCTCGGCGCCGGCGAGAGCGTGCTGGTCGCGGCGGTGGTCGCGCTCGCGTTCTCGCCCACGCAGCGCTATCTGCGCCGGGTCGTCGGGCGGCTGGTGTACGGCTCGCGCGACGACCCGTACGAGGTGCTGACCGTGCTCGGCCAGCGCCTCGAGTCCGCCGGATCCGTCGCATCGGTCCTCGCCCGGCTGGTGGAGACGCTCGCCCGGACCCTGCGGCTGTCCTACGTGGCGATCGAGGTCGACGGGCTCGACCTGCCCTCGTTCTCACACGGGCGGCCGTCCGGGCGGCCCCTCGAAGTCCCGCTCGTCCACCAGGGCGAGGAGATCGGCCGGCTGGTGCTCGACCCCGGCCCGCGCCAGGAGCCGTTCGGCGCCCGCGACTCCCGGCTGCTCGACGTGCTCGCCCGGCAGGTCGGCGCGACCGCGCACAACCTGCTGCTCACCACCCGGCTGCAGCGCTCGCTGGAACGTACGGTCACCGCCCTGGAGGAGGAACGGCGGCGGCTGCGGCGCGACATCCACGACGGGCTCGGGCCGACGCTCGCGTCCGCCGGGATGAGCCTCGAACTGGCCCTGAGCATCATGGCGACCGACCCGGAGCAGGCCGCCCAGATCTTCGCGGGCCTCGCGGAGACACATCGACAGGCCCTTTCCGACGTACGGCGGTTGGTCTACGGCCTGCGTCCGCCGGCGCTCGACCAGCTCGGCCTGGTCGGGGCGCTCCGCGAACGGGCCCTCCACCTGGGCGGCGGCACGGTCGAGATGCTGTCTCTTATACACA
>KL571404.1:3454-3918 GCA_000715855.1 Actinoplanes liguriensis
AGCCGCTGCCGGCCGCGGTGGAGGTCGCGGCGTATCACATCGTCTCCGAGTCGATCACCAACGTGGTCCGGCACGCCGAGGCCGGCCAGTGCTCGGTGCAGCTGGGCCGCCGCAAGAACGCGCTCTGCCTGGAGGTCGGGGACGACGGGCGCGGGCTGCCGGCCCGTTACCGCGCGGGCGTCGGGCTGACCGGCATCCGCGAACGCGCGACCGAGCTGGGCGGCACGGCCGACATCGGCGCGTCCCCGCAGGGCGGCACCCTGGTGCTGGTCCGCCTCCCCCTCCGGCCGCCCTCAGTAGTTGCTCTTGATCCGCTTCATGGTCAGGCGGGGCTCGACGCGCAGGACGCCGGGTAGACCGTTGACCTTGCGCGCTGCTGCGCATCGTGGGCGGGACCGTCCTCCATGTCGGGCCGGCCAGCACGGTGCTCACCCATTGAACGACGCCCCGCCTCTGCGGACCGG
>KL571404.1:4166-4471 GCA_000715855.1 Actinoplanes liguriensis
GCGCCATCAGAGATGTTTATAAGAGACAGACGACGCCCCGCCTCTGCGGACCGGCAGCGGGCGGCCTATCGGGTGACGGCGCCGCGGGCGGAGCGGAGCAGGGCGACGGCGCCGGCCAGGAACGGGCCGCCGATCAGGAAGATCAGGCCGATCAGCCGGAAATCATCGGTCCTGTCGACGGGTGCGCCGAGCGTGTCGAGGTTCAGGTCGCCGCTCTCGACGTGAACGGCAACACCCCGGTAGATCGTGACCCGCGCCGGCCGGCTCGCCTCGTAGCCGGGTAGCTGCCCGTGAAAGTTCATCTC
>KL571404.1:4698-5087 GCA_000715855.1 Actinoplanes liguriensis
CTCGTAGCCGGGTAGCTGCCCGTGAAAGTTCATCTCGCCGGTGACCCGGCGGCCGTCGACGTCCAGGACGATCTGGTCGCGCGTCACCGCGGTCACCTTCGCGTCGACCGTGATCCGGCAGTATGCCGAGGTGAACACCTGGTCCGCTGAACAGGTGGGGGCGTCCTGGAACCGGTCCAGGCCGACAGCGCCGGACAGCGACACCACCAGCATCACGATGCCGAACGCCCAGAAGGCGCCCAAGGCCAGCAGCGCCTTACGGGCGGAGAAGCCAACCCCGTTCACCACACCATGATCGTATTCCGGCGATGCGCCGCGCAAGACCGTCTGCCGCCCGTGCCCAGCCCCTGGGTGGGCCGACCACCTCCACTTCGGACGCTCGGCGCGGC
>KL571404.1:5351-11070 GCA_000715855.1 Actinoplanes liguriensis
CCCGCCTCAACGGCAGAGCCAGACGCCCTGCCCCTCGTGGCGCACGACGTCATCGTTCAGCTGCCGGACACAGACCGACGAGTCGTCGCCCCGGCCCACCTGGATCTGCATGGCGCCGACGCTACCGGCTCGCCGCGCAGTGACCTGTCTCGCAAACCTTGCCTCTGACACCGATGTGAGGTTTTACCGTAGCGGCATGCAGATCAACGGCACAAAAGCACTCGTAACCGGCGCCAACCGCGGTCTCGGCAAGGCCTTCGCCGAAGCGCTCCTCGCTCGTGGCGCCACCACCGTGTACGCCACGGCCCGCCGCCCCGACAGCATCGACATCCCCGGCGTCGTGCCACTGCGGCTGGACATCACCGATCCGGCGTCGATCGAGGCCGTGGCAGCCGAGGTGGGCGAGCTCGACATCCTCATCAACAACGCGGGCATCTCCACCGACGCCCCGCTGCTCGGCGCCTCCACGGACAACATCCGTCGCGAGTTCGACACCAACTTCTGGGGCACCCTCAACGTCACCCGCGCCTTCGCCCCCCGGCTCGCCGGCGGCGCCATCCTCAACGTCATCTCGGCGCTGAGCTGGTACGCCTTCGCCCCCAGCAGCAACGGCTACGCCGCCTCCAAGGCCGCGATGTGGTCGCTCACCAACGGCATCCGGCTGGAGTTGGCCGACCAGAAGACCCAGGTCACCGCCCTGGCCCTGGCGATCGCCGACACCGACATGATGGCCGGCTACGACATCCCGAAACTCCCGCCCCACGAGGTCATCAGCCAGGCCCTGGACGGCCTGGAGGCGGGCAAGCTCGAAGTGATCGCGGACCGTCCCACCGCCAACGTCAAGGCGTCGCTGTCCAAAGACCCCGCCCTCTTCTACGCCGACATCGCCGGCGCCCTCTTCAGCTGAGAGCGACGCCGGCGATCGGGTCGTGGTCACGCCGGGTGTGACCACGACCCGCCGTTGCGGTCCTGAGCTAGTCGTGCGCGATCGCGCGCAGGACGTTGAGCCGGGCGGCGCGCGCTGCCGGTGGCAGTGCGGCCAGCACGCCGGTGAGCACGGCCAAGCCGAGGTACACGCCGATCCGGTCCACGGGCACGACCAGGTCGGTGACGCCCTGGCTCCGCAGGGCCCGGATCGTCGCCGCGCCCAGTCCGGCCCCGACCAGCACGCCCAGCAGAGCGCCGAAGATCGAGATCACGGTGGCTTCGGTGGCGGTCATGATCATGGTCCTGGCCCGGCTCAGGCCGACCGCCCGCAGCAGGCCGAGCTCGCGGGTGCGTTCCAGGACCGACAGCGCCACGGTGTTGACGATGCCAAGGACAGCGATCACCACGGCGAAGGCCAGCAGCAGTTGCACCGTCCGCAGGAGCCGGTCGGCCTTGGCGTTCTGCTGAGCCGTGTATTCGCCCCGGTCGCTCACCCCCACCTCGGGACTGTCCGCGAGCAGCGCCGCCACCTGCCGCTTCGCCGCGGTCACGTCGGCCGTGGGCAGCAGGCGCACGAAGGCCTGCGACGGCTGGGCGCTGCGGAAACCGGCCGCGGCGGAGGCCGGAAGCAGCCAGCCGTTGAGCAGGTCGGTGTCGGTGTAGATGCCGGCCAGGGTGTACTGCCGGGCCTCGCCGCGCGGGAGCCGGACGGTCACCCGATCGCCGACGTGCGGGCCGGCGGCGGTCACGTTGCGTTCGTCGACGAGGATCTGGTCGTCGGCGAGCGTGTCGATCCGGCCGGCGGCAGCGGTCAGGCCGAGCATGTCGCGCAGGGCGGGAACGTCGGTCACGGTCTCGACGTACGCTCGCTGCCCGTCGATGTCGGCACCGCCCTCGCCCAGGCCGGTGACCGCCTGCACGCCGGGCAGGGCAGCGATCCGGGTCAGGACCGCCCGGTCGAACCCGGCGCGACCGGCCCCGTTGGCGTCGCCGCTGATCATCAGATCCGCCCGCACCCGTTCCGTGACGAGCCGCCCGACACTGCTCGTCGCGGAGACGAAAACGGTGGAGATGCCCGCGAGCAGCGCGACGCCCACCATCAGGGCCGCGGCCGTCGCGGCCGTGCGTCGTGGGTTTCGCCGGGCGTTCCGCCTCCCGAGCCGTCCGGGCACCGACCAGGCGAACAACCAGCCGATGAGCCCCGCGGCCGGACGCGCCAGGGCGGGCGTGAGCATCGTGCTGCCGGCGAAGGCGACGCAGACCCCACCGAGCAGCAGCGCAGCGCTGTCACCGGCGTACCCGAAGCCGAGCAGGCCGGCGCCCGCGGCGGACACCAGGGCCGCGGCGACGGTGAGCCGGGTCAGCGGCCGCTCGGGCGCGTGCGTGTCGCGGAGAACGGCGATCGGCGCTACCCGGGCCGCGCGCAACGCCGGCATCAGCGCGGCGAAAACGGTGACCAGCAGCCCGACGGCGAAGGCGGCGGCGATCGCGCTGCCCGGAACGACCAGCGGCGCCCGGGCCACCAGCGCGCCCGTACCGATGCCCGCCGCGAGGCCCGCGCCCGCCCCGGCCAGGCCGACGAGCGCGGCTTCGGCGAGGACCGCGGCGACCAGCTGGCGGCGGGAGGCGCCGACCGCGCGCAGCAGCGCAAGCTCGCGGGTGCGCTGCGCGATCAGCATCGAGAACGTGTTGAGGATCAGGAACGCGCCGACGAACAGGGCCACCGCGGCGAACCCGAGCAGGAGATTGTTGGTCAGGCTCAGCGAGCGGCCGCGCTCGGCGCTGTCGGCCACGCTCACCTGCTCCCCGGTCCGTACCCGGTAATCCGGGCCGAGGGCCGCGGCGATCCGCTGCCGCAACACCGGCGCGGACACCCCGGCACGGGCGCCGACCGAGATCGACGAATAGGCACCCGGTGCGCCGAGCATGAGCCGCTGCGCGACCGGCTCGGTGAAGGCGACGACCTGCTGCTCGCGGTCGGGGTAGTCGAACACGCCGACGACCGTGAACGCGCGCCTGGGCAGCAGGGTCAGAACTCCGGCACGGTCGCCGACCTGCACACCGGCCGCCCGGGCGAGCGCCGCGCTGATCGCGATCTCGCCGTCGCCCCGCGGGGCGCGCCCCGTCCGCAGCCGCGCGGCCTGGCTCAACCCGGGCCAGCCGACGCCCAGACGGGCCCGGTCCGGCGACGGCACGACCTTGCCCCCGGCGCCGATCAGCCGGGCGCCGTCGGCGGACACGACGCCCGTCACGGCGCCCACCCCGTCGACGCCCGCGATCCGGGTGGTCAGTGCGGCCGGCACTCCGGCGGCCGAGACGAGGTCGGCGGAGCTGACCGACACGTCGGTGCCGGCGTGCACCCGGCGCGCGATGTCGGCATAGGACCCGCCCAGGGTGGCGGTGAGCACCAGCGACCCGGCGACGAACATGACGCCGAGGGCCACCGCCACCCCGGCCAGCGCCAGCCTGCGCCAGCGGAACAGCGTCTCTTTGAAGATCATTCGCAGCACCCGCTCATCCTCGCCGCCGAGCGCCGCCACGTCGTCCGACCTCAGGACGACGCCCGCTCCGGAAAGTTCTCGGGGTAATTCCGGAGACCACTCAGGGTCCGGCCGCCACGCTCGAGCCCGGAGCGGAGAACGGTCCTTGTAGGTCTTGAGCCGGGCCAGGTGATGCTGGCTGCTGAGAGATCGCTTAGACCCGGCGCTACCTGGTGTAGCCGCACACGTCGTGTATCCAGTAGTCCAGATATCGCTCGGTAGCTACCCGGTCGGCGAGATGGAGCGCCGGCCACTCTCGTGCTGCGCGTTGCATTTCGGCCCTGGCATGCTGCCCTTCATCTGGCTCCAACTCCACCTACCGTTCAGCAGGTGGCCCGCTAACGCAACGACACAAACTCTCGCCGCGGCCACGTGGCTTCGGAAACGACCGAGCGATCGCCTCGACCTCACCGACAGAACCACCTGTAGAAGTGGCGGCGAGTTTGGTGCACTCGCCTGCACGTGCGGCAGACCCTGCGTACGAGATGTCTAGGATCCCTCTGATGCGTCCGGAAAGTGTTCTCGAAGAGACCGACTGGCGGGCACTGGTGCATGCCTACGGGCTGACCTGGCCGGAGACCCCGCAGCTGTTGACCGGACTACTGACCGGTGACCGCGACGACGCGCGGCGGGCTCTCTCCCACCTGTGGGACGACCTATTCCACCAGGGCACCATCTACGAGGCGACCCCTGCAGCGGCCCTGTTCGTCGCCGCGGCACTCGTTGATCCGCGGGTTCGCGCTCAGCCTGAGCCCACCCGCGAATACGGTGAAGGGCCGCTGCCTGCCGCGCTGCTGCGCTGGTTGTCTGCGCTCGGCTACGCGATGGGTGTCCAGTGGCGAGAAACGTTCGGCGATGACCCCTTCGTCGAGACGATCGGCGGCCCGCTTCGCCCGATGCGGCCACGCCTCTATGCCGTCGTCACCACCTACCTCGACGATCCCGACCGATACGTGTGCGACGCCGCCCTTATTGCTGCCGTGAACCTGGCCTCTGCACCCGAACTCACTTCGCGCCGTGCCGCCCTGTCTGACCGCGTTCGAGCCGCGATCGCCGCCGACCCGCATTGGCGTTACATCGAACCTGCCGTGCTCAACCTGCGTTACTGGGGTGAGCAGGACTTCTAGCGGACGGAGCCCGCAGAGGAGCCCGCCTACAAGCCACAGCAAGGCACCTGCATCGCCCAACGCAGTCCGCTGATGTGATCCGCGAATTCGTTTGGCTTTACTGCGGCTCACGTGCGACGGCTCACTGATCTGCCGCTGACAACCCATGTCATACCCAGCGCGCGGGGTGACTTCGTACGGCCGTCAGGCCGCCTGGGCAGTCTCGCCGGCCGACCGATCGTCGATGATCGATACCCGTGCATCACCGTGAAGATCCCGAAGGAATGAGAACTGGTCAACGGATCCGGTGACCCCGAGGCCGCGCCGCGCTGCGGAGTGGAAGTCATCGCGAGTCCGATCCAGTTCATGGACGGCAACACTCCACTGGTCTGCGTCCCATCGCTCGCGCAACGCCAGGCGCACGAGCACCCCGGCGGCTTCCCGCCAGCGCGGTGACACCAGGTAATCGGTGAACGGGGCCGCATGGTGGGGCCGGCTGAGGGTTCTGGCTCATGAAGTGTGGAGGGCTCGTGGGCGTCAGCGCCTAGGATCTACGAGGTGTCACTCATCGATCTTGACGCCCCGGTCCAGGTAGCTCCGAGCCGGGTTCTCCGGCGCAATAGCCGCTTGCTGCTCATGATCACGGCAGGGCTGGTCCTGTTCGGCCTTTCCGGAGAGCCCGACGGCTCGTTGGGATCGTTCGATGCTGTCACACCTTGTGATCAGGCGTTGTCTGCTGTTGGGGGCGTGGTTTCGCACCGCGCGCAAGCAGTCGTGCTGGATGGTGAGTCGGGTGAGATCCTGCAGACTGTCGATTGCCCGGCTTGACCGTACAGACAGTGGCTCCTCGCTGATCACGTAGCCAACAGGACTCCTTGCGGAGTAGGTCGAATCCTGCTCGACCGTACATCGCCTGCCACCGGCCCCGAGCTATGCGGCAGGGTCAGGCCAGCGGTGACAGCCGCGGCTCCGCGTTCAGGCCGATCTTGCGGTGGATGCACGCCCTCGCATGCACGCCGGCCGGTCTTCCCCGGGGCCTAGCAGGCCCGTCGGCGTGATCGCCGACGCCGAACCCCCGCTTTCAGCCCGGACTGCGCTGGCTGACCGCTGTTGTGATCGGGTAGCCGGTCGCGGCCACCTCCGTGC
>KL571404.1:11375-13369 GCA_000715855.1 Actinoplanes liguriensis
GACTTCGGGTTCAGCGCCCGGACCACCTCGTCGGTGAGTGGCCGCAGCGCCGCGACGTGCGCCACCGCGTCCCGGTCGATCTCGGTCTCGTAGTAGTCACTAGCGAAGTCAACGTACTCGTCGACGATGTCGTCGCACAGGATGCCGAGCCGGTCGGTGCCGTCCGGGCTGATGTCGTAGGGGCCGCGCGACGGCGGGAACGTGATGCCGTCGCCGGCGTGCCAGCGGTCGTCGGTGGCCCGCCGCCACAGCACCGCTGTCGCGATCAAGTCGTATAAGAGACAGCGGCAATCCGTCGAGCAGTCCCGGCCAGAGCGCCATATCGTCACTGGCGGCATAGGGCGACATCGCCGACTCGTGGTCGAACAGGCTGATGAACACGCCCGCCTCGCCGAAGACGATGGTGTACTCGTCGCCGCTGCCGTTGCTCATCAGCGCTGCTTCGTCGTCACCCCAGGCGGTGTAGCTGTAGTACTCGCACCCGGTGCCCTGGATCAACTCCAGAACGGCCAGTGCCCGGCACCGGTCGCGCAGCACCGGAATCGAGGGCAGCCGGCCGACGATGTCGTAGACGTTCACCCGATCACCCTACGAGCCCCGCCGTCACCCGTCCCCGGGGCCGTCGCTGAGGCGACTGTCACCGTCCGTGCCGGTCGCCAGCTATCGCATCTGGCGGTCAACGCTGCGGCGCCGACAAAGTTCTGCAGTGTCCCCGTGTCCTGGCAAGATCGACACGGGAGGTGGAGTTCGTTGCCGTACACATGGGTTTCGTCGGGTGGCGGACCACTGATTGCCGTTCCGCAATCGGCACTATCGCTGTGGACCGGTGCCGATAGCACGGATGGACCCGGCGAGGATCGGGGAGATTACGGTCGGGCCTGTTCGGTCGATGGTTACATCGGCCTGGTCGCCATCGGTCAGCAGCAAGCGCTCGTTCTGGGCGACGAGCCGGCGACGACGACGTACCTGCCCTCGGAACGGCTCTTCCTGCGCTGGGCCGCGGCGTATGACCAGGACGACCTGATCAGCGCTGCGCGCCAAGCGGTACGAGACGGCGTGGAGTGGGATGCCGATGAAGATGTCCGCTGGGTGGTGGACGGGCCAGTCGTGCTGTTCGATTCGGCCTGGCCCGGAACGAAGTTGGAGGCGGCAACCACCTCGTCGTGGAACTGCACCCGGGCACCTACCGAGTCCGGGCGGCACGCCGTGTCGATGGCGCCAATTGGATGATCCTCGTTCAGCTTCAGCCCGTCTCCTGAAGGTGCCCGGCCCAAGGCGAACGCAGGCTTGATCAGACATCCAGATCTGCCGCGACCCGCGTGCTCGCCACCCATACTGCCGCTGAGGTGCGGCCAGTTACTGATTGCCGGTCCTCGTGGCGCCGCAGCATGAAACACTTGGCTGGTTGAAGACGAGGGCGCAGTGACCGTCCGCTGCAGCAATGGCGGCATCGTGAATCACAAAAATCATGCTGGCCGCATCGCCGTTCTCTGCTTGGCGCTGGTCTCCGCCTTGGGCCTATCAGCATGCAAGAAGGCCGACGACCGGCCTCAAGTGACGCCTGAAACTTCGTCTCCGGGTCGCGTGCCGGCAACGGCGCCGGCCGCCTCACCTACTCAGCCTCCCTGCGGGCCAACGGCCTCCGCACCACCAGCTGGCGAAAGTGATGGCGGCATCCTGGGGCCGGACAACATTTGCATCCCGGCGTCAGTCGGCTACTCCGTTTTTGTCACCGAAAGTCAGTCCAGTCACTCCCAGAACCAACGCCGTGATTCAAGGCGGTGATGGATGTATACGTGATACGTGGGTGGTACCAAGCCTATGCCGGAAGCCAGCAGGACCGCGCCCAGGCGCGCCAGGTTGCGGTGCTTGACCTGATCGGGAATCTTCCTGTCGAAGGCGAATAACGCAAAAGCGGCAATCAGCAGCGCGCCAAGCCAGGTCCACACCGTCGAGGTCATTGAGCCATTCCGCGCAACGGCTCGGTTGCAGGC
>KL571405.1:0-1115 GCA_000715855.1 Actinoplanes liguriensis
GGGCTACTACTTCGCCAAGCCCGGCCCCGCCGCGCTGATCGACAAGGCGCTGGACGAGGTCAAGGTTCAGCAGTAGGTGCTCTCCTTGCCGATCACCCGGTACGGGCAGTCGGCGATCTCGGCGAGTTGCAGCGCGGCCTCCCGGTTGCGGGCGGTCTGCGTGGTGATCACGCTGCCCGGCGGGTAGAAGCCGCCGGCGGACGAGGTCTTCGGGTACATCTCGAAGGTGTACGCGAAGATCTTGTAGGTCCCCCACAGCCAGTCCAGCAGGTCACCGTCGGTGATGTAGAGCGTGCTGGCCTGCTCGGCGGTGTAGCTGTTGGTGGCCGCCATCTGCCGGCCCAGGGTCGCCAGCGCGTTGTTGTCGTCGGTGGTCATCCCGGTCGCGGTCTTCGACGTCGTGTACCCGAAGGGCCAGAGCACCAATTCGCTGTACGAGTGGAAGTCCATCACCGCCGTGATCTGCTGCTTCCCACCGACCACCCGGCTCGCCACGAAGTCGCGGACCACCCTGGTCTCGGGTGCGGAGAACGCCGACGGCCCACGATAGGTCTCCGAGGACTTCGTGCTCGAAGAACCACCACAACACCCCCAGTTGTACGAGTAGTTGCGGTTCAGATCGGTGCCGACCGCGGTCGATCCGGAGTTCGGCTGCCGGTTCTTGCGCCACGACCGGTAACTGCCGGTGGCGATGTCGTACTCGGAGCCGTCCGGGTTGACCGACGGCACGATCCAGATCTCGCGGCTGTCCACGATCGTCTTGACCCGGCTGTCGCTCGCGTAGTCGTCGGTGAACTCGTGCATCAGGTACAACGCCTGCTCGACGGTGATGTGCTCGCGCGCGTGGTGGTTCGCGTCGTAGAGCACCTCCGGCTCGGCCTCGTCGGTCGCCACGTTGTCGGAGATCTTCACGGCGACGATGTCGCGACCCTCGTACGACTTGCCGAGCACCCGCTTCGCCGCGATCGCCGGGTACTTGGCGACGATCGCGTTCACATCGGCGATCATCTCCGCGTAGTTGTGGTAGGCCGAGTCGCCGGACGGGAAGTCGAGGATCCGGTTCGCCGGCTCGACGGTGAAGCCCTGACGCTGCAACCGCCGCACCTCGGCGGGGG
>KL571405.1:1373-3466 GCA_000715855.1 Actinoplanes liguriensis
ATAAGAGACAGCTGCACGACGGCGTGCTCGACGCTGTCGATGGCGGCGCCGGTGCGGGCGATCGCGTTGCGCTGGGCGGAGGTGCGTACGTCGTAGACCTCGTACGCGGCCGAGGACTCGCTCTCGTCGACGGCGGCGGACGCCGGTTCGGAGGCGATCAGGGCGAGGCTGATTGCGGCGAAGGCCGCCAGGGCACGTCGTCTCATGCATCCGAGTTCATCAATGATTGTCGATGGGTGGCACTGTCATTCCACCCCTGATGCGCGCGTGATGACCCCGCACTGGAAAAGTGGACGTTCATTCATTATTGTCGGCGGCATGCGGAACGAGACGAGTCGCTCGGCGGAACACGTGGCGCTCTTCCGGGCCCTCGAGACGGCGCGGGGGCACGACCGGGTGGTCGACGACCCGTACGCGCACATGTTCTTGACCGGAAGTCATCGCATGATCGCCGGGCTCGCGTGGGTGCCGGCGATCGGCCGCCGGGTCGAGCGCTACCTCGATCGGCGGTGGCCGGCCGGACCGCGCGCGTCGGCGGTCGCCCGCACCCGGCTGATCGACGAGCTCACCCTGGAGGCGCTGCGCCGCGGCGCCCGGCAGGTGGTGCTGCTCGGCGCCGGGTTCGACAGCCGGGCCTACCGGCTGCCCGGCATCGACGCCGTCCCGGTCTTCGAAGTCGATCATCCGGCGACCCAGGCGACCAAGGAACGCCTGGTCCGCGGGGCCGTCCACCCGTCGAAGCGCGGTCACGTCCACTTCGTGCCGGTCGACCTGATCACCGGCGATCTCGCCGCGGCACTGCGGAACGCCGGGTTCGTGACGCTGGAGCCGACCGTGATCATCTGGGAGGGCGTGACGAACTACCTGACGGCCGAGGCGGTCGACGCGACCATGCGGCTCGTCGCGGCGAGCACGGCCACCGGAAGTTCCCTGATTTTCACGTACGTCGATCGCGCGGCCCTGGACGGCCAGGTCACCGGCGTCGAGGAGTGGCACGCGGTGGTGCGGGACGGCGGCGAGCCCTGGACGTTCGGCTTCGTCCCCGCCGAGCTGCCCGGATACGTCGCCGAGCGGGACATGCGGCTGGCCCTGGACCTCTCCGCCCGTGAGGCCGCTGACCGTTATCTATCACCGCTCGGGCGGCACGAGCCGGCCGCCGGGTTCTACCGCATCGCGCAGGCGGAGATCCTCTGATGCCCAAGGTCAGCGACGAGCACCTCGCGGCGCGACGCCGGCAGATCCTGGAGGCGGCGGCGCGCTGCTTCGCCCGCGACGGCTTTCACCGGACGTCCATGCAGGACATCGTCCGCGAATCCGGCATCAGCGCCGGGCTGGTCTACCGCTACTTCACCGGCAAGGACGACATGATCACGGCGATCGTCACCGACTGGCACGAGCAGCGGGCAGCGCGTCTCGCCCCGGATCCGGCCACCGCCTACCTCGACCTTCTCCGCTCGGTCGGCCGTGACGACTCCCGGCTCGGCGTCCAGGTGTGGGCCGAGGCGCTGCGCTCCCCCGAGATCCTCGCCCTGGTCAAGGCCGGTGTGGACGGTCCCCGGGCGGCGGCCGCTGCGGTCCTCGGCGGCGACGACGCCATGGCCCGGGTTCTGGTCGCCATCTACCAGGGCCTGGTCCTGCAAACCGCCTGGGACGAGCCCGTCGACCCCGCCACTTTCGCCACCGCCGTCAAGTCCCTCCTGAGCCGCCCGGCCGGCCCTTCTTCCGACGAAGAACAGCCCTGAGTGCCAGCCGGACAGCCGCGGGCCGCCGGCTGGCACTCACTGCTGAGATCCACGCCCAAAAAAGCCAGCCGGGGAGCTTCAGACGGGGGTTCGGTCTCGGATGGCGTGGCCTATCTCGGCTCGGAGAGCGGCGAACTCCGGGGAGCCGCGCAACTCGTCGGCCGAGGCGCCGGTGCGGGGCAGGGCGATCGGCAGATCCAGGGCGATCCGGCCCGGTCGTGGCGTCAGGACGACCACCCGGCTGCCCAGGAACACTGCCTCGTCGACGCTGTGGGTGACGAAGACGCAGGTACGGCCGGAGGCCGCGCTGACCTGGCGAAGGTCCGCCTGCAACCTGTCTCTTATACACAT
>KL571405.1:3670-9385 GCA_000715855.1 Actinoplanes liguriensis
AGCCCGACCCGTTCCAGCAGCTCGTCGACGCGAGCGGGTGACGCGTCGAGGCCGGCGTAGCGCAGGGCCAGCGCGATGTTCCCGCCGACCGTCTTCCACGGGAAGAGCCGCGGCTGCTGGAAGACGAGTCCCGCCCCTTTGCCGGGCACCGGCGCCGAGCCCGCGGTCCGGACCGTCCCGGCCGTGGGCTGCTCGAACCCGGCGATCAGCCGCAGCAGCGTGCTCTTGCCGCAGCCGGACGCGCCGACCAGCACCAGGAACTCACCGGCCGGCACGGTCAGGTCGACCGGCCCGACCGCGGTGACGTCCCCGTAGGAGTGGGTCACCCCGTCGATCGCGACCGCGGCGTCACCCGAGGACACTGGGCAGGCCCTTCACGTAGATCGACTTCTTCACGTCGTCGAGGGCCGGCACCGCGTCGATCTTCTGCTGGGACTTGAGGAACTCGGCGGCGCTGACCAGGTTGTCGGCAAGCTTCCCGACGTTGTTCTCGGTGCCCAGCCACTCGGGCGACGAGATGTCCGCCGGCTTGAGGAACACGCCCTGCTTGAGCTGGTTGAGCGCGTCGTCGGCGGAGAGGTTGAGCTCGGCGCCGACCGCCTTGGACGCGGCCGCCGGGTCGTTCGCGATCACGTCCAGCGCCTGCGCTTCGACCTTGCGCCACGCGTCGACGGCCTCCGGGTGCGCGTCCGCGAACGCGGTGGAGACGACGCCCAGGTCCAGAGTGGGCTTACCGGCGGTGGCCAGCTGCTTGCTGCTGATCAGGACCTTGCCGGTCTTCTTCAGCTCGTCGAGCGAGGGCAGCCAGGTGTACGCCGCGTCCAGGTCGCCCCGGGTCCACGCGGCCTGGATGTCCTGCGGCTCCAGATCGACGATGGTCAGGTCGCTCTCCTTCAGGCCGGCCTGGTTGAGCGCGGCGAGCAGGCTGTAGTGGGCGGTCGAGGCGAACGGCGTGCCGACCTTCTTGCCTTTGAGCGAGGCGACGTCGGTGACGCCGCTGCCGTTGCGGGCGACCAGCGCCTCGTTGTCACCGGCGACGTCGAGGACGAACGCCACCTGGTAGGGGATGTTCAGCGGCGCCGACAGCCCCCGCGCAACCGGCGAGGACCCGATGGCCGCGATGTCCAGGCTCTTCGCGACGAACGCTGTGTTGATCGACGCGCCGGAGTCGAACTTCGTCCACGTGATCTGGTAGTCGGGCAGCGCCTTCTCCAGCAGCCCCTGGTTCTTGACGATCAGGTCTCCACTGGGAAACGCCTGGTAGGCGATCCGGATGGACTTCTTGGAGGCGTCGCCCCCGCCGCTGGCAGCCCCGTTGCCGCATGCCGCCAGAAAAAGGACCGAGAGAGCAGCAATCAGCTTCTTCATGAGAACTTTCCTTAACTAATGCCCCGCCACGGGATCAGCCGTTCCTCGGCGATCCGCAGCAGGGCGTCGATGAGCAGGCCGGAGAGGCCGATGGCGAAGAGCCCGAGCACGACCACGTCGGTCTGCGAGTAGCGCTGGGCGTCGCGGACCATGCCGCCGATGCCGGGCACCCCGTTGATCGTCTCCGCGGCGACCACCGAGGAGTACGCGACGCCGACCGCCAGCCGGACGCCGGTGAAGATCTCCGGCAGCGCGCTGGGCAGCACCACGTCCCGGATCGACTGCCACCGGCCGGCGCCGAGCGCACGGGCGGCCTCGACCAGCCCGGACGGCGCGTTGTGCACCGCGGCGGCGGCCACAGCTTGGGGGTCTCGTCGATGCCGAACCAGATGATGAAGAGGCTGAAGTACGCCAGCGGGGGCAGCGCCCGGACGAACGTGACCACCGGCTCGGCGACCACGCGCAGCCAGCTGACCGTGCCGAGCAGCACCCCGATCAGCAGGCCGCCGGCCACGCCGATCGCCGAGCCGATGAGGATCCGCCGCAGGCTGACGCCCAGGTGCTCGATGAGCAGGTGGCCGCTGTATCCGCGGACGCCGTCGTGGACGGTCGACGTGACGATCAGCTGATGCCAGACCGCGCCGGGTCCCGGGATGAACGTCGGGTTGTCCAGGGTCCGGGCGGTGATCTCCCACAGAACGTAAAGCACGAGTAACGCGAGGAGCCGGAGGGCGACGCGGCGGCGCGAGGCCGCCGCCGGCTTGGCGGCGCGCTCGGGTGGCGCGGCAGGTGCGAGCAAGGTGGTCACGGAAACTCCTGGCAGGGATACGTGGCAATGCCTGCTATTCCTATCGTGCCGATGGACTTTATGGCAATAGGTGTCTCGCTTGATGGATGGCCGTAACTTTCTCGTAAAACATATTAGTCCGATAGGACTTGTGGGCAACACGGCGAGCTGCCTACCGTCAGCGATGTGAGCGTCCTATCCCCACCACGGCCCGCCGGGACGACCGGCGACGACCTGGAAGTGGTCCCCGCCCGCCATCCATGGCGCTGGGCCGGCACCGGCCTGGTGCTGATCCTGCTCGCCCAGTTCGCCCATGGCCTGGCCACCAACCCCGGCTGGGACTGGCACACCTTCACCGGCTACTTTCTGGAGAAGTCGGTGATGCAGGCCCTCCTGCTGACCATCGAGCTGACCCTGGCCGGCGCGGTGCTCGGCTTCCTCGGCGGCATCCCGCTCGCGGCGATGCGCCTGTCCCACAACCCGGTCCTGAAGTCGGTGAGCTGGACCTACATCTGGGTGTTCCGGAGCGTGCCGCTGATCGTGCAGCTGCTGTTCTGGGCCAACCTCGGTTACCTCTACGACAGGCTGCAGGTCGGCGTCCCGTTCGGGCCGGGCTGGTCGTTCAGCACGTCCAGCCTGGTCAGCGCGTTCGGCGCGGCGCTGCTCGGCCTGTCGCTGCACGAGGCCGCGTTCGCCGGCGAGATCATCCGCTCCGGGCTGCTCAGCGTCGACCAGGGCCAGCACGAGGCGGCCGCCGCGCTGGGCCTGCCGAGACACCGCCAGTTCTTCCGGATCGTGCTGCCGCAGGCGATGCGGGCGATCCTGCCGAACGCGGCGAACCTGCTGGTCAACCTCCTGAAGAGCACGTCCATCGTGTACGTGCTGGCGATCGGCGAGCTCTTCTACCAGGTCCAGGTGATCTACGGGCGGAACGGCCGGGTCGTGCCGCTGCTGATGGTCGCCACCGTCTGGTACGTCATCCTCACCGCCCTGCTCTCGATCCTGCAGTACTACGTGGAGCGCTACTTCGCCCGCGGCGCCCTGCGCACCCTGCCCCCGACCCCGTGGCAGCGACTGAGGGCGGCGATCCGCGCATGATCGAACTGACCGGCGTGCACAAGTCCTTCGGCACTCTCGAGGTGCTGCGCGGCATCGACCTGACCGTCGCGCCCGGCACGGTCACCGTGATCCTCGGCCCGTCCGGCTCCGGCAAGTCCACCCTGCTGCGCAGCATCAACCACCTGGAGAAGGTCGACCGCGGCCGGGTCCGCGTGGACGGCGAACTGATCGGTTACCGCCAGGCCGGCAACCGGCTGCACGAGCTCGGCGAGCGGCAGATCCTCAAGCAGCGCGCCAAGATCGGTTTCGTCTTCCAGAACTTCAACCTCTTCCCGCATCTCACCGCCCTCGAGAACGTCGCCGAGGCGCCCGTCTCCGCCCTCAAGAAGAACAAGCTTGCGACGTACGAACGAGCCCGCGCCCTGCTCGACCGCGTCGGTCTCGCCGACAAGGCGGACGTGTACCCGCGCCAGCTCTCCGGCGGCCAGCAGCAGCGGGTCGCGATCGCCCGCGCGCTGGCCCTCGAACCGCGCCTGATCCTCTTCGACGAACCCACCTCCGCGCTCGACCCGGAGCTGGTCGGCGAGGTCCTCGACGTGCTGCGGGACCTGGCCGCGGCCGGCACCACGATGATCGTGGTGACGCACGAGATCGGCTTCGCCCGGGAGGCGGCCGACACGGTGATCTTCATGGACGAGGGCCGGATCGTCGAGCAGGGACCCCCGGCCCAGGTCCTCGACAACCCCCGGCACGACAGGACCCGGACGTTCCTGTCCAAAGTTCTGAGTTGAAACACGAAAATGGGAGTGCTCCGTGCGTACCAAATCAGCATTTGTCTTGTTTTTTGCGGCAACCCTGAGCCTTACCGCTTGCGCCGCGCCCGAGGAGAAACCGGCGGCCGCGGCCGCTGGGCCATCCGCGTCGGCGGGCCCCGCCCTCAACCTCACGCCCGACCAGAACCGGATCGTCCCGGCCAAGGACGACGCACTCGCGGCGCTGGGTGTATAAGAGACAGCAACAAGACGCTGATCGGCAACGACCCGGACATCGGTTACGCCGTCGCCGGTCTGCTCGGCCTGGAGCCGGTCATCGAGAACACGTCGTGGGAGAACCTGTTCGTCGGCCTGGACAGCGCGAAGTACAACGTCGGGATCTCCAACATCACGGTCACCGAGGAGCGCAAGGAGAAGTACGACTTCGCCACCTACCGCCTCGACAACCTGGCCTTCGTCACCAAGAAGGGCGCCGGCCTGAAGGTCACCGGCCCAGCCGACGTGGCCGGCAAGACGGTCGCGGTCAGCTCCGGCACCAACCAGGAGAAGATCCTGGTCGAGTGGAGCAAGGAGGACGAGGCGAAGGGCCTGAAGCCGGTCAACATCAAGTACTACCAGACCAACCAGGCCACCTACCTGGCATTGGGCGCCGGGCAGATCGAGGCCTACCTCGGCCCGAACCCCAGCGTCGCCTACCAGGTCGCGATCGACCCCAAGTTCGAAATCGTCGGCACCTACTCGGGCGCGGGAGCGACACTGCAGGGCAAGATCGCGCTGACCACCAAGAAGGACAACGGGCTGGTCAAGGCGCTCGGCGGGGCGGTCGACAAGCTGATCGCCACCGGTGACTACCAGAAGATCCTGCAGCGGTGGAACCTGACCAACGAGGCGGTGACCTCCTCCGAGATCAACCCGCCCGGCCTGCCCAAGGAAGGCAAGTGACCACCTCGATCGAGGCCGGTCACGCGCTGGACAACCCCGCGTGGCTCGCGCTGCACGGCGAGCATGCGAGGTTCGCCCAGGTCAACGGACAGGCGGCGCGATATCACAGCGATGTGGCGCCGTTCCACGCGCTCGGCGACCCGGCGGATCCCCGCGCGTGGACGGACCTGGACGCGTTCGTCCCGGCCGGCTCGGCGGTGATGCTCGCCGGGCTGGGCGAACGGCCCGGGCCGGGCTGGGAGGTGGAACGCAGCATCCCGGGGGTGCAGCTCGTCGACGTGTCCCTGCGCGCCGAACCGGACCCGTCGCTGGTCGTGCTGACCGCCGCCGACGTGCCGGAGATCCTCGACCTGATCGCTCGCACGCAGCCCGGCCCCTACCTGCGGCGGACCATCGAGCTCGGCACCTACCTGGGCATCCGGGACGACGGGCGGCTGATCGCGATGGCCGGGGAACGCCTGCATCCACCGGGGTGGACGGAGATCAGCGCGGTCTGCACCGACGCGGCGTACCGGGGGCGTGGCCTGGCGACCCGGCTGATCCGGGCGGTCGCGGCGGGCATCCGGTCGCGCGGCGAAACCCCGTTCCTGCACACCGGCGCCGCGAACGTGACCGCGATCAGGCTCTACGAGCGGCTCGGCTTCGCCCTGCGCCGCACGGTCGACTTCACCGCGTACCGCAGAACCTGACGGAACAGCACGCGAGCAGCGCGGTCGGCCCCGGCGCCGGCCGCGCGACCCGCTGTCCGGCTGGTGCCGGCGGTGGTTATTCGTGCCTCATAACCAC
>KL571406.1:0-708 GCA_000715855.1 Actinoplanes liguriensis
TCAGAGATGTGTATAAGAGACAGGCCCAGGCCGAGGCGATCCGGGCGCGGACAAGTGAATCCCCGTTCGTTCTCGTGGGCCACTCCTCCGGGGGCATGCTCGCGCAGGCCGTCGCCGCCGAGCTGGAACGCTCCGGAGTGCCGGTCGCCGGGCTGGTGCTGATCGACATCTACTCGCACGACGTCGAGGCGCTGGCCGGCATCCAGGGCGCGCTGAGCAGCGGCATGATCGAGCGCGAGGACGGCTACGTGCCGATGGACGACACCCGGCTGACCGCGATGGGCGGCTACGTCCGCCTGTTCCACGGCTGGCAACCGACCCCGATCCAGGCGCCGACGCTGCTCGTCCGCGCCACCGAGCCGATGTTCGGCTGGTCCCGTGACGGGGACTGGCGCTCGTCCTGGACCCTTCCGCACACCGCCGTGGACACCCCCGGCAACCACTTCTCGGTCATGGAGGAGCACGCCGCCGCGACGGCCACCGTCGTCGATCAGTGGCTCACCTCCCTGGCAGATCCGCACCCACACACGAAAGCGACAACCCGATGAACGACGACAACGCCTGGATCCGCCGGTTCCACCGGGAGCCGAACAGCCGCGTCACGCTGGTCTGCTTCCCGCACGCCGGCGGCTCGGCCAGCTTCTTCTACCCGGTCTCCGACGCCATGCAGTCCACGCTCTGTCTCTTATACACATCTCTGATGGCGCG
>KL571406.1:953-2579 GCA_000715855.1 Actinoplanes liguriensis
GGAGAAGCCGCTGGGCACCATCGCCGAACTGGCCGACCAGTCGTTCGCGGCACTGCGCCCGCTGATGGACGGCCCGCTCGCGTTCTTCGGGCACAGCATGGGCGCCACCGTGGCCTTCGAGGTCGCGGTCCGGATGAAGCGGGAGCTGGGCACCGGCCCGGTCACCCTGTTCGCCTCCGGCCGCCGGGCGCCGTCGCGGCACCGCGAGGAGACCGTGCACCAGCTCGACGACGACGGGGTGGTCGAGGAGCTGAAGAAGCTCAGCGGCACCGACACCCGGATCCTGGGCGACCTCGAACTGCTCCGGATGATCCTGCCGGCGATCCGCAGCGACTACGCCGCGATCGAGACCTACCGCTACGAGCCGGGCCCGGTGCTGGACTGCCCGATCGTGGCACTGACCGGCGACAACGACCCGAAGGCGTCGCTCGACGAGGTCAAGGCCTGGGCCGGGCACACCACCGGCACGTTCGAGACGCGCGTCTTCCCCGGCGGGCACTTCTACCTCGCCCAGCACCAGCGCGCGGTGATCAACCTGATCAGCGACCAGCTGCTGCTGCTCAACCGCTAGGAGAGGGCCATGGCTCCGACGTTCGTCATCAGCACCGGCCGGTGCGGCTCCACGCTGGTCTCGCGGATGTTGCGGGAGCACCCCGAGGTGCTCAGCGTCAGCGAGTTGTTGAGCACGGTTCGCAACCGCGACTGCTTCTCCGGGACGCCGGACGGGCCGGCGTTCTGGCGGATGCTCACCGAGCCGGACCCGTCCGTGGACATGATGGTGTCCAGCGGTCTCGGCGTCTCCGAGCTGGTCTATCCCTACGCGACGGGCCGGTTCACCCCGGAGGCGGGCGTCCCGGCGATCTGCCACATGACGCTGCCGATGCTCACCGACGACCCGGACGCGCTCCACGACGAGATGGCCCGGGTCGTGCCGGCGTGGCCCGCGCGGCCGATCGCCGAGCAGTACGAGGCGCTCTTCGCCCACCTGGCCGGGCGCTTCGACCGGCCGGTTGTGGTGGAGCGCTCCGGCGGGTCGCTGAGCATGGTCCCCCAGCTGCGGAAGGCGTTCCCGGACGCCCGGTTCGTCTACCTGACCCGGGACGGCGCGGACTCGGCCCGCTCGATGAGCCGGCACGCCGGGTTCTGGCTGATGCTGCTCGGCCGCGAGGCCGCCCGGCTGGCCGGGGTGTCGTCGCCGGAGGAGCTCGGGGCGGAGCAGTTCCGGCTGATCCCGGCCGAGCTGGGCCGGCTGCTGACCACGCCGTCGGCGCTGCCCGAGCTGGTCCGGCGGGACGTCCCGGTGACCGCGTTCGGCGCGCTCTGGGCGGCTATGACGATCGAGGGCGCCGGGGAGCTGCTGGCGTTGCCGCCGGATCGTTGGATGATGACGACGTACGAGGATCTGGTCGCGGATCCGGCCACGGAACTGTCCCGCCTGGCGGGCTTCCTCGGGGTCCCCGCGCCGGCGGAGTGGCTGACCGCGGCGGCGGCCCTGGTCGACCGGCCCCGGCGCGCGGAGGTTGATCGGGATTCGCGTCTGGAAGCGGCCCTGCGACGGTCCTGCGCCCCGGGCACGGCCGCGGACGCCGAGCTGGCCCTGGCCGCCGCCCGCCCCGCTTCGGCTGC
>KL571406.1:2760-3893 GCA_000715855.1 Actinoplanes liguriensis
CCGGGCCGCTCGCTTCGGTTGCGTCGGTCGCGCCGGCCGGGCCGCTCGATTCGGCTGCGTCGCTCGCTTCGGCCGCCTCGTGACCGGCCTGCTTGCGGAGCTTCTGCCGGAGAACACGGCGACGGCGGAGCTCTACTCCGATCCGCCGGGCCTGGAGCTGTTCCCGGCCGAGGAGGCGGTGATCGCGCGTTCGGTGGAGAAACGCCGTCGCGAGTTCACCACGGTCCGGCACTGCGCCCGCCTCGCCCTCCGGGACCTGGGCGTCCCCGCGGCGCCCATCCTGCCCGGCGAGCGCGGCGCGCCCGGCTGGCCGGACGGCACGGTCGGCAGCATGACGCACTGCGACGCCTTCCGGGGCGCGGCCGTCGCCCATGCCGCCGACGTACGCACGATCGGGCTGGACGCCGAGCCGTCCGCGCCCCTGCCGGACGGCGTCCTGGACGCGATCGCGCTGCCCGAGGAGCACGCGATGGTGCAGCGCCTGGACGCGGGTGTGCCCGCCGACCGGCTGCTGTTCAGCGCCAAGGAGAGCGTCTACAAGGCGTGGTTCCCGATCACGCGCCGGTTCCTCAGGTTCGAGGAGGCGCTCATCGAGCTCGGCGCGGACGGCACGTTCCACGCGCGAATTCTGATTCACATGCCGGGCGGGCCACAGGGTTTCGACGGCCGGTGGGTCCATCGGGACGGGCTGGTGGTGACCTCCATCGCCGTACCGGCTTAGGGGTGGTTCAGGGGTGGGGCGACAGCCCTGCCTTCGCCAGCATGCAGCGGGGGATCGGCTGACGGCGCCGCCCCGGATCGCGACCGCGAGGAGATCATGGATACCTTGGCCGAAGCGGTGATCTCCGGCGCTCCGCCGGAGGAACTGAGCCGCATCCCGCTCCCCGGACGTTTCCTCGCGGCGCACCTGCGTGCCGAGGACGCCGGCATGTTCGACGGTGAGACCGACAAGGACGTACGGCGTTCGCTGCACGTCGACGAGGTGCCGATGCCGGCCCTGGCGCCGGACGAGGTGGTCGTCGCGGTGATGGCCAGCTCGATCAACTACAACACGGTGTGGTCGGCGATGTTCGAGCCGATCTCCACGTTCACCGCGCTGCGCCGGTACGCCCGGCAGCTGTCTCTTATACACA
>KL571406.1:4088-7402 GCA_000715855.1 Actinoplanes liguriensis
ATGTGTATAAGAGACAGGTACCAGATCGTCGGCTCGGACGCGGCCGGAGTCGTGGTTCGCATCGGGGACGGTGTCCGCCACTGGAACGTCGGCGACCACGTGATGGTCAGCCCGGCCTACGTCGACGACCAGGACCCGCGCGGGCACGCCGACGCGATGATGGGCCCGTTCGGCCGCGCCTGGGGTTACGAGACGAACTTCGGCGGGCTCGCCCACTACACCGTCGTGCGCGCCACCCAGCTCGTCCCGAAGCCGGCCCACCTCACCTGGGAGGAGGCCGCCTCGATCACGCTGTGCGCGGGGACCGCGTACCGGATGCTGGTGAGCGACGCCGGGGCGCGGATCAAACAGGGTGACGTCGTCCTGGTCTGGGGTGCGACCGGCGGCCTGGGCGGCTACGCCGTGCAGCTGGTCAAGAACGGCGGCGGCGTCGCGGTCGGCGTGGTCAGCTCCGACCGCAAGGCCGAGATCCTCCGCGAGCAGGGCTGCGACGTGATCATCGACCGTCGCGAGCTGGGCATGGGCGACGGCGACGGGGACGGCGACCCGATCGAGTACGGCAAGCGCCTGGGCCGCCGGATCCGCGCGGAGCTCGGCGAGGACCCGCGGGTCGCGTTCGACTACGTGGGTCGCGCCACCTTCGGCACCTCGGTGCACGTGGTGCAGCGCGGCGGCGTGGTCGTCACGTGCGGGTCGAGCACCGGGTATCAGCACGAGTACGACAAGCGGCCTGGTGCCGATCCTCACCGACGTGTTCCCGCTGGTGGAGACGGGTGAGGCGCTGCGGCTGGTGCAGACGAACCGGCACATCGGCAAGGTCGGCGTGCTCGGCCTGGCGCCCGAGGAGGGGACCGGAGTGACCGATCCCGCGGCACGTGAGCGGATCGGCGAACCGCGACTCACTTCCTGGCGCCGGTACGCGACGACGACGGCGGCGGTGTGACATGAGCGCCATCGGGATCCTCGCGACCGGCTCGTACGTACCCAAGCAGATCGTGACCGGCGATGACGTGGCCGGCCCCGCGGGCGTCACCAGCGAGTGGATCGAGCGGAAGACGCAGATCTTCACCCGCCGGTACGCCGCCCCCGACCAGGCCACTTCGGACCTGGCGACCGAGGCCGCGAACCGCACGCTGGAGCAGGCCGGCGTGCCGGCGAGCGCCCTGCGGTACCTGATCGTCTCGACGTCCACCCCGGACTCGCCCCAGCCGCCCACCTCCTACCTGGTGCAGAACGCGATCGGCGCGGACCGGGCGGCCTGCTTCGACATCAACGTGGTGTGCAGCGGCTTCGTCTACGGACTGGCCCTCGCCCGCGCCCTGGTCGCGCAGGAACCCGGGGCGTACGCGCTGGTCGTCGCCGCCGACGTCTACTCGCGCATCCTCGACGTGACCGACCGCAAGACGGTCGTGCTGCTCGGCGACGGCGCGGGCGCGGCCCTGGTCGGCGGGGTCACCACCGGCGGCTTCCTCGATGTCGAGCTGTCCAGCCACGGGCACGCGCAGCGCCTGATCCGGGTCTGTCTCTTATACACGAGCACTTCTTCCGGATGGACGGCCGCGGGGTGCGCGACTTCGTCATGGAGAACGTCCCCGGCGCGGTCCGCACGCTCGTCGAACGCGCCGGTCACACGCTCGGCGACGTCGACCACTTCGTTCCGCACCAGGCCAACGGTGTGCTGCTCAGCGAACTGGTCACCCGGTCCGGGCTGGACCACGCCAGGACCCATCGCACGCTGGAGCGCTACGGCAACACCGGCAGCGCGTCGGTCGCCCTCGCCCTGGACGCCGGCAACCGCGACGGCGACCTGAAGCCGGGCGACCTGGTGCTGATGGCGGCGTTCGGCGGCGGCATGTCGCTCGGCGCCACGCTGCTGCGCTGGACGGGGACGCCGTGATCGAACGGGTGGGCATCGTCGGCTGCGGCACGATGGGTGCCGGGATCGCCGAGCTCTGCGCCAAGGCCGGAATCCCGGTTCTGGTCGCGGTCTCCTCGGCCGGGTCGGCGGAGAAGGGGCGGGCACGGATCGGCGCGTCGCTGAGCAGGGCGGTCAAGCGCGGCAAGCTGGACGCGGGCGACGCGGAGCGGGCTCTCGCCTCGATCGCGTTCACGTCGTCGCCGGCCGATCTCGCCGACCGGGACCTGGTGATCGAGTCGGTGCCGGAGGACGAGAAGCTCAAGCTCCAGCTCTTCACCGACCTGGACGCGGCGCTGACCCGCCCGGACACGATCATCGCCAGCAACACGTCGTCGCTGCGGGTCACCGCGCTGGCCGAGCGGACCGGCCGCCCCGAGCGGGTGGTCGGGACGCACTTCTTCAACCCGGCGACCGTGTTGCCGCTGGTCGAGGTGGTGCCGGGCGAGCAGACGTCTTCGGAGACGGTGGCGGCTGTGGAGGAGTTCCTCACCGGGTCGCTCGGCAAGCAGGTGATCCGGTCCGCCGACCGGGCCGGGTTCGTGGTGAACGCGCTGCTCGTGCCGTATCTGCACGCCGCGGTCCGGATGGTCGAGGACGGGCACGCGACCGCCGCGGACATCGACCGGGGGATGAAGCTCGGCTGCTCCCACCCGCTCGGGCCGCTGGAGCTGGTCGACCTGATCGGGCTGGACGTGATCGCATCCGTGGCCGACGCGCTCGACCTGGAGAGGTCGCCGCTGCTGCACGAGATGATCACCGAGGGGCGGCTGGGTGTGAAGGCGGGCGCCGGATTCTTCGACTACCCCCGGTAGAGGAACCACGATTCACTTCCGGGCGAGGCGCGGCTCGTTTCCGGGTGAGAACCGCGCTTCACTTCTGGGCTAGGACCTGGGCGAAGGCGGCTCGGACCTGGGCCCGCAGCCACGTGTGGGCCGGGTCCGTGTCGTAGCGCTGATGCCACCCGCAGTTGATCGGCGCGGCCGGCAACGTGATCGGCAGGGGAGCGCTGACCAGGTCGAACGCGGTGAGCAGCGGGCGCCACATCAGCTCCGGAGTGGTCAGAACGGCGTCGCTGCCGGCGATGATGTTCGCCGCGGTCGCGGCGGTGCCGACCGCGGCGAGGACCCGGCGCTGCAGACCATGTGAATCCAGGATCGCATCGACGGGATCGGTCAGCCGCCCGCGGCGCGAGATCAGCACGTGCGGTTGCGCGGCGAAATTCTCAAGATCAAGCCCTTGCGCGTACGGATGGTGCCGCCGCATCACCACGACGAACCGATCGTGGCCGACGGTCTCGTGCCGGATCTCCGGCAGCGCGGGAACGGCGGCCCCGATCTCCAGGTCGACCCGGCCGTGCCGCAGCTCGTCGGTGTCCACGGCCGCCTCCGGCAGGAAC
>KL571406.1:7624-8350 GCA_000715855.1 Actinoplanes liguriensis
GCAACGGCGGGGCGAGCGCGGTGGCCAGCATGTCGTGGCACTGCAGGGTGAACACCCGGTCGAGCCCGGCGAGGTCCAGCTCGCGGCTCGGGGTGAGCACGCCCTGCGCCTGACGCAGCAGATCGCCGACCTGTTCGCGGACCGCCGTCGCGTACGGCGTCGGGGTCATCGCCCGCCCGGTGCGCACCAGGATGTCGTCGCCGGTCAGCCGCCGCAACCGGCCGAGGCTGCGACTGACCGCGGGGGAGGAGAGCCGCAACCGCTGGGCCGCGCCGGCGACGCTGCCCTCTTCGAGCAGCGCGTCCAGGACCGTGAGCAGGTTCAGATCCAATTGCATGACGGTAAATCGTAGAGTAACAACGTTGCATTGGACTTAACAGACGACTGGCTCGATATTTGATCCATGAACTTCTTGAGTGTCGCAACCGAGGCCGTTCACGCGGCCGCCGCCCAGGTCAAGCGCCCGGCGACCACGCCGGTGAGCGCGGCGGAGCTGTTCGCGGCGCTGCGCGCGAACGACGAGGCGGTCACCGCGGTGCTGCGGCCGGCGCTGACCGAGGCGCTGCCCGGCTCGCAATGGACGTCGGACGAGCACGGCTCCGGGCCGATGCCGGACGGGGACTGGTGGGTCGTCGACCCGGTCGGCGGGAACATGAACGCGGTGCAGGGCATGCCGGACTGGAACATCGGGGTCAGCCTGGTCCGGGACCTGTCTCTTATACACAT
>KL571406.1:8520-11219 GCA_000715855.1 Actinoplanes liguriensis
TGTATAAGAGACAGCGGCCCGGCCGTGGGGGAGATGTTCACCGCGACCGCCGGCGGGGGCGCATTCCTCAACGGGTCGTCCCTGCGGGTCTCGGCGAAGGCCGACCTGAGCCTGGCGCTGACCGGAACCGGTCAGGGCCGTCCCGACCGGGATCCCGCGCACGCCGGCCGGGTGGGCGCCGCGGTCGCGGCGATGATGAGCAACGCCCTGTACGTCCGGGCGTCGGTCCCGGTCGGTCAGCAGCTCGCCCAGGTGGCGGCCGGCCGGATGGACCTGCACTGGCAGTTCGAGAACCTGCGCTCACACATCGCGCCGCTCCTGCTCGTGCGGGAGGCCGGCGGGGTGGTGACCGATCTGGACGGCAAGCCGTGGGAGATCGCCAGTGAGAACTACCTCGCGGCGGCGCCCGGGCTGCACGCGGCGGGCCTCGAGGTTCTGCGGGCGGTGCGGTGACCGTGGAGATCACCGTGCTGGGAGCATCCGGAGCGACGGGGCTCGAACTGACCCGGCAGGCGCTCGCGCGGGGTCACGAGGTGGTGGCGATCGCGCGTACCCCGGAAAGAATGTCGATCCCGGATTCACTTCTTCTGTCCCGGGTGGCCGCCGACGTGCGCGACCCGGAGAGCATCGCCGCCGCGTTGAAGGGGCGCGAGGTGGTCGTCTCGGGTCTCGGCATCGCTCGCGGCGACAAGCCCGGTGTGCTCGTCGCGGGTGCGACGGCCCTGGCCGGGGTGCCGCGGGTGGTGTGGCTCGGGGCGTTCGGCACCGGGCCGTCCGCGCGGGCCGCCGGGCCGCTCACCCGGACGCTGCTGCGAATGCTCGGCGATCAGCTCGCCGACAAGGTCGCCGCGGACGCGATGGTGCTGGAAGCGGGCGGGACCGTGTTCCACGCCGGGCCGCTGACGAACGGGCCGTTGAGCCCGTCCCGCCGGGCTGTCGCGCTCGGCGACGCGCCGAAACGCCTGATCCCGGCCGGGGTCAGCCGTGCGACGGTGGCTGCCGCGATGCTCGACGAGGCGGAGAACCCCTCGTACGCCGGAGGAATTGTCCTTCCGTTGTCGCGTTGAGACCGGTGCGGCGCCCTCACCACGGCAGGCGCCGCACCGGGCGGGCTCAGCCGCCGATCTTCGAGAGCACGAAGTCCTCGGCGACGCCGTTGTACTTGCGCGTGTAGCTCAGATGCACCGCCACGCTCGCCCCGCTGGCGCAGAACGTGTCCCCGGTGTCGCAGAAGGACTGGGTGCGGTCCGCGAAGGCATCAAGTGAAGCGTCGTTCCCACGGGGGAAGAGGCCCTGCGTCCGGGAGGTGCCGGCGTTGAACGACTTGCCCGGCACGAACCGCGGGTCGCCCATCAGGATCACCGCGACCACCTTGTCGGAGACGTCCGTGGAGATCGCCGCGCTCGCGGTGAACCCGGCGACCCGGCCGGTGCCCGCCAGGACGTCGCCGATCACGTGCGCGCCCTGCGAGTAGCCCATCACCACGATCTTGGTGTCCGGGCAGTTCGCCGCCTCGTTCGTGAGCTGCGTGGTCAGCGCCTTCGTGCCGGCCGCGACGCTCGGTGGGTACGGGTTGAGCAGCGCCGGATAGTCCGTCGCCTCGACCGTGATCTCCTGGTCGCTGGCCCGGGTCACCGCGGTCGCCAGCGAGCCGATGATGCCGGTGCCGGGCGCCTCGGTCGAGGCGCGGGTGACGACGATGTGCGCGTCCGGGCAGTTGCCGGGCTGGTCGCCGGTCGACGCGACGCGGGTGGCGGCGCCGAGCCCGGAGAACCGGAGCCCGCTGCCCGCGGCTCCGAATCCCTTGGCGGCCGCCGCGGTGCTGCCGGACTGGGCGCTCTGGCGGGATCCGCTCAGTCCGGGAATCGTCGCGGCGAAGCTGTTCTGGACCACGAGCAGCGCGCCGACGGTCACGGCCGCGACGGCGCCACCCAGCGCGATGCGCTTGCGCGCCGACCGCGGGCCACTACGGTTGCTGGACCTCCTGGGAGACATCGATACCCCTCTCGGTCTGTTTGCACTTGGTGTGCAAATACCTGCCCGGAAATACGGCCCTCCCCCGGAAAAGGTTGAACCCTTCCGGACCCGATCCTGGTGACGGCGGTTTTTGTTACCGTCGCTGCGCTGTCTTCCGACCACCGAGGAGCCCCGGTGAGAATTCACGACGCGCTGGACACGTTCGCCGGGTTGCCGGTGGTGAACTGGGACGAGAAGACCGGCGAGGATCCGGGCACGGTCGCCTGGCGGATCACCGACTTCGACGACCGCAAGCGATTCCCGTCGATCTTCGAGGAGATGATGGAGCGCGCCGGGCCGGCCGGGCCCACCGCGCTGATCGTCCGGGACTGGGGCGAACCGCAGAGCTTCCCGTTCCCGATCGAGCTGCTCACCGGGAACGCCACCCGCCTCGGCAACCTCCGGGCGCTGTTCATCGGCGAGATGGCGAGCGAGGAATGCGAGATCTCCTGGATCCAGCAGGGCGACGTCACACCGCTGCTGACCACGTTCCCCCGCTTGGAGCGCCTGTGGGTGCGCGGTTCCGACGGCCTCGAGCTGACCCCGGTCCGCCACGAGAAGCTGAGTGAATTGGTGTTCCAGTCCGGGGGACTCCCCGCCGCGGTGGTCCGGGCCGTCGGCGACTGCGACCTGCCCGCGCTGGAGACGCTCGACCTGTGGCTGGGCGTCGACGAGTACGGCGG
>KL571406.1:11488-12063 GCA_000715855.1 Actinoplanes liguriensis
GGCTCGGCCTGTGCAACGCCGAGCTCGCCGACGAGATCGCGGCCGCCGTTGCCGCGGCGCCGATCGTCGCCCGGCTCCGGGCCCTCGACCTGTCGATGGGCACGCTCAGCGACCGTGGCGCCGAGGCGCTCCTCGCCGGGCAGCCGCTGACCCATCTGGAGACTCTGGACCTGAGTCATCACTTCATGACGCCGGAGCTGTCCCGGCGCCTGATCGACGAGCTGCCGGGGGTGGCCGTCGACATCTCGGACGCGAAGGCGGAGGAGGAATGGGGCCGCTACACGGCCGTCTCCGAATGACGGGGCCGGGTGCGCGGCCGGCGGCCGGTGCGAACGCCGTGATCTGCAAGCTGCGCCGCGTCCGCAACGGGTTCTAGTTAGCGTTCACAACTTGACCCCTTGACAAGCGCGAAACAGCCACGAAAATCGATGTTAACTTTCACATCTGTGGATCCCCAGGCAGTCGCCGCCCACCGCGGCCACTGCCCCACACGCACGCGAAAGGTTCCCCCATGCATCGATCCCCGCGCTCCCGCTGGCGTGCCACGCTGGCGGCCGCCGCAACCACCCTCCTCG
>KL571406.1:12352-13083 GCA_000715855.1 Actinoplanes liguriensis
TCGCTCTACCAGGTGAAGCGCTGGTCCGACAGCGCCACCACCAACATCGGCACGCTCGCCGCCGGAGGCTACGCGAACGCCGCCGCGCAGGACTCGTTCTGCTCCGGCACCTACTGCACGATCGTCAAGATCTACGACCAGACGTCGAAGCACAACGACCTGACGATCGCCCCCGGCGGCGGCGCCAACCCGACCGCCGACCAGGGCGCCAACGCGGCCGCGCTGCCGGTGACGGCCGGCGGCCACAAGGTCTACGGCGTCTACATCTCGGCCGGCAACGGTTACCGCAACAACGCGACCAGTGGCATCGCCACCGGCAGCCAGCCCGAAGGCATGTACATGGTCACCGAGGGCACGCATGTGAACGACCGTTGCTGCTTCGACTACGGCAACGCCGAGACGAACAACAACGACACCGGCAACGGCGACATGGACGCCATCAACTTCGGCACCGAATGCTGGTTCTCGCCGTGCGCGGGCGGCCCGCGGGTCCAGGCCGACCTGGAGAACGGCCTGTTCGCCGGCGGCAACGGCTCGAACACGGCGAACACCGGCCGCAACAGCGCCTTCGTCACCGCGGTGCTGAAGAACAACGGCACGACGACGTACGCGATCAAGGACGGCAACGCGCAGTCGGGCAGCCTGGCGACGCGGTACAACGGGTCGCTCCCGACACAGTCCGGCTACAAGCCGATGACCAAACAGGGCGCGATCATCCTCGGCATCGGCGG
>KL571406.1:13337-14508 GCA_000715855.1 Actinoplanes liguriensis
CAAACAGGGCGCGATCATCCTCGGCATCGGCGGCGACAACAGCAACGGCTCGGTCGGCTCGTTCTTCGAAGGCGTGATGACCAGCGGTTATCCGAGCGATGCCACGGAGAACTCGGTCCAGGCGAACATCGTCTCGGTCGGTTACAGCAAGAGCGTCACGTTCCCGGTCAACGGTGCCACCTACCGGCTGACCAACGCGCAGAGCGGCAAGGTGCTCGACGCGGTCAACTGCGGCACCGCCAACGGGACCGCGGTGGACCAGTGGACGGCGCTCGGCAACACCTGCCAGCAGTGGAAGTTCACCAGCGTCGGCGCCAACAAGTGGACACTTACCAACGTCAACGCGGGCAAGGTGCTCGACGCGGTGAACTGTGGTCTCGCGCTGGGCACGGCCGTCGACCTGTGGCAGTCACTGGGCAACCTGTGTCAGCAGTGGGCGGTGATTCCCGCCGGTAACGGCAAGTACGAGCTCGTCGTCGAGAACAGCGGGATGGTCCTCGACGACCAGGACTGCGGCACCGCCAACGGCACGGCGGCCCGATTGTGGATGTGGCTGAACAACCCCTGTCAGGTGTGGACCATCGCTTCCTGACCATCGCTCTTCGACCATGATGTGACGCGGGGCCGCCGGCAGTGGCGGTCCCGCGTCCGCTTTTCCTGGCGGCGGCGTGTTGGCTTTCCTGGCGGCGGCGTGTTCGGTTTTCGGCGGCCGCGGGTTCGTCAGGGGATGTCGCCCTCGATGGCCAGCTTCGTGAACCAGCCGGCCTCGGCGGTCGGCACCCACGCTGCCTTCGTCCAGAACTGCCGGACATCGGCCTCCTGCTGCGCCGACGACGCGTTGCCGGTGAGCCAGATCGCGGCATGACTGAGGCTCGGCGCCTCCGGCGTCACGACGCCGACCTCGGTGTCGCGGATGCAGGTCTGGGTGCCGCACGGATGCTTCCCCGGGACAGCCGTGTATTTCACGACGACCTTCAGGCCCCCGTACGAGTAGACGTCGGTCACGCCGTCCTCACCCGGATCGCCGACCGGCTCGATCAGGAGCAGACCGGGCGGCAGGCTCTTCGGCACCACGGCGAAGTGGCTCGCATCGCCGACCCGGCGCGCGTGCTCGACGGCCGAGACGGCCTTCTGCAACGGGGTTCGCGACGCCAGCCGCTGTTCGCGGAGG
>KL571406.1:14703-15334 GCA_000715855.1 Actinoplanes liguriensis
TGTGTATAAGAGACAGGCGGTGGCCTCCCGGTGGTGGCGGCGGACCTGGCCGTAGACGCCGATTCCGGAGCACAGTCCCACTACCAGGACGGCCAGGCCGATCAGGACACGCTTCACGATCCGCGACCCTAGCATTGCCGTCGGTCGATCAGTGCTAGCCGCGGTCCCACGGCCATCTCACCACCCGGCCCCGAGCGGCGGAATGCGGCGGGCCCCGACTGCCTGCCCGGTCCCTTGCCCGGCCGCCTGCCCGGGTCTCGGCCGGGCGACGAAAAAGACCGGCGACCTCCGTACGGCCGCCGGTCTTTTTCGTCAGTGAATCAGCGGACCTGAATGCGAACCGCGTCCATCGCCGGAGTCTGGTTCGCCCGCTCCATCATCGGGATCCGGTGCGAACCGTCACCCGCCCACGAAGCGCACTGCGCGGTACCGGCCTGCGGCAGCCCCGGCACCTGGATGGTCACCGTGTCGGGCGTCTTGCCACCCTTGCTGTCCTCGGTCGCCACGAAGAACGCGGGGACCGGATCCGGCGCGGGCGCCGTGTTCGTGCTGGCCAGGATGCGGCAAGCGGTGTGGAAGTGACCACGGACGATGCCGTTCTGCAGCACGCTGGACTCCACGTAGTACCCGC
>KL571406.1:15564-16472 GCA_000715855.1 Actinoplanes liguriensis
TGCCCGGCCGCCAGGAAGCGGTCGCGGATCAGGTTCCGGGTGCTGACCTGCAGCGTGAACGCCTGGCCGACGCGTACCTGCCGCGGCGCCTGGGTGATCAGAAGTGAAGCGTCGTTCGCAGCCGAGGCGACCTCACCGAATTCGGTGCTGACACAGCGGTCGCCCTTCTGGAAACCGTCGTGCGCGGGCAGCTTGCTGGTGTCGCAGCTGTTCGTCAGGATGCCGAGGTTCGAACCCGGCGCGGTGGTGGCCGCGGCCGTGGTCGGCGCCGCGGTGGCACCGCCGCCGCCACCGTTCTGGTTCAGCGTGCAGGCCGAGAGGCCTTCCGCGTTGAGGTTCGGCTTCGCGGCGTTGCGGCCGATCGCCGTCTCGATCCGGTTGATCGTCGAGAACCGCTTGTCCTTCAGCGGGCCGAGGATCGCGTTCTGGATGAAGTTCGCTCCACCCTGACCCTGGGTCGACGCGATCCGCTTGTTGGCTTCGTCGATCTGGGTCTGCAGTAGGGCGAGGTTCTGTTTGACCTCGTTCTGTGCCTGCGCCGGGATCGCCACGGTGACCTTGACCTCGGGACAGTTGACGGTCGGCGTCGACTCCGCCGCCGAAGCCACCCCGAGTCCGATTCCGGCCAGGGTCACGGCGACCCCGACCACCGCGACGATCTGCCAGCGCCGCGACTTGTTGATCTTTGACCGATACATTGGCCTGTGCCTTTCCCCATGGCATAGACATGCCTTCGGCCATCGATACGGGATCGCTCCCACGACGGATCAACAAACCCGTGTCAGATTTCAAACTTAAGATCGACTTCAATTTCCCCGTACGTCCCCACCCCGCCGCCCTCGCCCCCAACGCTCCCTCCGCACGCCGTCCGCACGCCGTCCCGTGGCAGGTCACGCCCCACCCGCGAA
>KL571406.1:16715-19033 GCA_000715855.1 Actinoplanes liguriensis
CGCCCCGCGAGCCAGCCCCACCGCGAACACAGGGCCGGGGTCGCCCGCGGACAGGGCTCGGGGGTGTTCGCGGAGTGGGCCGGGGTTGCTCGCGGACAGGGCTCGGGTTGCTCGCGCGGCTGGCACTGACGGCGCTTTTCGGCACGCATGACGACCGTCAGTGCCAGCTCGGGGATCGGGACCGGCTTCGGGGTGGTGTGGGCCGGGTTGGCACCTGGCGGACCCCGTGGCGCTTCCGTGACGACTACAGTGGCGGGAGCCGTTCTTCCGACCACTGCGAGGTGCCGCGATGCCCCCGGAGCCCGACATCAGCGGCTTGAACACCTCGCGCCGCTACAACCAGTGGCTGGGCGGGAAGGACAACTATTCCGCGGAGCGCGAGTCCACCGCGACGATCGTCAGCGTGCTGCCGAACATGATGGCCGCCGCCCGGGAGGGCCGGGCGGTCGTCCTCCGCGCGGTGCGTCATCTGGTCGCCGACCGGGGGATCCGCCAGATTCTCGACGTCGGCGCCGGCCGCCCCCTCTCGCCCAACGTGCACGAGGTCGCGCAGAGCGAAAACCCGGCAAGCCGGATCGTGTACGTCGACAACGACGCCCTCGTCGGTGTCCAGCACCGTGGCACGACCGTCAGTGGCTCGGACGGTGTCACCGAGTTCGTCGACGGTGACCTGCTGGACGTCGAGCGGCTGCTCGCCGACGAGCAACTGCGCGCCGTGATCGATTTCAGCCAGCCGGTCGCCGTGCTGCTGGGCAGCGTCCTGCACCTGATCGACGACGACCAGCGCGCGCACGACGCGGTCCGAGCCCTGATCGCGGCTCTCGCCCCGGGCAGTTACGTGGTGATCGTCCACGGCACGTTCGACACCCTGCCCAGCGAGGTCCAGTCCAAGGTCCGTGCCCTGATCGCCACCGGCGAGCACGGTGTCTACCGGGCTCGCAGCCGCGACGAGGTGGCGGCGTTCCTCGACGGCCTGGAGGTGATCGAGCCGGGCATCGTCTCGAGCGTCGAGTGGCAGCCCGGCGAGGAGACGACCACGTCCGTGGCCGACGCGATGTGCTGGGTCGCGGTCGCCCGCGTGCCGTAGCCCGGCGGACCAGCCGAGACCGGGAGCGCCGTCGCCCGGCCCTGGCCCCGGCCCGCCGCCCGATCGCCCCGCCCCGCCCGGCCCGCCGCCCGATCAGCCTGGTCGCCCGCCCGGCGGCCGATCCGCGCCAAGTCAGGGCCGGAAGCTGTCGTCGAGATCGCTTGCCGCGCGGGCGACAACTGCGCGCAGAGCCCGGACCGAAGCGCCCGGCGGTGAACCCCGCGCAGAAGGGCTGGAGGTCACGACTGGCTGCCGGCGCGGACCAGACCGCACTCATACGAGAAGACGACCGCCTGCACCCGATCCCGCAGACCGAGCTTGGCCAGCACCCGGCTGACGTGCCCCTTCACCGTCCCCTCGGTGAGGAACAACCGCCCGGCGATCTCCCCGTTCGACAGTCCCCGGGCGATCAGCTCCAGCACTTCCCGTTCCCGCTCGGTCAGCGCCTGAAGCTCCGCGAGAGTGCGCGGCAGAGGATCCCCGGACGTGCCGATGTGGCGTTCGATCAACCGCCGGGTGACCTGTCTCTTATACACATGGCGCCCGCTCGCAGGGCGGAATACACATACTCGTCCAGGTCGAACGTGGTCAGGATCAGGATCCGTGGGCCGGCCGGCAGTGCCGCGCGGATCCGGCGGGTCGCTTCCAGCCCGTCCACCTCGGGCATCCGGATGTCCATCAGGATCACGTCCGGCTCGTGGGCGACCGCCAGCCCGGTCGCCGCCGCGCCGTCGTCGGCCTCCCCGACGACCTCCATGTCGTCGGCATTCTCCAGGATCATCCGCAGCCCGGCCCGGAGCAGCACCTGATCGTCCACCAGCAGCACCCGGATCACGTGATCTCCACCCGCTCGAACGGAATCCTCGCCCGCACGACGTAACCGCCGCCCGGCCCCGGCCCGGCCGCCACTTCACCGCCGAGCAGCGCCGCCCGCTCGCGCATGCCCCGCAGCCCGTTGCCGGATCCCTCGCCGGGCGTCCCGCCGAGCCCGTCGTCACTGGCGTCGATCTCCAGATCCCTGCTCCGGTACGCCACCACGACCTGGGCACGAGCACCCGGCCCGCCGTGTTTCATGGTGTTGGTCAGGGCCTCCTGCACGATCCGATAGGCGGACACGTCCACCCCGGCGGTCACCGGCCGTGGCTCGCCCTCGATGTGCAGCTGGACGGGTGTGCCGGCCTGCCGCACCTGGTCGACGAGCCGCGGCAGCTGGGCCAGCCCCGGCAGCGGC
>KL571406.1:19242-21513 GCA_000715855.1 Actinoplanes liguriensis
CCTGCCGCATGTCGGCGAGCGACGCCCGGCCGGTCGCCACGATCGTGTCCAGCGCGGCGAGCGTGTCCGACGGCCGTTTCTCGAACGCGGCCACCCCGCCCTGCGCCTGCATGACGATCACGGCCAGGCCGTGCGCGACGACGTCGTGCAGCTCCCGCGTGATGCGGGCGCGCTCGGCGGCCACCGCGAGGGCGGCCTGCTGATCCCGCTCGCGTTCCAGATCGCGGGCCCGGGCGACGAGCTCACCGAGGTAGGCGTTGCGGCTGCGGATGCCCCACCCGATCGCCCACGCCACCACCAGCAGTGGCGCGAGCAGCAGCGACCCACCCCAGTCGGTCGGGCCGAGCACGGTGCCGTTCTCGTCCCGTACCGAATAAGCGTCGGGATTTTGATCTCCCCCCTGCCGGAGGTCGCCGGGCGGACCGCCGGACGCGGGCGGAACACGCTGCCCACCGTTGGCGGCAGCGGATCGCTCGAAGCGCCAGCCATCGGTCCGGCCGTCGAGCGCCGTGTAGGCCGACCAGCCCGTCACCACCGCCAGCAGCGCGCCGAGCAGGGTGAGCGAGACGGCGCGCCGGCGCTGCACCGCGATCGTGTAGAGCACGATCGGCACGGCCAGGTCGGCGACCACCGGACCGGCCGCCGCGCCCATCTCGGCCAGGGTGGCGAGCAGGGCCGCGACCAGCGCCGGGAACGGCCATCGTCGGCGCACGGCCACGGCGGCCAGACAGACTCCGGCCAGGAGCCACCGGATCAGTGGCCATGCCCCGGCCAGCGACTCATCGATCGCGGGTGTGACGCCTGCGGCCCGGCCCGACTGCATTCCGGCCAGCATCAGGGCGGTGCCGATGAGCAGCACGAACGCGAGACCGGCATCCTGCCATCCCGGTCTGCGCGCCACCGCCCATCGCCTCATGCGAACGAATCTAGGCCGCGGCGGCACCGCTCGGACACTGTCGAAAGTACTGTTTCCGAACCCGACCGCGGTCGGATGCGCGCCCGCCCCGCGACCCCGCAGCCTCATCGCCATGACAAGAAAGCCGTTCACAAGAAGGTCGTTCACAAGAAGGCCACTGACGAGAGAGCCGCTGACAAGAGAAGCGCCGACAAGAGAAGCGCCGATAAGAAAGCCGCTGACGAGAAAGCCGCTGACGAGAAAGCCGCCCGTGAGACGACCGCTCTTCCTGCTGGCGATCCTGGCCCTCGTGCTGGCCGGCTGCGACAAGGTCCCCGCGTTCGCCTCGCACACGGCGATGGAATGGACCAAGGTCGTGCCGCAGGGCGACTGCCACTGCGCCGACGGCAGCCAATTCAACTTCTGGGAACGCCACGCCGACCCGTCGCGGGTGGTCCTGTTCCTGAATGGCGGCGGCGTCTGCTGGGAGGCCTCGACATGCGCCTTCACCAGCACGGACTCGGAGGGTGAGAACGACGCTTACGCCTGGAACCTGAGCAGCGTCGACCCGGAGAACCGCAGCGGGATCTTCGACACCACCCGCTCCGACAACCCGTTCGCCGACTACTCCTTCCTCTATGTCAGTTCCTGCACGGGCGACGCCCACCTGGGCAATTCCACCCACAAATATTCGGACCAGCTGACCGTCGAGCACCACGGATACGTCAACGGGACAGCCGCCGTCGACTACCTGGCCGCACAGTATCCCGACGCGAAGCAGGTAATTGTCGTCGGCAAGACGGCGGGGTCGGTCGCCGCGCCGATCTATGGTGGCCTGGTCGCGGACAAACTGCCGAAGGCGCAGGTCGTGGTCTTCGGCGCGCAATCCGGCGCCTGGCCCGACAATGCAGAATTCAACACCACGATTCTGGGTACGACGTGGGGCGCCTACGCCGCGATGCCGAGCTGGGTGGTGCAGGGCGTCACCGCGGCCGGGTGGGCGGTTCCCCGGTTCTGGATCCAGGCCGGCCGGCACGACCCGAAGCTGGTGCTGGCGCGGTTCGACTTCGCCTACGACCCGCACGCATATGCCGAGGTGACCGCATGGACCCACGGTGACCCGGGTGGGTTGCTGGCGCTGACCGACGCCAACGAGAAGGCGATCGAGGCCGCCGGTGTGCCGTTGCACAGCTACACCGCGCCGGGGGCGGATCATCAGATCTTCGAGCCCGACAAGTTCTACGACCTCGCGGTGGAGGGCGTGCACCTCAACGACTGGCTGAAGAAACTTGTCACCGCCAAGACTCCGCCCGCCGATGTGCACTGCGTTCAGTGCGGCCCGTGAGAGCGCCGGCGCCGGTCCCGGCGGGGCGTCA
>KL571406.1:21701-22184 GCA_000715855.1 Actinoplanes liguriensis
CGTCATGATCGTTGACCCGCCGGGACCGGCGAAGGTTGCCGCCGAAGACGCGGCCCCGGCAATCAGCGCGTCGGGGCCGCCGGGGTGGCAGCGGCGATCAGCGCGTCGCGGCCGCCGTGGTGCTGCCGGCGATGGCGAGGTCGGCGCTGGCGAACGTGCCGTGCGACGGGTTGATGTCGGACTCGCCGCCACCGCCGTCACAACCACGGTCCGGGTCGAACTGAAGGTAAGTTCCCGCGCTGCACGCGATCCCGAACTCCGCGTCGCCGCCGACGACGACGGTGCCGGAGAGGTTGGCGCCGCCCTGGATCAGGGCGTTGTCCTTGACCACCGCGTTGCCGCCGACGGTGCCGCCGTTGACCCAGCCCAGGCCCTCGATGCGGGCGTTGCCGGTGACCGTTCCGGCGTAGACGGCCGCCTTCGGGCCGACGTAGGCGGTCGCGGCGACGCCGGCGCTGCCGGAGACCCAGCCACCGCCGTTGC
>KL571406.1:22390-23940 GCA_000715855.1 Actinoplanes liguriensis
CCGCCGTTGCTGTGCCAGTGACCGCCGTTGGTGGCGGCCGGTTTCACGTAGCCCGGCTCGAAGCCGCTGGGCGTGGCGCCGGAGACGCGGAACTCGTACGGGAATCGCCGGGCTTTGGGGTATCCGTCGAGGAACCCGTAGTGCGGCACCGCGCCCGGGGTGGCCGTGACCACCAGCCACGCCTCGGTCTCGCCGGATTGCAGCTGGAAGTCGACCTGCCCGTCCGTGCCGGTGACCAGCGACGAGTAGCGCGCCGTCCCGCTGCTGTTCTTCGCGACCAGGCCGAAGGTCCAGCCGGACGCGCCGGTCTCGGAGTGCCCCTTGAGACGGACCTTCACGAGCGCGCCGCTGCTGGCCGGAACCAGTTTGATCTTGTTGAAGCCGTAGTCGGCCGGGGCCATCCGGTCGTTGATCCGGTAATGGCCGAGGCTCTGGTCGACGGCCTCGACACCCCCGCCGTTGTACGCGTCGGTGAGGAACCCGGCGCCGTACACGGTGGTGATGAACGGCATCAGCGTCGCGCGGTTGCCGAAGTCGTAGGTGACCGTGCGGGTCGCGTATTCGCCGACGCGCCGGTTGAGCTCGGCCTGCGTGATGCCGGTGATCCGGCGGTAAGTCTCCAACGGGTGCTCGTTGCTGCGGGCCTCGTTCCAGATGCGGTTGAACATCGCCAGCCCGTCGCGGTCCTTGATGTACTGCGCGAGCATCCAGTTGCCGTAGTGGTGCCGGCTGGAGCTGTAGTAGAGGTTCTCCGAGCGCAGCCACCGCGACAGGTCACCGGCGGCGGTCGTGGGCAGCGCCTGCATCGCCATGAACTCCGCGCTGGTCTCCCAGAAGGTGCCTGCCGACGCGTCGGTGAAGCCGTATCCGGAGCGGCCCAGGAACGTGTAGTTCTGGAACACGTGTCCCAGCTCGTGGGCAAGCCCCCAGGAGCCGGGCAGTGCCGCCCGCGGATCGATGTTGATCACGCCGACCGTGCCGTCGACCGAGCCGCCGGTGGCCCACGCGTTCAGCTCGGCGCGGTTCCAGGTGTTCGTGACGATCACGATGATCTTGTACTGGGCGAGCAGGCCGGTCTCCGGCGTGAACTGCATGGTGTTCACGTAGAACGAATACAGGCTCTCCAGCTGCGTGACGATGCTGTTCGGGTCGAAGTTGTACGGCGACGGCGCGCTCGCCGGGCTGGTCCCGGACTTCTCACCCCAGAGCAGGATGAAGTTGTTCGACTGCAGGCTGCGGCTCGACGACCAGGGGACCTCGCCGGTCTGGGTCCAGTAGGAGGGGATGTAGACGGACTTGGTGGCCGCGGACGCCGGGGATTGCGGCGCGACCAGAGCGCTGACGAGCAGCGCCAGTACCACTAACCAGGTGCGGGGATGTCTCACGTGACTCACCTGCCATAGATGGGGGACTATCTACGGCAGGCCAGCCTCCGGCATGAAAAGGTTTTCGGCAAGGGGGGTCAGGAGGAGGACTCGCGGATCACCAGGCGGCACCCGACCGTCTCCACGCCGCCCTCCAGCGTGCCGTCGATGGCCGCGAACAGGCGC
>KL571406.1:24207-29834 GCA_000715855.1 Actinoplanes liguriensis
GCCGGCCGAGCTGCTCCAGGTTCATGTCCACGGTCGACAGCGGCGGCCGCGCGTTCGCCGCGAGGATGTTCCAGTTGTCGAAACCGATCACCGCGACCCTACCCGGCACGTCGAGGTTCTCCTGGTGGAGCACGTCGAGAACGCCGCGCGCGATCTCGTCCGACCCGGCGAAGATCGCGTCGACATCGGGCGTGCGCTGCAGGACCATCCGCGTCGCGCCCCGGCCCCACGCCTCCGACCAGGAGCCGAACCACACCTGATCGCCGGCCAGCTCGAGCCCCTCCTCGGCCAGCCGCTCCAGCGCGCCCTTGGCGCGGTCCTGCGCCGCGCCGTACGTCTCGTCGCCGGTGATGTGCGCGATCTTGCGCCGCCCGTGCCGGATCAGGTGGTCGACGGCCAGCCGTCCGCCGCCCACGTTGTCGGTCACGAGCGAGAGGTCGCCCGGGTCGTCCGAGGGGGAGTAGGCGTAGATCACCGGCACCGGCAGGTCCCGTCCGAGCGAGGCCCGCGCGTCGGGTCGCGCTCCCACCACGATCAGCCCGTCCACCCTGCGCGACAAAAGCGCACGTAGGTGGTGTTTCTCCCGGACCGTGTCGCCGCGCGCGTCGCACAGGAAGACCGAGGTCTGGTCCGATCCGAACGCGTCCTCGGCGCCCATCAGGATCGGAATCGAGAATCGGCCCTCCAGGTCGGACGTCAGCAGGCCCACCGTTCCGCTACGTTGCGTGATCAAACCCTGGGCCAGCGTGTTCGGCGAGAACGACAGTTGCTCGGCGGCCCGGATCACCCGGGCCCGGGTCTCCGCCCGGACCTGCGGCTGGTTGTTGAGGGCCTTCGATGCGGTCGCGATCGAGACGCCGGCCAGCTTCGCGACATCACGCAGGGTGACAGCGCGGTTGACGCTCTGCGCCGGTTCGGGCTCCATCGAAGCTCTTGACAACGGTTTTTCCTCCGTATTACGTTCTCGAAAACGTTTTCGGCTGGTCGGCCAGTCTGTCGCCCAGCGCAATCCTCGCTGTTCATTGCCTCCTGCTCAAGGGAGGAGGCTAACCGAAACATACCAGTACCGAAAACCCCGAAAACTCCTGAATGGGAGGCTATTTTGCGTACCCGGACACTCCGGCGGGCCATCGCCGGTGTCGCCGCGATCGGGCTCGCGGTGGCGATGGCCGCCTGCGGTGGTGACGACACCAAGGCCGAGGCGCCGACCGCCGCGGGCATCGACGGCGTCGACGACGGCGCGGCGCTGACACTGTGGACCCGCGCGCCGCTGGAACTGCAGGCGAAGGCGCTCGTCGACGCGTACAACACATCGCACAAGAACCAGGTGAAACTGACCATCGTCCCGAACGACGACTACGTCGCCAAGGTCGGCGCCGCGGCCGGCAGCAGCCAATTGCCCGACCTGTTCGCGGCGGACATCGTCTACGTTCCGAACTGGACGAAGGCGGGACTTTTCTCCGACCTTACCGACAGCATCGCCGCACTTCCCTACGCCGACAAGATCAACCAGGGGCACCTGGCGGCCGGCACGTTCGAGGGCAAGAAGTACGTCATGCCGTTCGTCCTCGACCTCTCGGTGATCTTCTGGAACAAGAAGCTCTACAAGGAGGCCGGCCTCGACCCGGAGAAGGGCCCGGCCACCCTCGACGAGTTCAAGTCGCAAGCCCTGGCCGTGCAGAGACTCGGCAAGAAGGACGTCCACGGCACGTACTTCGGCGGCAACTGCGGCGGCTGCAACGTCTTCACCTGGTTCCCGATGGTCTGGGCCTCGGGCGAGGAGGTGATGAACCCGGAGGGCACGCAGTCGCTGCTCAACGGGCCTGCCGCGCAGAAGGTCTACAGCACCTGGCACGACCTGCAGGCGGCCGGCGCCATCGCGCCCGGCGCCAAGGACGAGACCGGCGCCACCTGGGTCGCGGCGTTCCAGGAGGGCAAGATCGGCGTGATGCCGTACCCGGCGACGTTGCTTTCCACCGCGGCGAAAACCGTCGACGTCGGCGTCACCGCGATCCCCGGTGTCAGCGGCGGCGGCTCGACCTTCGTCGGCGGCGACGGCATCGGCATCTCCAAGGACTCCAAGAAGACGCAGCAGGCCTGGAACTTTCTCACCTGGCTGATGTCCGAGAAGGCCCAGGTGGACGTGCTCGCCGCGAACAACAGCAGCGTCTCGCGCACCGACTTCGCCGACAACCAGTACGCGGCGAAGGACCCGCGCCTGGTGGCGATCAACAAGGTCGCCGCCGACCCGCACAGCAAGACCCCCGTGTCGGTCAACTTCCAGCAGGCCTTCAACGCACCCGGCAGTCCATGGGTGACCATGCTGCGCAACCAGGTCTACGGCGACGCCGGCGCGCTGGAGAAGGACAACCAGGCCCTGACGCAGGTGCTCGGACAGTGACGACGCTGCAGAGCCGGGCCGAGGTGGCGACGCTCTCCCGGGCACGGCGCCGGCGGCCGGCCCGGCAGGGCTGGGTCTACGCCGCCCCCACGGCGGTGTTCGTGGTGATTTTCTTCGTCATTCCGATCGGGATCGTGGCCCGGATGTCGGTCTCCGACTGGGGACTGTTCGCCGGTTACCGCGGCATCAACGCGCCGAAGAATTTCACCGACGTGCTCGACGATCGGCTGTTCTGGCCGGCCGTCGGCTTCACGGTCAAGTACACGCTGGTCACGACCGTGATCCTGTTGGCTCTCGCCCTCGGCCTGGCTCTGCTCGTCCAGGAATCAAACCGATGGACCGGATTTCTCCGTACGTCTTTCCTGGTCCCGTCCGCACTCGGCCTGGCCTCGGCGTCGCTGCTGTTCTACGCGCTCTACTCCCCGCAGAGCAGCCCGTTCGGCGAGGTGTCGTTCCTCGGCACGCCCAGCTCCGCGCTCTGGTCCACGGTCGCCCTGATCGTCTGGCGGTACTCCGGCTTCTACATGCTCCTGCTGCTGGTCGGGCTGCAGGGCATCCCCGGTGACGTCTACGAGGCGGCCCGCCTCGACGGCGCCGGCCGGTTCCAGACGTTCTGGCACGTCACCGTGCCGTTGATCCGCTCGTCGCTGGCGCTGTGCACGATCCTCTGCGTCACCGGCTCGCTGCTCGCCTTCGACCAGTTCTACATCCTCACCAAGGGCGGGCCGGACAACAGCACGATCACCATCGTCCAGCTCATCTACAACATGGCCTTCCAGGGGCAGAACAACCTGGGGCGGGCGGCCGCGCTGTCGATCCTGGTGCTGCTCGGCCTGCTGGTCCTGAACATCGCCCAATTCCGTGGCCTGCGCGGCAAGGAGGAGAGCTGATGCTCCGTACGCCGAAATTTGTTGTGACCGGAGGTCTGGCCCTTCTCTTCCTGTTCCCGCTGGCCTGGGCGTCGATCGCGTCGGTCAGCCCGCAGGCGGGCACGAAACAGGTCCACGGCTGGGGCTTCGGCAACTACACGACGCTCGCCCACTACCAGGCCGGGATCGGGCAGTACCTGCTGAACTCGGCGGCGGTGTCGCTGATGACGGTGCTTTTCACCCTCGCCGTGTCGCTGCTCGGCGGCTACGCGTTCGCGACCTTCACGTTCCCCGGTAAAAACCTTCTCTTCCTGGTCACCCTCGCGATCCTGATGGTGCCCTACGCGACCCTGCTGATCCCGCTCTACGTGCTGCTCAACCAGCTCGGCCTGCAGAACTCGCTGGTCGGCCTGTCGCTGGTGCTCACCATGTTCCAGCTGCCGTTCGCCACGTTCCTGATGCGCATCTCCTTCGAGGCGGTGCCGAAGGATCTCGCCGAGTCCGCCCAGGTCGACGGGTGCGGAAGTTTTCGCACGCTGCGGCACATCCTGGTGCCGGCGGTGAAACCCGGCCTGATCACGGTCGGCCTGTTCGCGTTCCTGGCCGCCTGGAACGACTTCATCACCCCGCTGGTCCTGATCAGCGACTCCGCGAAACTGCCCCTCCCGCTGGCCGTCGCCAACATGCGCCAGCAGGTGATGGGCATCGTCGACTACGGCGCCACCGAAGCCGGCGTGGTCGTGCTCGCGCTTCCCTGCATCGTCCTGTTCCTCGCACTGCAGCGGCACTACGTCCGCGGCTTCATGTCCGGCGCACTCAAGGGCTGAAACACGTGACCATTGAAGAAGCACTGACCACCGCGGCCGCCAACGGGTGGACCGAGCGTGGCGGCACCCCCGCCGCGCCCGGCAACGGCCGGCTGCGACCGCTCGGCCTGCGCGAGGTGACCCTGCGCGAAGGTTTCTGGCAGCAGCGCCAGCAGACCAACCGGTCGCGGTCCTTCGCCCACATCGAACACTGGCTGGAGAAGGCCGGCTGGCTGGGCAACTTCTCGGCGCCACCGGAGGAACGCCGCGGGCGGGAATTCTCCGACACCGAGGTCTACAAGTTCCTCGAGGCGATGGCCTGGGAGTACGGCCGCACCCGCGACCCGGAGGTGGAACAACGCTACCGGGCGATCGTCGCCCGGGTGCTGGCCGCGCAGCAGCCGGACGGGTACCTGAACACCAACTTCGGGCGGCCCGGCCAGCAACCCCGCTACAGCGACCTGGAATGGGGCCACGAGCTCTACTCCTACGGCCACCTGATCCAAGCCGGGGTGGCCGCGGCGCGCACCTTCGGCGCCGGCGACGACCTCGCCGTCGCGGCGGTGCGCGCCGCCGACCACGTCTGCGACGTCTTCGGGCCCGGCGGCATCGCGTCGGTCTGCGGGCACGCCGAGATCGAGCCGGCGCTCGCCGAGCTGTACCGGGTCACCGGCAACCGCCGCTACCTCGAACAGGCGAGAACCTTCATCCAGCGGCGCGGGCGCCGGACGCTCGCCGACATCGAGTTCGGGCGGGCGTACTTCCAGGACGACGTGCCGGTGCGCGAGGCCGAGTCGCTGCGCGGGCACGCGGTCCGCGCCGTCTACCTGGCCGCCGGCGCCGTCGACGTCGCGGTCGAGACCGGCGACACCGAGCTGCTCGCCGCGGTTGCCAGGCAGTGGCGGCACGCCGTCGCCCGGCGCACCTACATCACCGGCGGCATCGGATCCCGGCACCAGGACGAGGCGTTCGGCGAAGATTTCTTTCTTCCACCGGACCGCGCGTATTCGGAGACGTGCGCCGCCGTCGGCTCGATCATGCTGGCCTGGCGGCTTCTGCTCGCGCAGGGCGACCCGCGCTACGCCGACCTGATCGAGCGGATCCTGTTCAACGTCATCGCCACCTCGCCGGCCGACGACGGCACCCGCTTCTTCTACGCCAACACGCTCCACCAGCGGGTTCTCGGCACCGAGCCGTCCGCCGACACCCAGGTTCCGCGCGCGACGTCCACCCTGCGTGCGTCCTGGTTCGAGGTTTCCTGCTGCCCGACGAACCTGGCGAGAACTTTCGCCAGCCTCGCCGCCTACGTCGCCACCACCGACGACGACGGCGTGCAGATCCACCAGTACACCGCCGCGAGCATCGACACCACGCTGCCGGACGGGCGCGCGATCGGGCTGGAGGTCGACACCGACTACCCGGCCGGCGGGCGGATCACCATCCGGGTCACCCGCAGCCCGGACACGCCGTGGACGCTCTCGCTGCGCGTACCCGACTGGGCGGCCGGGGCCACCCTGGACGGTCTCGCGATCACGCGGGGTCTCGTCCAGA
>KL571406.1:30083-30350 GCA_000715855.1 Actinoplanes liguriensis
CGGGGGAGACGCTGGTGCTCGAGCTCCCGGTCCGGCCACGCTTCGTCGCTCCCGACGAGCGAATTGACTCGGTACGAGGTCAGGCCGCGCTCGTGCGGGGGCCGGTCGTGTACTGCCTGGAGTCCCTCGACATCCCGCGCGACGTGCCGCTCGAAGACCTGCGACTTGACCCGCACACCGAGCCGGCCGACCGCGATGGTCACGTGCTCGCCGCGTTCCGGGCCGCCACCCCGGCCTCCCGGGACTGGCCCTGTCTCTTATACACAT
>KL571407.1:0-586 GCA_000715855.1 Actinoplanes liguriensis
CCGCCGGCGCGGGCACGACGGTCAGGTTGTAGGTGGCGGTCTCCGCCGCGTAACCCTCCTCCTCGGGGACGAATACGGGGCCGGTGACGACCGCGCGCAGACCGGCGACATCCATGGGTTCCCTCACTGAGCGGTGCCTTCCTCGAAACCAGAGCCGGCAATCACCGGCCGCGGTCCATTGAGCGGCCCACCCAGTGGGCGAACTGTGGGCAACCACGTTCACCCAGGTGCCGAGTGTTCGTCTCCGGGGTTACGGGAACTTGATCTCGTAGCCGGCCCCCTGTTCCACCGCGCGGCGATAGATGGCGTCGCACGCGACCACGTCCTCGATCGGCAGGCCCAGCGACTTGAAGACGGTGACCTCGTCGTGCTCGCGTCCCGGGCGGGATCCGGCCAGCACCTCGCCGAGTTCGGCACCGGCCGCGTCCGCCGCGATCCGGCCCTCGGCCAGGGGGATCATGATGTCGCCGGCCTCGCGCAGGGCCGCTTCACGGCTGTCCACCACGAGCCGGGACCGCGCGACGAGGCCGGTCGGCAGTTCGCGCCAGGTGGCGCCGAAGGCGCCGACCGCGTTGATGTGCACGCC
>KL571407.1:825-1024 GCA_000715855.1 Actinoplanes liguriensis
CGCCACGTCCGTGTCGGCCAGCACCGGTTCGCTGGCGGAGGTCAGCGTGCAGATCACCTCGGCGTCGCGCACCGCGTCCCGCGCGCTGCCGGCCACCTCGATGTCGACCCCGCGGTCATGTGCCCATTCGGCCAGCGCGTGAGCTCGTTGCGGGGAGCGGCTGAACAGCCGGATCCGTTGCCACTGCCGGATCGTCGCC
>KL571407.1:1325-3655 GCA_000715855.1 Actinoplanes liguriensis
GGGCGAGCCGTTCGGTGGCGAGCATGGTCACCGCGGCCGTGCGGATCTCGGTCACCGCGGTCCCGTCGATGATCGCCAGCGGTTCTCCGTGGACCGCGTCGAACAGGATCACCAGGCCCTGCACGCCGGGCAGAGACCGTTCGCCGGCGCGCGGGAACATGCTCAGCAGTTTGAGGCCCAGTTTGTCGCCGCTGGCCGCGGGCATCACCAGCACCCGGCCGTCGTGGCCCGGCGGCTCCAGGGTGATGCGCGGATGCTGGTAGGCGGTCCCGGCGCTGAAGTCGATCAGGGCGGAGGCCATGTCGGGTACGGCCGCGGCGACCGGATACAGCTCACGGACGGTGTCGCCGTCGATGATGCGGAGCACTTATCCCTCTGCTTTCGTGGTCGGAGTACCGGTCAGGGCCATGCGGCCGAGATCGAACGAGGTGGTCGAGTCCAGGGCGAGCTCGGCGCAGGCGCGGCCGAACAGGGGCACGTACTTGAAACCCCAGCCCGCGCTCTGCACCACGATCCGGTCACCGGCGGGTCCCAGGTAGAACTGCCGGGCCGGGTCGCGGGGCAGCGCGATGCGGCAGGTGGCGGGGCGGACCGGGGTGGGTTCCAGCAGCGGCAGGTGTTCGGTGACCCAGCCGGCGATCCGGCGCAGGTGCCGCTGGTCCGGCCCGTGCCCGGGTTCGTGCAGGCTGGTCAGGGTCCGGTCCTCGAAGTCGGGCCCGGCCCGGACCAGGTCCTCGGCCGACCACGGGTTGCGGCCGAAGCCGTAGAAGAGGTTGGTGTCCTCGTCGGTGGCCCGTTCGAACGCGAACCAGGTGGGCAGGTCGGCGCCGGGGTCGCGGAGCCGGAACGAGCAGGTGGTCATCTCCAGCAACTCGACGTCCAGGGTGATGCCGAGCCGTTCCAGCAGCGGGTCGGCGAAGCCGCCGGCCGCGATCACCACCTTCTCGGCCCGGTAGGAGGCGTCCGCGGTGCGGACGGTCACCCCGGCGTCGTCCGGCAGCACCTCGTGGACCCGGCTCGGCGCGTTGATCACCGCGCCGGCCCGCTGCGCCTGTTCGAACAGCACCCAGCGGGTCGCCCGTACGTCGATCATGCCGCCGTCCGGCTGGTAGAAGCCCTCGTAGGCGGCCGGCAGGCCGGTGAAGGGGAAACGGTGCTCGATCTCCTTGGCGGTGAGCCACTCGTAGCGGACGCCGACGCGATCCAGGACGGCGGCGGCGCCGGCGATCTGGCCCTCGTTCGTGGCCTGCTGGGTGTCGCCGAACCACAGGCTGCCGGTCTCGTGGATCAGGCGCCGTTCCCCGGCCGCCTCCAGCTCACGCCAGAGCGGGCGGGCGGCCACGGCGAGGCGGGTGAGATCCTCCTGGGCGTACTGCAGGCGCCACTGGCGCTCGGCGCCGCCGGAGCTTCCCCGCTCGGTGAGCGGGTCGAACTGTTCGAGTACCAGGACCGGGTGGCCGCGGCGGGCCGCGTGCCAGGCGGTTGCCAGGCCGACCGGCCCGGCACCGATGACGATCAGGTCGTAGCCGGCCGGGTTGGATTGTGTCATCGCCACCATTCCCTCAGTGGATGAGCTTGCGCAGCGCTCGGCGCAGGGTGTCGGTGAGCATGTCGACCTGGCCGCTGGTGAGTCCGGGCTGGCAGGGCAGGTTCATGTGCTCGGTGAACCAGAGGCGCTCGGCGACCGGGCACTCGCCGTAGCGGTGGCCGCGGGCGCGCCACTCCGGCAGCAGGTGCAGCGGGAAGTACCGCAGGTACGTCTGCACCCCGCCGGCTTCCATCTCGCGCAGCAGCGCGTCCCGGTCGATGGCGGCCGGGTCGACGAAGAAGGTGAACAGGTGGTAGGCGTGCGTGCTGCCGGGCGGCGCCTGCGGCACCCGGGTGGCGCCGCATTCGTCCAGGACCTCGGTGAGGTACGCCGCGATGGCCTGGCGTCGCGCCACCAGTTCCGGCAGTCGTTCCAGCTGGGCCAGGCCGAACGCGGCGGCGGGCTCGCTGAGTGTGGCGTTGGTGCCGGCGCGACGGATCTGTATGTAGTCGTGGGTGTACGCGGCGCCGGGGTAGAGGGTGCCGTCGGCCGGGAAGGTCGAGTGGCCGAAGGACCGCTGCGCGGGCCGCAGCACCGCGTCCGCCTCGTTGCTGCGCAGCCGTTCCAGCCGGGGCGCCCAGTCATCGCGGTCGAAGGTGATCATGCCGCCTTCGCCCAGCGTGGTGATGTTCTTGCTGGAGTGGAAGCTGAAACAGGCGATGTCGGCCAGTGAGCCGGCGCTGCGCCCCTGGTAGGTGGAGCCGAGCGCGTGCGCGGCGTCCTCCAGCACCCTGTCTCTTAT
>KL571407.1:3833-6452 GCA_000715855.1 Actinoplanes liguriensis
CCGCCGTAGTGAACCAGCAGGATCGCCCGGGTACGGTCGTTGACCAGCTCGGCGACCCGCTGCGGGTCGATGTTGGCGGTGTCCGGCCGGATGTCGGCGAACCGGACGGTGACCTGATAGTCCAGCAGCGGCTGGATGGTGGCCTGGTACGTCTGCGGCGTGGTGATCACCTCGTCGCCCGGTTGCAGGTCCAGCAGGTGGATGGCCAGTTGCAGGGCGACGGTGCCGCTGGTCACCGAGAAGGCGTGCCGTGTGCCGGCGTGCCGGCGGAACGCCTCCTCGAATCGGCTGCGCCACACGCCCTGCGACAGCGCCGCGCCGGAGTCCAGCACCTCCCGGAGGAGGCTGAGCTCCCGGTCGCCGAAGGTGCCGCCGACCGGTGGATAGGGGACCGGGTACAGCCTGGGTGAGGTGGGAACGTTCAAAGCCATCTCATCAGTGCCTCCCGTGAGACGGGCCGGACAGGACGTGCTCCAGGACGGCCATCGCGCTGCAGAGCTTCATCCGGGACTGGGACCAGGCGATCGACTGCTTGCCGTCGAGCACCTCGCCGGTGACCTCCTCACCGCGGTGCGCCGGGAGGTCGTGCATGAACATCGCCTGCGGCCAGGCGGCCAGGAACTCGGCGTCGATGTGCAGCGGACGGAAGGCCTCCCGCCAGCCCGGGTCGGGTTTCGAGGTGCCGGTGGTCTGCCAGCGGGTCGTGTAGACGACGTCGACCGCGGCCGGGAGGTGTTCGGGCCGGTGGATCTCGCGCAGTGTGCCGCCGGTCGCCGCGGCCCGGTCGGCGGCCTCCCGGCGTACCCGCTCCGGCAGCCCGTAACCGGGCGGGGTCAGGAAGGTGAGCTCGGCACCGGGGAAGTGGGACAGCCCCTGGGCGAGGGCGGTGGCGCTGTTGTTGCCCTCCCCGACGTACAGCAATCGGGTCTTCTCGATCGTGCCGCGGTGCAACCGCATGGTGGCCAGGTCGCAGACGCCCTGGGTGGGGTGTTCCTCGGCGGCCATCGCGTTGATCACCGGCAGGCCGCCGGCGTCTGCCATCCGCCGCATCTCGGCCAGCGGCCCGGAGGTGCGCATCACCAGCGCGTCGAGCATCATGCCGAACACACGTGCGGTGTCCTCGAGCGACTCGCCGGTGTTGGTCTGCAGGTCGCCGGGGCCGTAGGTGACGACCTGTGCCCCGAGCCGCAGCGCGCCGGCGGTGAACGCGGTGCGGGTCCGGGTCGAGGTCCGGGTGAAGAGCACGCCGACCAGCCGGCGGCGCAGCGGGTCGTCGTGGGCGCCGGGGTCGTGGTAGAGGTCGCAGGAACGCTCGACGAGCCGGTGCAGGGTGGCGGTGGGCAGGTCGGCGAGGCTGAACAGGCTTCGTGGGGTGCGTGGTGGGGGCGGTCCGGTGAAGGGCTCGGGGCCGGTCATGGGTTCTCCGAGGTCGGGGCGGTGGTCATCAGGTGCCGGACGGGTTCGTCGCCGGCCGGTGGGGCGAGGCCGCGCTCGGCGAGCCAGGCGGCGTCGTAGGCGGTGCTGGCGTACCGGTCGCCGAGGTCCGGGCTGATCGCGACGATCAGCGCGCCCGGCGGCAGTTGCCCGGCGTAGGCGGACACCGCGGTGAGCACGGCGCCGGTGGAGGGACCGACCAGCAGGGCGTGTGCCGCGCGGACCCGTTCGCAGGTGCGCACGGCGGCCGGTTCGGAGACCATCAGCAGGTCGGCCACCCCGTCGAGGGAGGCGATCGGCGGGGTCCGGCTGGTGCCCATGCCGGGCAGGTAACGACGGCCGGGCGGCGTGCCGAACGTGGTCGAGCCGATCAGGTCGACGGCGACCACGCGGGTGGCCGGGCGGTGGCGGGCGAAGTATCGGGCGCAGCCGGTGAGCGTGCCGGTGGTGCCCGCGCCGACGACCACCACGTCGACGTCCGGGAACTGGCGGTGGATCTCGGCGGCGGTGGTCCGGTAGTGCGCGGCGGTGTTGACCGGGTTCGCGTACTGGTTCGGCCAGATCAGCGCCGGATCGTCGCGGATCTGCTCGGTGATGTACTCGATCCGGCTCGCCAGGAAGCCGCCCTGGCTGTCGCGCCGGTCGAGGACGACGACCCGGGCGCCGTACGCCCGCATCAGCGCGATCGCGGCCGGCGCCGTGTTGATGTCGGTGACGCAGGTGAACCGGTATCCGCGGGCGTTGCAGACGATGCTCAGCGCGATGCCGAGGTTGCCCGAGGAGGACTCGATGATCCGGCTGCCCGGGCCGAGCAGCCCACGTGTCTCCAGGTCCTCGACCATCGCCAGCGCCGGTTTGAACTTGATCGAGCCGGCCGGGTTCAAGGCCTCGATCTTGAGGTACACCTCGTGCTGCGGCGCGAAGCCGGACAGGCGCAGGAACAGGTCGCACACCTGGATTTCGAGTGCCGATTCGACGATCAACCGAGATCCTCTCCGCAACCGGGCGCGGGGCGCCGGTCAGCTCAGGTCCAGCAGCCGGCCCGCCCCGGTCCGGGTGGCGACCTGCGCGAGCGCGTGCATCAGGGCGACGTCCAGGACGGCCATGCCGAACGGGTTGCTGATCACGTAGCCGTCCCGCGGGCGGCGCGCGGCGACCCGGCCCAGCAGCTGTCTCTTATACACA
>KL571407.1:6708-12333 GCA_000715855.1 Actinoplanes liguriensis
GGGTTCTCCCGGATCAGATCGGCGTCGTCGACGAAGATCGCCTCCGCGCCGAGGAAGGCTTCCGAGGTGAGGTCGTCGAGGGAGACGTGCGCGACGAAGGTGCCCGGTGCCATCCAGTCCGGCGGCAGGTAGGGCAGCACGCTTGTGGTCACGGTGATCAGGACCGGGGCGGCCGCGGCGGCCTGCCGGGCGTCGGGCGCGGTGCGGACGTCGAGCCCGGGGTGCCGGGCCGGGCCTCCGCGGCCCAGTGTTCGGCGCGGGCCGGGTCCAGGTCGTACAGCCGGCACCGGCGCAGCTCGGGAAATGCGGCGACCAGGGCATCCAGGTGGGCCGCGGCCAGGGTTCCGGCACCGATCAGGCTGACCGCGTCGAACTCGGGCGGCCCCAGCTCGCGGAGGCTGACCACGGTGTAGGCGGCGGTGCGTACCGCGCTGAGCAGTCCGGCTTCGGCGATCAGGGCAGGCCGTGCGGTCTCCGGGTCGAACAGGACACCGACCCCGCCGGCCCGTTCCAGGCCGCGGCCGGGATTGCCGAGCGAGGCGTTGATCAGTTTCAGGCCGTAGGCCGTGCCTCCGGTCACCGGCACCGCGCCGAGCATGGCGATCGAGCGGTTCGCCGCGCCCGCGCTGTCGGTCCAGCCCAGGTACCCCTCGGACGGCAGACGGGTACGGCCGAGGGCGTGCTGGCGCAGGGTCTCCGTCACCACCTCGCCGGCGTCGAGCTTCGCCAGGCACGCGCGGACCTCCCCGCGGCGCAGGAATCGAATGCTTTCGGCGGGCATGTCGCTCCCACTCCTGATGGCCGGACTGCTGCAACCGGCGCGGAAATGTTGTGGATGTGTTAAGTCGTCGGATAGGCCGTTTCCCGGCAATACGCGATGGGCCGCATTTCAGATGTTCTCCGCAATGGCGGAACGGAGTAATCCCCGCCCGGCGAGGTGCTGGCCAGGGCGGGACAGGGTCCGTGAATTCCCACCTGTAGTGGTGGTGGAGCTGAGGTTTACGGGCGGCTAACGAGCGGTGACCCTACTCCTCCCGCAAGTCCGTCGTGACCCCGCCGTTGCGCTGCGCGATCAGGAAGTCGCCGAGTTTTAGCAGCTCAGACTGGCTATATAAGCTACCGCTGTGATCCATGTCACTTTATACACTGTGGATTCGACTCTTGCGACGCTCCTAGTATGACGAGCCAGGTTGCCAGTTTCATCGAGGCATGCGTGTCAATGTGATCAAGGTCGAGAGAAGACCCTTCCTGAGCCCGAGTCGGATTTTGATCATCAATTTCCATGCCTCGACCGGCGATTCCTGAAAGCTGTGAACAAGCTGTTAAAGATGTCAAGCGCGGCGGCATTCTGCCGGCGCTGATGCGCGGTGCCCGCCGGCGGGCCGGCGAAGACGAAAGGAACGGTCACGTGGCCACAGACGGTTTCGAGCCATATCGCATCACCCTGGACGAACAGCTGGTCGAGGCCCTGGCCACCCGCCCGGCCGGCGAGCTCGCCGACCATCACCAGGACCGGCTGCGGGAACTGGCCGACAACCGTCGCCGGCACGTGGACCAGGGCGCCGGCGTCCTGGTGATGGACGGCTTCGGCGCGCTGCGCGACAGCGAGGTGCCCACGGCTCTGGCCACCTTCTCCCGCCTGATCGGCAGCCTGCTGCCGCAGAACGCCTCCGGCGAGCTGATCCGGGAGGTCCGCGACCGGGGCACCCGGATCGGCGAGGGTCGCACCACCCGGTACTCGGACTCGCGCTTCGGCGGGAATCTGCACACCGACGGCGCGGAGGCACCCCACCCGGTCCCCGAGTACTTCACCCTGCTCTGCGTGCGCCAGGCCAAGCAGGGCGGGGCCCTGCAACTGGTGCACGTCCGCGACGTGGTCCGCCGGCTCGCCGACCGGCCCGGCCTGCTCGCGACACTGCGTGAGCCGTTCCACTTCGACCGGCGTGGCGACGAGGCCCCCGGCGAGCCACCCACCACCCGTAAGGCGGTGCTGTTCGACGACGACGGCGAGCCCGGCGTCACGTACCTGCGCAAGTACATCGAGGCCGGGCACGCCCGCGACGACGTCCCGGACCTGACATCGCAGCAGGTCGCTGCGCTGGACGCGCTGGACGAGGCGATCGCCGATCCCGCCCTGGCCCTGGAAGGCACCATGCGCGCCGGCGAGCTGGCGATCTTCGCCAACCGCAGGCTCCTGCACGGCCGGACCGAGTTCGTCGACCACGAGGACCCGGCGCTGACCCGCCTGCTGTACCGCACCTGGATCCGGCGCGCCGCGTAGGCCTGTCCGCCCGGCCCCGCCGCGGGAGCGGACGCCCGATGACGAAGGAGCACCATGCAGATGCAGCCCACCCGGCTCAGGGCCTTGCTGAAACGTCCCGAAGTGGCCAGAGCGGCCGGCGGTCACGACGGCCTCACCGCCCGGGTGATCGAGGAGTGCGGCTACGACGTGGTCTGGGCGTCGAGCTTCGAGATCTCCGCTTCCCGCGGGCTGCCCGACATGAGCCTGCTGACCATGACCGACTACCTGGAGGCGGCCCGGCAGATGGCCGCGGCCACCGAACTGCCGATCCTGGCCGACTGCGACACCGGGTTCGGCAACCGTCTCAACGTCGCCTACATGATCCGGCAGTACGAGGCCGCGGGCATCGCCGGTGTCTGCATCGAGGACAAGATATATCCGAAGCGCAACAGCTTCCTCGAGGGCGGGCAGGTGCTGGAGGACGCCGCCGAGTTCGCCGGCAAGGTCGCGGTCGCGGTCCGTTCCCGGGCCAACCCCGACTTCGTGGTCGTGGCCCGCACCGAGGCGCTGATCGCCGGCTTGGGCATGGCCGAGGCGCTGAGCCGCTGCCACGCCTACGCGGACGCCGGAGCCGACGCCATCCTGATCCACTCCAAGTCACCGCAGCCGGACGAGGTGGTCGACTTCCTGCGGGCCTGGCAGCGCCCGGTTCCCGTGGTCGTCGTGCCGACCACCTACTTCGGCTGGGACATCCGTGCCGCGGGCGAGGCGGGGGTCGCCATGGTCATCTACGCCAACCAGGGGCTGCGCTCCTCGGTGCAGGCGATGCGGCAGGTCCTGGCCGACATCCGGACCACCGGATCGAGCGTCCGGGTGGAGGGCGAGATCGCCTCGATGAAGGAGATCTTCCGGCTGACCAGGGTCGACACCTGGACGGCGGTGGGCGCGTGATCAGCGCGGCCGGCTTCTGCGCCGAACTGGACCGGCGCCGGATCGAGTTCGTGACCGGCGTGCCGTGCTCGTTCTTCCAGGGGCCGATCAGTCTGCTCAGCGCACGAGCCGGGGACCGCTACGTGGCCGCCCCGAACGAGGGCGTCGCGCTGGCCCTGGCCGCCGGTGCGGAGCTGGCCGGCCGGCGCAGCGCGGTGCTGCTGCAGAACTCCGGGTTCGGGAACCTGCTCAACCCGCTCACCTCGCTGGCCATGCCGTTCCGGATCCCGGCGCCGGTGTTCATGAGCCTGCGGGGCTGGCCCGACCCCGGCCGCGACGAGCCGCAGCACGCGGTGATGGGGGACTCGGGCATCGGTCTGCTGGAGACGCTCGGGATCTCGTACCGCATCCTGGAGCCCTCCCTCGATGCCCTCGGCGACGCTCTCGACGAGGCCGGCCGTGAGCGGGCCCGCGGCGCACCGTTCTTCGTGCTCGTGCCCAAGGGCACGGTCGCCACCGTGGCGGCGCCGGCCGGGACCGGGCCGGCGTTCCGGCGGCGGGAGGCGATCCTCGCGCTCGCCCCCGAGCTGGACGCCGCGATGGTGTTCGCGACCACCGGATACATCAGCCGGGAACTGGCCGCCGTCGCGGACCGCCCGCTCAACTTCTACATGCACGGCTCGATGGGACACGCGCTCGGTCTCGGCCTCGGCGCCGCCCTGGCCCACCCGGACCGGCGGGTCGTCGTGATCGACGGGGACGGCGCGGCCCTGATGCACCTGGGCAGCATGGCCCTGGCCGGCGGCCTGCGACCGGCCGGGCTGACCCACGTGCTGCTCGACAACGGCGCCTACGAGTCGACCGGCAGTCAGCGGACCGTCGCCGGCACGGTGCGCTGGGCCGAGCTGGCCCGGGCCACCGGATACCGGTCGGCCGTGGTCCGCGATGACCCGGCCGGCCTGGCCGCCGCCGTCCGCGACGCCGGGCAGCACCCCGGGCCGCATCTCGTGGTCGCGCGCATCGCCACCGATCCTGCCCATGTCCCACCCCGCTCGCCGGCGGCACCGGCCGAACTGGCCCCTGTGTGTATAAGAGACAGCACCAGGACGGCCGCACCGGCATGAGCCACCCACCCCTACTCCGACAGATCAGGCGGTGACCCACATGTCCACCACGGATGCCGGGCCCAAATCCGACAGCTCCGCGTTCTACAACCCGATCCATGACCCGCGGATGGTCACCGGCGAGGGCGTCTACCTCATCGACGGGGAGGGGCGACGCTACATCGACTGCTCCTCCGGCACCTACAACATGAGCGTCGGCTACCAGAACCCCGCAGTGATCCGGGCGATCAAGGAACAGGCGGAGATCCTCATCGACTGTGCCTCCCGGTTCGAGACCGACCCGGCCAACCGGCTGGCCCAGCGGTTGGTCGACCTGGCGCCGCCGAGTCTCACCAGGGCGCACATCAACGTCTCCAGCGGATCCACCGCCAACGAGGGCGCGCTGCGGATGGCCCAGCAGGCCACCGGCCGGCGCGACGTCGTCACCACCTTCCGCGCCCACCTCGGCCAGACGCTGTGGACCATCAGCCTCTCCGGCAACGCCTTCCGGCGAGCCCCGTTCGCCCTGGAGGCCGCCGGCGGCACGCAGGTGCCCGACCCGTACTGCTTCCGCTGCTTCTACGCCCAGGACCCGTCGACCTGCAAGATGATGTGCGTCGACCGGATCAACGACTTCCTGGAGTACGCCACCAGCGGCAACGTCGCGGCGATCCTGATCGAGGCGATTTCCGGGTACGGCGGCAACATCGTCCCGCCGCCCGGTTACTTCCAGGCGCTGCGGGCGCTCTGCGACGAGCATGGCATCAAGCTGATCATGGACGAGATCCAGACCGGCATCGGCCGTACGGGATACATGTTCGCCTCCGAGTATCACGGGGTCGAGCCGGACGCCATCACACTGGGCAAGGGGCTCGGCGGGTCGGGCGCCCCGCAGGCGGCGATCCTCACCAACGACGGCATGACCGGCCTGTCCGGGCTCGACCACTCGTTCACCTTCGGCACCAACCTGCTCGCCGCCGCGGCCGCCGTGGCCACCCTCGACATCATCGACGACCCGGCGTTCCTGGCCAACGTGCGCGACGTCGGGCAGTACATCAAGGACCGGCTCGCCGAGATGCAGACCAGGCATCCGGTGATCGGCGACGTCCGGGGCGTCGGCCTGATGCTCGGCGTCGAGCTGGTCCACACGGACGGCTCACCCGAGGTCGGCCTGACCAACCGCATGATCGACGCGGCGATGGACCACGGCCTGGTCATGCGGCCCACCCGGTCCGGGCGGTCCAGCGTTCTCAAGATCAAGCCGCCGCTGATCATGACCCGGGCCGAGGCCGACCTCCTCTGTGACCGGTTCGAACAGCTTCTCGTCGCGGAGAGCCGGTGAGCCTGTCT
>KL571407.1:12590-14514 GCA_000715855.1 Actinoplanes liguriensis
CCCGCCGGCTCCCACCGTGGTTGTCCGACCGGCACAACCACGGTGGGAGCCGGCCCGGACCGCCGCACCCACCCTGCCGGAACGACTGAAGGGAATGTGCCATGACCACTGCCGTCACCTCCGAACTGCCGAACTTCATCGGTGACCTCGACATCGCCGCGGCGCGTAAGGTCCTGGAGAGCAGGCACAGCCTGGTCACCTTCTCCTGCGACGACGAGCAGAAGTTCCTCGACGCCGCGCACGAGCTCGGCGAGGTGCTGCTGCACCGCGACAGCGACGAGCGTGGGATCACCGCGATCAAGGAGATCGCCGGCGAGGTCCAGGTCGGCCTGACCAAGCAGGAACTGCTCTTCCACACCGACTGCCCGGCGATCCCGGCCCCGCCCCGCTGGATCATGATTCTCTGCCGGGAGTCCGACGGCCAGGGCGGCGAGACGTTCGCCTGCCTCGGCGACGACGTGGTGGAACATCTGCGCCAGAAGGACCCGGCGGCGCTGGCGGCACTGACCGCGCCCGAGGCGGCGATCTTCCGGACCGGGCCGGACACCAGGATCTGCCCGATCATCGAGCTCGACGCCGACGAGGCGGCCCAGGTCCGGCTGCGCTTCGACCGGCACGTGCACTTCTCCTGGGACGTGACCCGCCACGTCGACGCCATCCTCACCGGAATGCGGGCGGTGTCCTGGCGCTTCGCGCTGACCCCGGGGATGGGCTACATCATCGACAACACCAAGTGGTTCCACGGCCGCACCGCCTACCGCGGCGCGCGGGAGGCCTCCCGCATCCACGTCGGCCCGCGCGCGGAGAACGGCTGACATGCGTCTGCTGTACCTGACCCACACCCCGGCGCAGGCCTCCGGCAGCGGCATCTACCTGCGCCGGGTCGCCGAGGCCGGCCGGGTCGCGGGGCACCCCGGTGCGCTGCTCACCCCGGTCGCCACCGAGAACGGGCACGCCATCGAGCTGCACCGGCTCGACACCGGCGGGACCGAACAGGTCGCCCGGGCCGGCCTGCCGTTCCCGACGTTCAGCGGGCACCGGGCCAGCACCCTGCTCTACGCCCAGCTCTCGGCTCGGCAGCAGGAGCTCTACACGGCCGCGTGGAGCGACGCGATCCGCCAGGCCTGCCGGCGGTTCCGGCCCGACGTGATCCACGTCAACCACCTGTTCCTGATCGCCGCCGCGGTCGCCCGGACCGTGGACGTCCCGTACGTCGTGGTCTCGCACGGCAGCGAGTTCCTGCGTGACCCGGGCGCCCGGTTCGACGCCGAGCAGCGCTACGCCGGTGCGCACGCGGCCGGTCTGGTCGGCATCACCCCGGCCATCGCCGGCCTGGTCGCCGAGCGGGCCGGCCGCCCCGAGCCGGCGGTCGCGGTGATTCCACCGGGCTTCGACCCGGCGGTGTTCCGGCCGCATCCGGTGGACCGCGCCGCGGTGCTGCGCGGCTTCGGCGTCTCCGGCGAACGGCCCTGCGTGGCGTACGCCGGCCGGATCGTCGACTACAAACGGGTCCCCGACCTGGTCCGGGCGGTGGCGCTGATCGACCCGGAGCAGCGGCCCGACCTGCTGATCGTCGGCGACGGGGCGGCCCTGGACGACGTCCGGGCGGCCGCCGGCGAACACGGCGTACAGGCGGTCTTCGCGGCACACCGTGACGATCCGGCGGCGGTCGCCGACCTGTTCGCCGCGGTCGACCTGATCGCCCTGCCCAGCGCGGACGACCCGTACCCGATGACCGTCGTGGAGGCCCTCGCCTGCGGCACCCCCGCATTGATCAGCGACCGCTGCGGGGTCACCGGCCTCGTCGGCGACACCGCCGGTGCGATCCACCCGCTCGGCGACACCGCCACCATGGCCCGGCTGATCACCCGGGCCGTCGCCGAGGACTGGAAGACCACCCGCGGCGGGCACGGGCCCGCACGGG
>KL571407.1:14681-15243 GCA_000715855.1 Actinoplanes liguriensis
TGCTCGAGGTGTACCGCCGGGCGGCCACCGTGACCGGAGCCGTGCGGTGAACGCGGACCTGCGTCCCGCCGTCGCGGCCGACGTCCCGGCGATCCTCGGCCTGTGGCAGGCCGCTGGGCACCGCCGGTCCGTCTCCGACCATCCGGATGCGCTGCGGGCCCTGCTCGCCGAGCCGAACGCCTGTCTGGTGGTGGCCGTCCGGGCGGACGCCGTGGCCGGCACCGCGCTGATCGGCTTCGACGGCTGGCGGGCCAACGTCTACCGCGTCGTGACCGTCCCCGGCGAGACGGGCCGGGACCTGCCCCGGGCGCTGATCCAGGCCTGCCTGGACTGGGCTGCCGAGCGCCGGCTGACCCGGGTCGCCGCCTTCCTCGACGGCAACCCGTCGACCCACGCCCTGTGGCAGGCCGCCGGATTCCGCCCCGACCCGGACACCCACCGTTTCACCTGCGATCTGGAGAACCGAGATGACTGACCGGGCCGGCCCGCAACCGGACAACCTGACCCGCGCGGACCTGGGCCGGCACGACGGCGGCACGATGCTCGCCGAGGTGCTCAACGA
>KL571407.1:15497-15893 GCA_000715855.1 Actinoplanes liguriensis
CCCTGGCCCGCCCCGCCGGCCCAGGTGCTGGTGGCCGGGGTGGGCGGCACCGCGATCGCCGGTGAGCTCGCCGCCGCTCTGCTCGGCCCGGAGGCGCCCGTGCCGATCCGCACCGTGCACGCCTACCGGGCCGGTCCCGGCGTCGGCCCGGACACGCTGGTCATCTGCCTGAGCCACTCGGGCAACACCGACAGCACCGTGGCGTACTTCGCCGACGCGGTGGCCGCCGGCGCCCGCGTGGTCGCGGTCACCAACGGCGGGGCTCTGCGCCGGCTGGCCGACCAGCACGGGGCGCCGGTGATCGGGCTGCCCGCCGGGGTCCAGCCGCGCGCGAAGATCGTCTACATGCTGGTCGCGGTGCTGGCCTGCGCCGCGCCGTTACCCGTCGCGGAGTTG
>KL571407.1:16093-19127 GCA_000715855.1 Actinoplanes liguriensis
GTATAAGAGACAGGCGCTGGCCCGGGCGCTGTTCGGCACCCTGCCGGTGGTGCACGGCGCGGGTCCGACCGTGGCCGCCGCCACCCGCTGGTGCACCCAGCTCGACGAGACCGGCAAGCACCTGGCCTTCCCCTCGGACCTGATCGACACCAACCACTACGAGGTGGAGGCCTGGCGCGACGGCATCCGGCCGGCCAACGCCGTCGCCGTCTTCCTGGACGCGGAGGCCGACCAGCACCCCGCCGCGGTACGCCGGATGCGCCTCACCGAGCGGGTCCTCGCCGAGGCCGGGGTGCCCACCCACCGGGTGCCGGCCACCGGCGACACCCGAGCCGACCGGCTGCTCTCCCTGGTCCTGCTCGGCGACCTGGTCAGCGTCTACCTGGCCGCCCTGCGTGACATGAACCCGTCCACCATGCCGTTGATCACCCGGCTCAACGAGCTGATCGCGGACCCCTCGTGACCACCCGGCCGACCGGCACGACGCACGGCACCGAGTTCGTCGTGGCGCCCGGGGCAGTCGGCATGCTGCCGCAGATCGCCGCCCGGGCCGCGGCGCGCACCGTGCTGGTGGTCGCCAGCTGCTGGCCGGTCGCCGGCTCCACCATTTCTCGGGCTTCCTCCCCAATCCTCGGCTGGGCCCGCTGCGCGCCGGCACCGACCTGCGCACCCGGGTCCGGCCGGACCTGGTCGTCGGCGTCGGCGGCGGCAGCGCCCTGGACGCGGCCAAGGTGATCCGCGCCGTGCGCTGGCCGGCCGGCGGCGCCGACGACCTGATCGACGCCGGTTTCCCGATCGAGGACCAGCGGCCACCGCTGGTGCTGATCCCGACCACGGCCGGCAGCGGCAGCGAGGCCACCTGCTTCGCCACCGTGTACCACCACGGCGCCAAGCTCTCGGTCGACGATCCGGCACTGGCCGCCGACGTGTCCCTGGTCGACGCGGACCTGACCCGTTCCTGCACACCGCAGCTGACCGCGTGCGCCGCGTTCGACGCGCTGGCCCACACCGTCGAGAGCCTGTGGAGCCGGCGGGCCACCGACGAGTCCCGTGCCCACGCCCGGCGCGCCCTCGCCCTGCACGGTCCCTGGCTGGCCGGGCCGGGCCGGCTGGACGACACCGCCCGCCGGGCGCTGATGGCCGGCGCCCACTGGGCCGGCCGGGCGATCAACATCAGCCGGACCACGGCGGCGCACGCCTTCGCCTACGAACTGACCATCCGGTACGGCATCCCGCACGGCCTGGCCTGCCTGCTCAACCTGACCTGGCTGACCCGGGTCAACCTGGCCGGCCCGGCCGCCACCCGGGCGGTGATCGCCGAGGTCGCCGCCGTCCTGGGCACCGAGAGCGAGCAACTGGCTGACCGGTTCGCCGCGCTGATCCGGGCCCACGGCTGGTCGCCGCGGCTGCGGGAGCACGGCGTCCCCCGCGACGAACTGCCCGGGCTCGCCGAACGTGCGCTGCGCGTCGTGTCCCGCGCGGGCAACAACCCCCTGGACCTGCATCCCGTAACCGTCCTGCCGTACCTGACCCGAGCGTGGTGAGCCGATGACAACGCGAGTCCTGCACCTGGGCTGGAGCCCCGTCCCCGCGGTCGAGGCGTTGCACCGCCACGGCGCCGAGGTGACCTGCGCGGTGACGCTGCCCGACCTGCCCGCCGTCCGGGAGTCACCGCACGCCGCCGGCGCGGTGCCGGTCGCCGACCCGGCGTCGGTCGAGGCGGTGCTGACCGGCCTCGCCCGCGCCGGCCTCGACCTCGGCGGGTTCGACGTGGTGTCCCCGGCGGGCGAGATGGAGCTGATCGCGGCGAGCGTGCTCGGCGCCCTGGCCGGAACGCCCGGCGTGCCCCCGCGGGTGGTGGTCGGCCTGCGGGACAAGTTCGTGCAGAAGGCCCGGGCCCGGGCCGGTGGGGTGCCGGTCGCCGACTGCCGGGTGCTGGAGTCCCTGGACGAGTCCGCGCTGGCGGAGTTCGGCGGCTCGTCGGTGGTGATCAAACCGCTGGACGCGGCCGGCGCCCAGGACACCTTCGTCGTGTCCGGTGCGGACCGGCTCGCCGGCCTGCCTGGCTGGCCGAGCGGTACGTGCAGGGCCGGGAGTTCCACTTCGACGGCGTGGTCCGCAAGGGGGAGCTGCTGGACCTGGCGATCTCCCGCTTCCTGACCAATGTCGTGCGGGTCAAGGACGGCTTTGAGATGGCCTCGGTCTGCCTGCGGCCGTCCCGGTTCCCGCAGATGTACGACTCCGTCACCGACCTGGCCCAGCGGATCTTCGCGGCGCTCGGCTACACCGACGGGAACTTCCACGGCGAAGGGTTCGTCACGCCGGACGGCTCGCTGGTGTTCGGCGAGATCGGCGGCCGGATCGGTGGCGGCGGGATCTCGGTCGGCTCCCGCGAGATCCGCGGGGTCGACCTGCACGACGAGTGGGCCCGGACCGTCCTCGGCCTGCCCAGCGCGCTGCCGCTGCGCGAACGGCCGCCGGAACAGGCGTACGGCTGGATCAACCTGAAGGGCCGCGCCGGCCGGGTGATCGCCGCGCCCACGGTGCAGGAGCTCGCCGCGCGGCCCGGCGTGGTCCACGCCGAGATGAAGGTCGGGCCGGGTGACCTCGCCCCGGACATCTCCCTCAACTCGTCGGTCCGGGTGGGGCGGGCGATCGTGGTCGGTGACGACGAGGACCAGGCCGAGGCCCGGCTGCGGGCGGTCAGCGCCTGGGTCACCGAACAGACCGTCGTGGAGGCCACCGCAAGCGGCCCGGAGCACCCGTGACCGCCGGCCACGAGCGGGTGCTGCTGCTCGGGTGGCGGCAGAAGGCGATCACCGCGTTGCGGTCCCTCGGCGCCCACGTCACCTGTGTGTTCCAGCCCGGACAGGACGCCGGCGCGCCGCCGCGGTCGCGACCGGATGAGGCCGTGGTGGTCGCCGACGCGGGCAATGCCGAGGACGTGCTCTCCGCGCTGGCCCGCCGCGACCTGACCACCGCCGGCTTCGACGTGGTCTGCAGTCAGCACGAGATGACGATGGTGACGGCCGCC
>KL571407.1:19325-22882 GCA_000715855.1 Actinoplanes liguriensis
CCGCTGGCCACGACTCTGCGCCTGCGCGACAAGGTGGTGCAGAAGGCCTGCGCGCGCCGGGCCGGCCTGCGCGTCGCCGACACCCTGGCGGTCGACACGATCGAGCAGGTCCTGGCACTCGACGAGTTCCCCCGGGTGCTCAAGCCGATGGCCGGCGCGGGTTCCCGCAACGTGTACGTCCTCCGGAGCCGGGCCGACGCCGAACGCGCGGTCAAACGGATCGCCGCCTCCGGGCGCCTCGGGCCGTGGCTCGTCGAGTCCTTCGTCACCGGCGCCGAGCACGCGATCGACGGTGTGGTCCGCGACCAGCGCATCCGGCATCTCGGAGTGCTGCGCTACCAGGCCAACCTGATCGACATGCAGGCCGGCGCGCTGATGGCCGGCATCGTCCAGGACCCGGTCCGCGACCCCGGCCTGTACCGCGCCGCGCACGCCCTGGCGGAGCCGGTGCTGCGCGCCCTCGGGCATCGCGACGGCGTCTTCCATATGGAAGGCTTCCTCGACGATGACGGTTTCGTGTTCAGCGAGTGCGCCGGCCGGATCGGCGGCGGCCTGGGCGACCTGGTCACCCTCACCAAGTTCGGCGTGGACCTGCACGAGGAGTGGGCGCGCGCGGCCCTGGGCCGGCCGGCCCGGCTCGCCGTGCGGCGCGACGACGCGGCGTACGCCCACGGCTGGCTCTCCCTGCCCGGCGGCCGGCTGGTGTTCGCCCCGAGCCAGGCGCGCATCGCGCAGCGCCCCGGCGTCGTGGTCGCCGAGGTCAAGCTCGCGCCCGGCGATCCGGTGGTCGATCCGCGTACCTCCTCGGACGCCGGGCTGGGCACCGCCATGGTCCGCGGCGACACCGAGGACGCGGCGGAACGTCATTTCGCGGATCTCGTCGCCTGGGTGCAGAAGGAGTCATCAGTGACGTCGAACGAGGAGGCTCGGTGAGCTTTCGGACGATGGTCTCGGCGTATCTGCCGGCCACCCGCACGGGCCGGATCCTCGGCGCCGGGATCGGGGTGAGCGCCGTCGGCTCCGGGGCTTTTCTCGGGTGCTCGGTGCTGTACTTCGTCGAGACGGTCGGCTTCTCGGCCACCCAGGTCGGGTTCGCGCTCTCCGCCGCCGCGGTGTGCGGCATCCTGAGCCCGGTGCCGGCCGGGCGGCTGGCCGACCGGGTCGGCCCGATCCGGCTCTACCTGCTCCTGGTGATCGCGCGGGGCCTGGTGTACGGCAGCTTCGCGTTCGTCCGGCACTACCCGACCTATCTGGTGCTGGCGTGTGTCGCGACCGCCATGGACCGCGCCTGCTCCCCGCTGCAACAGCTGGTCGTCGCCGAGGTGGAGGGCGAGGACGGGCGCACCCGGGCCCTCGCCGCGATCAACTCGTTGCGCAACGCCGGTGCCTCCACCGGTTTCCTGCTGGCCAGCCTGGTCGTCGGGGTGGGCGCCGGGGTCGCCGGATTCCAGGCGCTGTTCCTCTTCAACGCCGGCACCTTCTTCATCATCGCGCTGACCCTGCGCTTCGTGCACCGCACCCGGACGGTCCCGGCCGCGAGCCCGGCCCCGGCGCCGGCGATCGCATCGCCCGGGCCCGCCGACGGCCCGGCCCGCGGCCCGTTCCGCGACCTGCGCTATCTGGCCCTGTCCGTCGGCAACGGCGTGCTGAGCATCTACGACTCGGTCCTGCTGGTGCTGGTGCCCGCCTGGATCGCGGTCAGCCACGACGTGCCGAGCACGGTGGCGCCCCTGATGCTCGGGCTCAACACCATCCTGGCCATCGTCACCCAGGTGCCGGCCGCCCGGTCGGCGCGGGGCCGGGCCCGGTCCCGGCGGGTGATCGTGCTCGCGGCGGCGTTGCTGGTCTTCGCCACGGCGACCCTGACCGGCGCGGTCGTGATCGGCAGCCCGCTCAGCCTGGTGATCACCCTGATCACGGTCGCGGTCGTGGGATTCACCCTGGCCGAGAGCTTCCAGTCGGTCGCCGCGTACGAGCTCTCCTTCGAACTGGCCGACCCGCAGCGGCGCGGCCAGTACGTCGCCGTCTTCCACGCCTCCCAGTACGCCCAGCAGGTGCTGGGCCCGGCGGTGATGACCGCGGTCCTGCTGCCGGCCGGGCCGAGCTGGCTGGCGCTGGCCCCGTGCTTCGTGATCGGCGCCGCGGCGATGTGGTGGGGATCGGCCCAGCGGGCCCCCGCCGCCCCGTCACCGACCCTGAGTTCGAGCGACCTGTAGGGAGAACCGCCGATGGCCGAGCAAACCTACCTGCACGACGTGCGGGAACTGTACGAGCGCTTCCCGTACCCGTCCCCGTCGCCGGCCATCGACCCGGTCCTCGACACCGCCCTCGGCCTGGACCTGGCCTGCGAGGACCTGGACGGCGCCGAGATCCTCGACGCCGGCTGCGGAACCGGGCATCGCCTGGTCGGACTGGCGCTCACCTTCCCGGACAGCCGGTTCGTGGGCATCGACTTCAGCGCCCGGTCGCTCGCCGTCGCCGCCGAACTGGTGGAGAAGCACGGATGCCACAACGTGACCCTGCGGCATCGGGCCATCGGCGCGGAGCCGCTCGGCCACCGCTTCGACGCGATCATCAGCACCGGCGTCCTGCACCACCTGCCGGATCCCCCCGCCGGGGTGACCTGGCTGGCCGGGCACCTGCACCCGGACGGAGTGCTCTACGCCTGGCTCTACCACGCCTACGGCGAGTTCCACCGGATGCTCGACCGCCGCCTGGTGCGCCTGCTGGCCGGCAGCACCGGCGACGGCGAGCAACTGATCCAGGATCTGGAGCTGGCCTTCTCCACCTCCCGGTACGGGACTCGAAGCTCGCGGGCCGGCGACAGCGACATCGCCGATCCCGCCGCGACCGCGGACGCCTATCTGAATCCCCTGGTCGCCGCGTACGACTTCGAAACGGCCGGCACCCTGCTGGGCCGGGATTTCGCCTGGGCGGTGGCCACCGGGGTCAACTGGCCCGGTGGGGCCGGCACCGTCGACGTCGCCGACTGGACCGGCGCCGGGTACGGGGCGATCAGCGCCGCCCAGCTGTTCCCGCAGCCGCATCCGCGCGCCGCGTTCCTCGCCCTGCCGCCCCGCGATCAGCTGCGCTGCCTGGAACTGGCCCTGCGGCCGACCGGGTTCTCGGTGGTCTGCGGGGCGGATCCCGCGCTCAGCCGGTGCACCGACCGGATCCGCCAGGGCGCCGCCCGGGCCAACCTGGTGGCCACCGGGGGCGATCGGTGAGCACCGGATTCCTGCCACCGGACCGGCTGGACGCGCCGGATTCCCCGGGGAGCCGGGGGAGTCAGGAGGCGACGCTCGATCCGGTGCAGTCGGCGGCGGTCCGCGAGCTCGGTGATCCGGCCGTGGTTCTCGGCGCGGCCTGGCGGATCCTGCGCAGCCGCTACACCTGGCAGCCGGCCGCGCCGATCGACGAGCTGACCGTGACCGGCCTGCTCGGCGAAGCCACGCCGGAGCCGGGCCCGGCCGACCTGCGGCTGTCCGTGCACGACGGGCCGGTGGTCACGATCCGCCTCGACTACGACCTCGATCGGTACACGCCGGCCACCGTCG
>KL571407.1:23104-23880 GCA_000715855.1 Actinoplanes liguriensis
TCCGAGGGGATGGCCGCCGCCCCGGACGGCCGGGTCGCCGGCCTGGATCCGCTGACCGCGGCCGAACGCCATGAGCTGACCGTGGCATGGAACGACACGGCGAAGCCGGATCCGGTCAGCCGGTGCGTGCACGAGCTGGTCGCCGACCGGGCCCGCCGGCAGCCCGGCGCGGTGGCGGTGATCGCCGGCCCGGACCGGCTGACCTATCGGGAGCTGGACGAGCGGGCCAACCAGCTCGCCCACCACCTGCAGGCCCTCGGTGTCCGGCCGGAGTCCACCGTCATCCTCTGCCTGCGCCGCGGCCTGCCGATGGTGGTCGGCCTGCTGGCCATCCTCAAGGCCGGCGGCGCGTACGTCCCGCTCGACCCGGACTATCCGAGCGAACGGCTGGCGTTCATGGCCCGGGACTGTGCCGCCACCGTCCTGGTGACCGAGCGCGAGCTGGCCGGCCGGCTGCCGGGAGCAGGCCCGGACCATCTGGCGTACGTCGTCTACACCTCCGGCTCCACCGGGCAGCCCAAGGGTGTCCAGGTCGAGCATCGCTCGTTGAGCGCCCGCATGGTCGAGATGCGCGAGCGGTACGCGCTGACCCCGGCCGACACCATGCTGCAGTTCTCCTCGATCTCCTTCGACGGCGCCCTGGACCAGATCTTCCCGCCCCTGCTGGCCGGCGCCCGCCTGGTGCTGCGCCTGGGCCGTCTTGACCCGCAGTGGCTGCTGGCGGCGATCCGGGAGCACGAGGTCACCCTGTGTGAGCTGCCGCCGTCGGTCTGGGC
>KL571408.1:0-550 GCA_000715855.1 Actinoplanes liguriensis
ATGTGTATAAGAGACAGGCCGGGCACCAGGGGGCGTACCTGAGCGGCGTCGCGGGCGTTGTCGAGCAGCAGCAGTACCCGGCGGTCCGCGAGCAGGCTGCGCAGCATCGCCGTCCGGGCGTCCAGACCGGGCGGTATCCGCTCGGCGGGCAGGAATGCCAGCAGCAGGTTACGGGCGGCCTCGTCCGCGGGCATCGGGTCGGCCGGGTCGAAGCCGCGCAGATTGACGTAGAGCTGCCCGTCCGGGAACCCGGTGCGCCCCCGGCGTCCCCATCGGACGGCCAGTGCCGACTTGCCCACGCCGGGCTGCCCGGTGATCACCACGGGGCCCTGCGCGCCGTCGAGCAGGGCCATCTCCTCCTCGCGGCCGGTGAAGGACGCCGGTGGTGAGGGCAACTGCGCCGGCCGGCGCGACCGCTGCCCGCCGTCCTGGCGCAGGATGCGCGTGTTGAGCTCGCGTAGCTGGGGTGACGGGCCGGCGCCGAGCTGTTCGGCGATCGAGTGCTCGGCGCGTACGAAGGCCTTCAGCGCCGCGGCGGGACGGTCGCTGC
>KL571408.1:673-6291 GCA_000715855.1 Actinoplanes liguriensis
TGGCCACGGCCTCCGCGTACCGGCCGAGCCGCACGAGCGCCCGGCCGTACCGGGCGAAGAGGTCGAGACGCTCGCGAGCCAGGACGTCGCGGACGCCCGCCGCCCAGCCACCGGGGACGCCGGCGAGCGCCTCCGGGGCCCAGTCGCGCAGGACCGCTCGCAGGATCTCCACGCGTTCGCCGTCGCCTGCCCGGGAAGCCCGCTCGACCTCCCGGCGCGCATGTGTCACGTCGACGGTGGCCGGGTCACAGTCGAGCCGGTAGCCGTCGCCGCCGCGCCGCAGCACACCGGCACCGTGCACCTGGCCCAGGACGCGGCGCAGCCGGGCGGCGTACGGTGCGAGCGCCTGCGCCGACCGCGGCGGCGAGCCCTCCCAGACACGGTTCGTCAGGGTTGCTCTCGACACGGGCCGACCGGCCGAGAGCAGCAGCGACGCGAGCACGCAGGCCTGCTTGCCCGGACCCGGGTCGATCTCCTCCGATTCGGTCAGCAGCCGCACGGTGCCCAGCAGCCGCCAAACCAGCATGGTGCGACTGTAAAACCATGGACTCACGATCCGCCGCACCCGATTCGTGCCTTCGCGCGATTTGAGTGATCGTGGCGCGGATGGCCGGTCCGGCGCCTTCGGCGGCGTGCCGAGCTCGGTCTGTTGTGGCCTGGACAGCGGTGCGGTCGGACGGTGGAACTGGGGGGAATCGCTTACTCGGGGCAGAGGCGCTGTCCGGCCTGTCGTCGCCGTGTTCCGAGGCAGCAGGCATACCCGGCTCGACGCAGGACTGCCCGGCCAGATCCGGCTGGCCGAGCAATCTTTGGCGCGGTGTGTGTCCGGGCGTTGCCCGGATGAGAGGCGGCTACCGGGCAGGTCCGTTCGCCGCGAGGTTCGTGGACCAGCGCTCTTCGACGCGGCCGATCTTCCAGATGGCGATCGCGACGATCCAGGCGGCGACGAACAGGCCGACGATGCCGTAGCCGGCGTAGTCGAGCGGGATCGCACCGATGGCGGCGAGCGGGCCGGTGGGGGCGGGAACCGCGTTCCGCCTGCATCGCCCGGCGACGCCCCCGCAAGGCACGCCGGGCACCTCGCGAACCCCGGCGTCCCTGAGCCCGGCAGGCCCGCGTCCGGCCTCGTCGTCCTCGGGGCGATCATCCGGGTGTTCGCCATCCTCGGCCCGCGGGTCCTCCGGTTCGTCGGCGCGGCAGTCCTGCTCGCCGCACCAGGCTCTCGGCGTCCAGGTCGTGCGGGGCCGGCACGATGTTCGTGTGCGCTGCTGCCGGCCGCATTCTCAACCTGACCGACGCCGTCGCCGGGGTTGTCGCCGTCCGGCATTCCGGCGGGCCTGCGGTGACGCCGGCGCCCGAAGCCTCGATGCGTGGGCGTCACATAGTTGGACGTCCTACTACCTGCATGTCCGTCCGTTAGGATCGGGGCGTGTCCGCTCCTGATCGACTCAACCTGGACCCCATCGCCGAGGCTCGCCGGCGGTGGGCCGACCACGGATGGGAAGCCGCCGCGGACGGCATGGCGGCCGTGACCTCGCTGATGCGGGCACAGCAGATCGCGCTCAGCCGCGTCGAGTCCGTGCTGCGCCGCCACGGGGTGACCTTCGCCCGCTACGAGGTGCTGATGCTGCTCTACTTCAGCCGCGCCGGATCGTTGCCGATGGTGAAGATCGGCGAGCGCCTCCAGGTCCACCCGACGAGCGTCACCAACGCCGTCGACCGGCTGGAGCGGGCCGGGCTGGTGAAGCGGTCCGCACACCCCACCGACCGGCGTGCCACGCTTGTCGAGCTGCTCGAACCGGGCCGTGAGCTGGCCCTGGCCGCGACCGGGGACCTCAACGCCGAGGTGTTCACCGATCCCGGCGTCTCGCCGGCGGGCGTGACGGCGCTGGTCGACGTGCTCACCGAGATGCGCCGCGGCGCCGGCGACTTCTGAGCCGCCCGCCCTGGTCGAGCCGGGGGGAGACGCCGACCGGTGGCCGGGCCCGGTGCGGACGGGCCGGACGGGGGAATCACGCGGACCGTTGTGACGATCTGTCGGTGGTCGCGTGACCGTAAGGTGCTCGCATGGCGCTTTCTGTCGCAATTTCCGGTGATCACGAGTCCCTGCTCGGCCTGGAGCGCCGGATCCGTGAGGACCCGAACCTCCGGGGGAGCCGTCTGAGGAGGGTGGAGGCGCCGCCCGCGACGGGCGAGATGGGGTTCGTGGCCGAGGCTCTTCAGTGGACTACCGACAACAACGAGCTGCTGGCCGGGCTGGCCGGGGTGGTTGCCGGGTGGCTGGCGCGTCCGCAGAACCGCAGCCGGATCACGGTGCAGGTGGGTGACCAGAAGATCGAGGTGGAGTCGGACAAGGTCACGGATCCGGAGGCCGCGGCCCGCGAACTGCTGAACCGCCTGCAAGAGAGCAGGTAAGCGGGAATGTTCGAGCGGTTCAATGTGCCTGCGCGGCAGGTTGTCCTCCTGGCCCAGGAAGAAGCTCGGATGCTTAACCACGGCTACCTCGGATCCGAGCATTTCCTGCTCGGCCTGATACGCGAGGGCGACGGCATCGGCGGGAAGGTACTGCAGAGCTTCGGTGTCTCCTCTGAGCGCGCTCGAGAGCAGGTCGAAGAGGTCGTCGGCCGAGGCCTTGAGGCGCCGACCGGGCACATCCCGTTTACCCCGAACGCCAAGAAGGCCCTTCACTTCTCGCTACGTGAGGCGCTACAACTAGGCCATGGCCACATCGGCACGGAGCACATACTGCTCGGACTTTTCTGCGTTGAAAAGGCGCTCAGCAATCAGATTCTGACAACCCTGGGAGTGCAACCCGCCGAGATTCGGCATCGGACCGTCTGTTCGCTGCAGGGCATGACCTTCGACGGCGGCGGCCTGCCGATGAAAACGATCATTGGTCTGTCCGCCAATCGTTCAAGGGCGTTTGCGGAACCTGCGGTGGTGGTCGATCTGCGACAGGAGGCCCGAGGGGCTCCTGCAACGATCGTGGGCCGTGATCAGGAGATAATTCGGCTCGCTCAGATCTTGCTGCGGCGCGGTCGGCGCAGCGTGCTGTTGGTCGGACCGTCCGGCGTGGGAAAGACTGCTTTGATGAATGGATTTGCCGCAAGGGTTGAGGATGGCTGTGTCCCCGAGTCGCTTCGAGACCTTCGAATCGTTGCGGTGGACCTTGCCGGTCCGGGCGGGGAGTTGACGAGTGATGGCCGGGCTGCATTCCTCAGAGCAGTTTGGCATTGCGTCAACCGCGACATGCTATTGTCCATCGAAAACGCACATTTACTCTTGTCTCAATCGACAGGATCAATTGCTTTCGAATTCGAGGCAGTGGAGTCCCACATTGCGAACGGGAGACTGCAGGCGGTTCTGTCCGTTGAGGATCCTGCTGCCCAGGAGGCCTTGACCCGGGTGCCAGCGCTCAGCGACAGGCTGGTGGTACTGCCGTTAGAGGAGCCGGATCTGGCCCGAGGCGTCTCCATGCTCCGCCAGGCTACCCACGATCTCGTGGCTCACTACCGGGTCTCCTTCACCGACTTGGCGTTGGCGGTGGCGTTTGCCTACGCCCACCGTTACCCCTCGACGAAGGCAGCACCTGGGCGCATCCTGGAACTGCTTGAGGAGGCTGCCGCGCTGGCCAGGGTTCAAGTCGAAGGCTCGACCGACTCTGGCAGCGTTCAAGCCCTGACCAGAAAAATCGCCGATGTGACGCGGCGCATGGAATCCGCACTCGATGCTGGGGCGATCGAGTCGGCGGGGCGGTTGGTGACTGAGCAGCGACAACTCCTGCAGCTGCGCGCAGCTGAGGGCCTGCTCACTGCCGAGGTAACCGGGGAAACGGTCAGATCTGTTCTTGAGCTGGTCGGCAGTTCGGTGCCGGCCGTCGAGGCTGTGGGCAATCCAGCCGATGGCACCGTCAAACTGGTGAGCCGGCTGTTGCCAGCGCGGGAGACCTCGACCGCGATTCTGATCGGTGCGGCCACCTACACCGATGGAACGATTCCGGATCTGCCGTCGGTCGCCTCCAACCTAACTGATCTGAGGGCGGCGCTTACGGACCCGGAGCATGGCGCATTTGCCTCGGACCGGGTGCATATTTTTGCGGACTGGGGCTGGAAAGACGTACCGCGAATGGCGTCTCTTGCCGCTGAATCCGGTGACACTCTGCTCGTCTATTACGCCGGGCACGGTTTCTCCGAGGACGACGGCCTCTATCTGGGACTGTCGGAGACCGACCACGAGCATGTGGGGCTTTCCGCTTTCCCGTACGCCCATCTCCGCAAGCTCGTGATCGGCGGTATGAGTCGTCGCTGCGTCGTCATCCTGGACTGCTGCTATTCCGGCGCCGCGATCGGCCTGATGTCGGCCGCCGACGCCCCGAACGGTGAGCTGGACATCAGGGGCGCCTACGTGCTCACCGCCACGGCGAACAGCGACAAGGCGCACGCGCCGGAGGGCGCCCGGAACTCGGCCTTCACCGGTGCTCTGCTGCGGGTGCTCACCGAGGGCATTCCCGGCGGCAGCGAGGTCATCCGGATCGAGGAGCTGCACCCGGCGCTGACCGGGCATCTGCGCGCCGAGAACCGTCCGTTGCCCCGTCAGCGTGCCTCGGACACGATCGGCGAGCCGGCCATCGGCCGCAATCCCTGCTGGCGGTCCTCGTGATCAGTACCTGGTGTACTTGGCCCAGTCGTAACTGGCGGTGAGCCGGCCCGGGTAGGTGAACGGCTGCAGCCAGCTGTCGACGCCGATGCCCGGCCACAGGTTCATCATGATCCGCTGCGGGTGGGTGGGTAGTGGACCGCGCGAGCCGTTCTCCTGGTGGACGAGCGCCCCGTCGACGAACCAGTTGATGGTGCCGCCGTTCCACCATTCGAAGGCGTAGTTGTGGTAGCCGGCCGAGGCGTCGAAGCCCAGGTTGATGACGGTCTCGTGGCCGCCGGCGCCGTTGGTGAAGTAGTTGAGCTGCACCTGCCTGGTGTTCTTGCCGAGGATCTCGACGTCGATCTCGTCCCAGGGCTGGCCGTCGCTGGGCCCGGTGTAGGTGAAGAACGACGTCACGGTGCCGGGGTTCTTGACCGCTTTCAGGCGTGCCTCGAAACGGCCGTACGAGTACAGGTCGGTGGTGCGGTACTCGCCGGAGGCGTACGGCTTGCCGGAGCAGCCGCCAGGGCACGGCTGGTTGTCCAGGTTGATGGTCATGGCGCCGCCGACGGCAACGTGGTCGGCGCGCCAGCCGGCGTTGAACATGCTGCCGTTGCTGTAGCCGTCGGCCTTGTACCAGCGGCCGGTGTCGAAGCCGTCGAAGTTGTCGGTGAAGCTGGGGCCGATGGCGGCCCGGGCGGGCACGGCGCCGGGGAACGTGAGGGCGACGGCGATGCCGAGGACGAGGCCGGCGGCGCGCGATCGAGCGTTGAGCATGGGGGTCTCCGCTCCTTGGAAGCGCTTCCAGTTGAAACAATCGATGCGAAGTCTGTAACCGCGCGGTAATGCTTGTCAACGCTTTACATAGATGAATGTCAGTCGTACCTTGTCACCGGAAGCGCTTCCAATGACGAGGGAGACAACGTGCGCAGGCGAACCTTGCTGGGTACGGCCGCGGCCGCCGCGGCCCTGGTGGTGTC
>KL571408.1:6522-7737 GCA_000715855.1 Actinoplanes liguriensis
GCCCTGGTGGTGTCCGACGCCGGTGGCGCGAACGCCGGCCGGAGGACGACCCGCTACCTGGGGATGTTCCGGGACGGCGACCCGACGGCGATCGCCACCGACGCCAGGAGCCTGTACGGCGTCACCCCGGCCAGCGTGATGTGGTTCGACAGCTGGGCGACCGGACGGGCGTTCCCGGTGAACGAGGCCCGGATGCTCTGGCGGCGCGGCATCATGCCGCACTACACCTGGGAGCCGTGGAACACCGCCCTCGGCCCGGCCGACCCCGCGCAGATCCACCTGCGGGACGTCATCGACGGCACGTGGGACGACTACATCACCGCACGGGCCCGGGAGTTCGCCGCCGTGCGACTGCCGATCCTCGTCCGCTGGGGACACGAGTTCAACGGCAACTGGTATCCGTGGGGCATCGCCAACAACGACGCCGACCCGTCGCGGTACGTTCGGGCGTACCGGCACGTCCACGACCTGGTCGAGTCGGCCGGGGCGAGGAACGTGCAGTGGGTGTGGGCGTTCAACAACGGGGCGTCACCGGATGAGGCGTACAACGATCCCGCGGCCGCGTACCCGGGCGACGACTACGTCGACTGGGTCGGCATCGACGGCTACAACTGGGGGTTCGGCCCGTCCTGGGATCCGGCCGCCGATCACTGGACGAGTTTCGACGGCACCTTCGACGCCGCGTACGCCACAGCGCGGGCGGTCGCCCCGAACCGGCCGGTGATGCTCGGCGAGTTCGCGTCCACCGAGGACGGCGGCGACAAGGCGCAGTGGTTCCGGGAGCTGAACGCGACGCTGAGCACCGGCGCGTATCCGGAGCTCAAGCTGCTGACCTACTTCGACCTGAACAAGGAGGAGCCGTGGTCGCCGGCATCGTCACCGGCCGCGCTGGCCGCGTTCACCTCCTGGGTCCACCAGCGGTACATGAACGGGCGTGGCCACGAGCTGGCGTGCGAGGCGGTCAAGCCGACTCCCGTACGACCATCTTCGTCGGCAGGATGAACGGTTCCGGTTGCGCGCCGTCCAGCAGGTCGATCAGCATCCGGGCGGCTTCCCGGCCGAGGGCCTGGACCGGCTGGTGGACGGTGGTGAGCTTGGGGTCGGTGTGCACCGCGACGGGCAGGTCGTCGAAGCCGACCACCGCCACGTCGCCGGGGACCGTACGGCCGGCCTCCCGCAACACCCGCAGGGCCCCGGCTGCCATGTTGTCGTTGG
>KL571409.1:0-1683 GCA_000715855.1 Actinoplanes liguriensis
CCCTCGCGCCATCAGAGATGTGTATAAGAGACAGGCCCGGCCCGCTCGGTGATGGCATTCGTGCCCGGCCCGCCTGGCGGCACATTCATGCCGGGCCCTCTTCGTGACGGCATTCGGGTTTTCGTGCCCGGCCCGCCTCGCGGCACATTCGTGCCGGGCCCTCTTCGTGACAGCATTCGGGTTTGGGTCGTTTGCTGACGGTGTGGGCGGTGTGATCGGATGGGGCAGCATCGCGTGTCGGCGGCGGACAGCGCCGGGCATGGAGGTGCCGAACCGAAGGGACCGCCCCCGTGGCCTCCCCCGCCGGCGACCGAGTCGCCGCTCTCAGCAAGCAACTCGCCGAAACCCACCACGAACTGCGTCGTCGCCTGGCCGACCTACGGGCCGGCACCGCGTCGCCCGCCCCGGCAGCCGATCTGCGGGAGCACTGCCTGGCCTTCTGTGACGCGCTGACCACCCATCACCAGGGCGAGGACAACGGATTGTTCACCGCGCTGCTGCGGGAACGCCCGGACCTCAAGCCGACGATCGACAAGCTGGTCGAGGACCACGGCCTGATCACCGGAATCCTCACCCGCACCGCCGAACTCGCCACCTCCGGCCGGGCCGGCATCGGACCGGAACTGGACGGCCTGGCCGCCATCGTGGAGTCGCACTTCCGCTTCGAGGAACGCGCCCTCTCACAAGCCCTCGACGCCGGCGTCCCCGACAACGGCTGGTCCGACCCCGTCCTGCGGCTGAGATCCCCGCACTCCCACAGGTAGCCCAACGGGCGGCCCGCCCGCGAGGCGGGCCGCCTACACCCGGTTCACACCGCACACAGAGACCGCCACGCCCGAGCTGCCATAAGCACACACCAACGGCGCCACGCCCCGAGCCGCCCCACGGCCGGGCTGCCGCTTGCCGGCCTGCCGCTGCTTTGCTTACTTTGCCGAGTCCGAGCAGCCGCTTCCGCCCCATCGGAGCATCCTCGCGGCCCGGTCGTGATCGGCTGCTCTACAAGCGGCCTCGACAAGCGGAGCCGCCACGAGCGCAGTCTTCACGAGCGGGGCCGTCACGAGCGGAGCCGTCACGGCCGGAGGAGGAGGCGGCCGGTGTGGGCGCGCTCCTCCATGAGCTTGTGGGCGGTCGCTGCCTCCGCCAGCGGCAGCTCGGCGTGCACCGACGTGCGCAACCGCCCGCCTGCGAACAGGGCCGCCACCTCGGCCATCTCGGCACGGGCCCGGTCCGGCGCGAAGCGGCGCCAGGCTGTCAGGTTGAAGCCGGTGACCGTCCGCAGGGCGAACAGCGACGACACCGGAATCTCGTCCGCTCCCCCGGAGGCCGCGCCGTAGACCACCGCCCGCCCGAACGGAGCCAACAACCCCAGGCTCTGCCGCAACACCTCGCCGCCGACCGCATCCAGCACGACGTCGACCCCGGCGGGGACTGCCGCCCGCACCCGCTCCGGCCAATCCGGCACGGCATAGTCCACCGCCAGGTCGGCGCCGACCGCCTGGACGAACTCCAGCTTGCCGCCCGAGGCCGCGCCGATCACCACGCCCGCGCCGAGCAGCTTCGCGAGCTGGACGACCAGATGCCCGATCCCGCCGGCGGCCGCGTGCACCAGCACACTGTCGCCGTGTTGCAGCCCGGCCGACCGCGCACCCGCAGCGCCACCGGAGCCGCCATCGGCAGCATCAC
>KL571409.1:1936-4819 GCA_000715855.1 Actinoplanes liguriensis
GTGTATAAGAGACAGGGCAGCATCACCGCGTCGGCCACGCCCAGCCCGGCGGGCACCTCGGCCAGCCAGCGCGCGTCCGCGACCACGAACTCCGCATAAGCGTCCTCGGCGAGTGCCGCCACTTGACGACCGGCGAGCTCCGGATCCGCCCCCGGGCCGACCGCGGCAACGACGCCCACCACATCGCCGGTCGGGCGCCCGGGAAGCGGCCGCCGGAAGATGCCGTCGCCACCGCGGCGGAACCGGGTGTCGACGAAGTTGACCCCCACCGCCTCCGCCCGGATCAGCACCTGGCCCTCGGCCGGCACGGGAACCTCCGCCTCCTCGACGGCGAGCACCTCCGGGCCGCCGAACTCCTGATACCGCACCCGCCGCATCGACTCACCCCCGTTTAAACTGACCACCAGTCCAGTTGTCCCGACGTTACTGGACCGCCGGTCCAGTTGTCGAGAGGAACACCTTGCCGCCCTCCGGACGTCTCCGCGCCGACGCCGCCCGCAACCGCACCGCCCTGCTGAAAGCCGTCGAGGAGCTGCTCGCCCACCACCACCCGGCCCAGATCTCGATGGACCTGGTCGCGACGACCGCCGGCGTCGGCAAGGGCACCGTCTTCCACCGGTTCGGCAGCCGGGACGGGCTGATGCTCGCCCTCATCCAGGAACGCGCCCACGACCTCGGCGTGGCGATCACCGACGGACCTCCCCCGCTCGGGCCCGGCGCCCCCGCCCGCGCTCGTCTGCTCGCTTTCCTCAGCGCCATCGTTGACCTGGTCTCCCGCAACAAGGGCCTGCTCGCCGCGCTCGGGCCGGCCATCGCCACGCCCACCGATCAGGGCCCGCGCGAGGCCCACCCCGTCTACCGCACGTGGCACGGACACATCGCCGGGCTGGCCGGGCAGGAACGCCCCGACCTGGACACCGACATGCTCGCCCACGTGCTGCTCGCCTCGGTGCACAGCGAGCCCATCCTGGACACGCTCGCCCGCGGCGAAGGCGAACGCCTCGACCGGACCCTCCGCGACCTGGTCACCGCCCTCCTCCCGGAGCGGCCCGCCCCGGAGCGGCCCGACCCAGAGCGGCCGGACCCGGAGGGGCCAGGCGCGACCTGAGCCGCGAAGGGCGCAACCGGCCGCGATCAGCCGGGGGCCAGCGCCGCCAGGACGCGCTCGCAGCGGGCCGGATCGATGGTCAGGCCTCGCTCATGGCCCCACAACCAATAGTCGACACAACGCGTCACCACCCAGCCCCGCGCCAGATCCGGATTCAGCCCGGCCGCCTCGACCAGAAACGCGAACAGGCGACGGATCTCCGAGGCGGACTGCAGATCGTCCGCGCGATTCCACATCAGTTCCGGAATCGAATACTCCGGGGTGCCGTTCAACGGGCGGGGATCGACGGCCAGCCACGGATGGCGGGCGCCGGCCAGGACATTTCCGTAGTGCAGATCCGCGTGGATCAAGACGTTCTCGCCGGCGGCACGCAGCTCCACGGCGTACCCCCGAGCCTTTGAAAGCCAGCGACCGGGAACCGGATCGCCCTGCCTGCGCTGCCGCTCGGCCAGGGTTGCCGCGATGTCCGGCAGAGCGGGCACGCCCGGCAGCGGCGCGATCGCCAGGGTGCGGATGAGCCGGGCGGCGACCTGGGCCGCCTCCCACACCGGCAGCGCGTGCAGCGACCGGGTGTGGTCGAGCCGTTCCAGCAGGAGCGCGCCCGGCTCGGATTCCAGCAGCTCAACCACGCCGTGGCCGGCCCAGGCACGCAGCCCGGTCGCCTCCTGAGCCGTCGTCGCGTCCTGCGGTGCGCTCAGCTTCAGAACCAGCGGGCGATCATCGCGGGTCACCAGCAGGACCAGCGCTTGAGCGCCATACAGGGGCACGGCGTCGTCCAGGGTCAGATGCCACTCCGCGAGGAGGCGCCCGGCGTGGGAGGGCAGGGAGGCGACCCACTCACGGCCGTCGTCCCCGTCCACGTGGACCCGCCATTGCGCGAACTTGTCCGGTACGACGATCCGGCTCACATCGGCTGTCATGCATCGAACGCTATCCGCGCGGAAGCACCCTCCGCTCCATACTTTCGACCCGGGCCGAAAGTAGGGGGCGACGGCCGCACCCGATCACGCGGGGCTGAGAAAAGGGCTGAGAAAGGGGCTCGGCAACAGGCTGGGCAAACGGCTGGGCAATGGGCTGGGCAACGGACTGCTCAACTGCCCGGCGACGAACGCGAAAGCCGCCGGAATCACCGTGCTCCAATACGCGAAATTGTGCTCCCCCGGCCCGAACGCCCCCGCCACCGGCGCGACCGGCAACTCCCGGCGCAGCGCCCGAACGTTCGCGAACAGCGGATCCCCTTTGCCGCACCATAGCCCGACCGGCGTGCCCGTCAGCCGCTCCGCGTCGCGGAACACCAGGTCGCCGGGCACGACCGCCGGCGAGAACGCCGCGACCGCCCGCACGAAACGGGGGAACGCCTCGGCCAGCAGCAACGACCCGTACCCGCCCATCGACCACCCCCACGCCGCGAGCCGCCCGGTGTCGTAGCCGCGCGCCGCGCACCACGCCGGCAGTTCCTCGTGCAGCATCCGCTGCGGGTCGTCGCGTTCTCCCGGCTGCCAGGCGAGCCGGTCCCCGGTCGCCCCGGCCAGCACGAACGGCGCCGCGCCACGGCTCACCGCGTCGGTCAGGAACCGGCCCAGCCCGAGGCCCTCGAAGTCCGCCGGACGCTTGGAACCGCCGTGCAGGATCAGGCAGACGGGCAGGCCCGAGCCGTCGCCGTGCCCGGCCGGCACCGCCGTGTAGAAGTCGACAGTGGTTCCTCGCGCCTTCGAATAGCGCAGCTCACAGCCTGTCTCTTATACACATCTCTGAGCGGGCTGGCAAGGCCGACC
>KL571409.1:5052-5265 GCA_000715855.1 Actinoplanes liguriensis
CCGAGCGCTGCCGTGGCCGCCACCACGCCCGCGGCCAACAGGGTTCGTCGTTGCAATGCCGTCCGCCCTTCGCTCGTGTCGTGAGGACAACGCGCTCCCGGCGGACCCGTCACGGGTCCGTGATCAGTCCACGGCGGCCCGCAGGGTCCACGAGGTGCGGCGTGGATGTCCGGGCAGCGCGGTCCGTCCCGTACACCAGAGGAGGGCCTGGAC
>KL571409.1:5465-6354 GCA_000715855.1 Actinoplanes liguriensis
GGTGCTCAGGCCCTGGGTGATGTCGTAGGTGTGCAGGAGGATCTCGTTGACGCCGAGTGCGGCGAAACCGGACGGATCGGTCGGCCCCCAGTGCCATGCGCGGGCGTCCGGCTTCGCGGCGCGCAGCTGGGTGGCCAGCAGGGTTCCGGCGGCGGTGATGATCCGCAGCAGGTCGGCGGGCGTCGCACCGGGGCGAATCCGCAGGTCGAGGGGCAGGTAGGCGTCGGGCGCGAGGGACGCGAGCTGGGCGGCGTAGGCCAGCAGGTCGTGGGCGATGTGCGCGGCGGTCTCCCGGCAGGTCCAGTCGAGATCGCCGGCGGCAAGCGTCCAGTCCGCGTTCAGGCGCGGGGTCAGCGCGTGTTGCAGCTCGTCGATCGCCGTTTCGACGTCGCTCGCGTCCATGCCTTCAGCTTGCCAGTCCGGATGTGCCCGGACACACCGCGTTCACGGCATCCTAGGAGGCTAGGTCAAAAGCGAAAGTCCATGTGCCCGTACGGACATGAAGGTCTTATTCGTCGGAAGCGGGCGGTGCGATCCGCGGCGGACGATTCTCGTACGGCGTGGAGAGCACCACCGTCGTGCGCGTCGTGACGTTCGCGGCCGTCCGGATGTCCTGCAGCAGCCGCTCCAGGTCAGCGGGGCTCTTCACCCGCACCAGCAGCATGTAGAAGTCCTCCCCCGCCACCGAGTAGCAGGAGTCGATCTCGGTGAGATGCGCCAGCCGCTCGGGCGCGTCGTCCGGCTGGGACGGGTCGAACGGCCGGATCGCCACGAACGCGGTCAACGGCAGATTCAGCGCCTCGTAGGAAACTTTCGCCGTGTAACCGGCGATCACGCCACGCTGCTCGAGCCGGCGGACCCGCTGGTGCACGGCGGAGACACTCAGGCC
>KL571409.1:6601-6956 GCA_000715855.1 Actinoplanes liguriensis
CACTCAGGCCCACCCGTTCGGCCAGGTCGGTGTAGGACAGCCGCCCGTCAACGGTGAGGGCCGACACGATCGCCCGGTCGATCTCTTCCACGCGGGTAAGACTAACGACCGGGCGAACCGCGGGCGTCAGCCGGTCAGCGAGCGAGCGATCACCATGCGCTGGATCTGGTTGGTGCCCTCGACGATCTGCAACACCTTCGCCTCCCGGAACCAGCGCTCCACCGGGTGGTCGGCGACGTAGCCATAGCCCCCGAGAACCTGCACAGCGTCCGTGGTCACGCGCATCGCGGCATCGGTGGCGAAAAGTTTCGCCTTCGCCGCCTCGATCGAGAACGGCCGGCCGGCATCCTTGAGG
>KL571409.1:7164-8994 GCA_000715855.1 Actinoplanes liguriensis
ATGTGTATAAGAGACAGGGCCGCGGAGACCTGGGTGACCATGTCGGCGAGCATGAAACCGACACCCTGGAACCGCCCGATCGGCTGACCGAACTGCTCCCGCTCCCGGGCGTAGGAGACCGCATAGTCCACCGCGGCCTGCGCCAGGCCGACCGCGCACGCGGCGATCCCGAGGCGGCCCGCATCCAGGGCTTTCATGGCGATCGCGAAGCCCTGGCCCTCCTCGCCGACGATCCGGTCGTGCGGGATGCGCGCGTTGTCCAGGACGATCTGCGCCGGCGCCGACGACCGCAGGCCCATCAGCCGCTCACGTGCCTGGGGCAGCAGACCGGGGGTGTTCGCGTCCGCCAGGAGGCAGGAGATTCCCTTCGGGCCCGGGACGCCCGTACGGCAGAAAATGTTGTAGAAATCGGCGGAGCCGCCGTGCGTGATCCACGCTTTCGTGCCGTTGACCAGCCAATCCTCCCCGTCGGGAACGGCTCTGGTGGTCAAGTTCGCCGCGTCGGAACCGCCCTGCGGCTCGGAGAGACAGTAGGCGCCGAGCAGTTCGCCGCCGAGCATCTCCGGCAGCGCCTTGCGTTGCCGCTCACTGCCGAACGCGGCCACCGGGAAACACGACAGGGTGTGCACGCTGACGGCTTCGGCGATGCCGAGCCAGGTGCCGGCGAGGATCTCCAGAACCTGAAGATAGATCTCGTACGGCTGGCCGGCGCCCCCGTCACTTTCGTCATACGGCAGCCCGAGCAGCCCGGAGCGGCCTATCGTTCGCAGGACCTCCCGCGGGAACTCGCCGCGCGCCTCGTAGTCGTCGACCTTGCCGGCCAGCTCACGGGTGGCGAGCTCACGGGTGAGGTCGAGCAGGTCGTGTGCCTCAGGGGTGGGAAGCAGTCGATCGACGGTCACCCCGTCAGCTTAACGCTCGTTCAACTTCGGGGACAGCGCGGTCACGGCGATGGCACGCCGTCAGCGGGTGAGCGCAGCGTGCAACCGCCTCCCCTCGGCCGTCGACCGGGAGCCTCCGATGAGCCCGGACAGGCCGGGGATCTCGTCGCGGGCGTCGACCGCGACGGCGACCTCAGTGGCCAGCTCGAAGATGTCCGGAAGGCCGCGCGGCCGGTGCGGGATGAGCCCGGGCAACGCGGCGACCAGCAACGCCCACACGGCCCGGGACGCACCGGCCCGGTGCGCGTCGCCGAGCGGCGCCGCCGCGCGAGCGAGTCTCACCAGGTCGTAGGCGGACAACGTGGCGAGGTCACGACCGATCTCGGCGGTGTCCTCGCCGCGGGCAGCCAGGATCAGGAAAGCGTCGGTGGCGGCAACCCGGTCGGGCGGATGGCCCGCCGTCAAGGTGTAGGCCACGGCCAGAGACATCGCGGGACCGAAGGGGCCGTCGCTCTCGGCCAGGAGCGGCAACAGACTGGCACCCTTGATCAGATCACCGACGGCAAGGTTGGCGAACGACGGCAGCGAGCACGCGGCGATCACCTCGCGGTGGTGCGGCAGGGTGGCGGCCAGCACTGTAGGACGGGAGATCGGAAGGCCGGTGTCCCAGTAGATGTCCGGCGGCCGGGTCAGCCACTGCCCGGCGACACCTCGGTAACCCGCGCCGGTCGCGGAGGCGGCCAGGTCGAGGCCGACGACGATCCGTCCGACGCGGCCCGGTCTGCCGCGGCGTTGCTCGACGCGAGTGCTCACCGGGTCGGGCAGGCCATCGTTGATGAGCCAATCCGCGAGCCGGCGACCGGACACCGAGAGCAGACCGGCCGCCACCCCGGGAGCGGTGTCCCGCGGCAGCCGGAGCAGGGCCTGATCGAGATCTGTCTCTTATACA
>KL571409.1:9166-9654 GCA_000715855.1 Actinoplanes liguriensis
ATGTGTATAAGAGACAGGGGCCGGACCGCGGCCAGTCCGACCCGGCCAGATTCGTATAGATCTCGGCGACCCTGAGGTCCGGCAGGTCGGCGGGGCTCCGGGACGGCCGTCGGGGTGCCGCGATCGGCGGCATGGCCGCAGACGGGTCGGTGGCCCGGCTCAGCAACGCCGCGACCTGCTGGAATCGCGGCGTGGTCGACCAGAGCCCCGAGGCGTCGGTGTCCAACCGCCGCACCAGGTGGTCGAGCGGATCCAGGTGGAGGTCGGCTCGGAGACCCACCAGGGCGGCAAGGACACGTTCCCAGCGAACCGCGCTCTCCTCGTGCTGCAGGGCCGCGATCTCCTCGGCCAACTCGGCCGGGCTCGCGATCGGCGGTGGCATCGCTGCGGTCTCCGCGAGCTGCACGGCAGGAATCGGCGGCTCGACGGCGGCACGACTCGTTCCGAACAGGGTGGCGGCCCGGGCGGCCAGGTCGCCGTCGAGGCCG
>KL571409.1:9834-10140 GCA_000715855.1 Actinoplanes liguriensis
GCCGCTGACGCCAGCCGCGCGCGCGTCGTCTCGTCCAGCCGGTGGGCGTGCTGGGCGATCAGGCTCAGTGCCCGCTCGCGGATCTCCCCCGCCGGGTGCCCGAAGGCCACCGCGACGGTCGCCATGATCTCGGCCGCTCGGGCGGGCTCTCGCGCGGCAATCCTGCCGAACCAGGTCAACTGGGCCTTGGCCAGTGACTTCACCGGCCGGATCAGCACCTCCGCCGCGGGCGGCAGCAGGAGCTCCAGGTCGAGGAGACCCGCGTCGTCCACGGCTCGCAGCGCACGCTGGGCCAGCCCTGCGACC
>KL571409.1:10340-13265 GCA_000715855.1 Actinoplanes liguriensis
GGCGGGCAGCAGCCGCGCATAGCCGGCGGCGTGCCCGGCCATCTCGCCGGCCGTCGGGGCCAGCGCGTCGTGCAGCAGGACGAACGGCCGGAGTGCGGTCGGGCCGCCGCCCCGCACGAGACGCTCGACGGTCGCGGCGAGCACCCACTCGCGGTCCAGCCGGCCGGCCGCGGCCAGCTCGGCGACCGCGGCGGGAAAGGCGGGCGGCCCGATGTGGGTCCTCGCCCGTGGATCCCATTCCGCGGCGGCCAGATCGACACCGAGGGCTTCCGCCTCGAAGACGACGGGCAGGAGCAGATCGAGGTACGGATCCTGGCGCAGCCGGTCCACGAACGGCACCACCTCCCGCGCGGTCAACCCCGGCCACTGCAGGTGCGCGATCCAGCCGGAGATCACGCCACGCGGGGTGGGCGGCACGACGCCCGCTTCCGTGCACAGCGCGGCGATCAGCGGCCACCCGCGCTCCCACAGGTCACCACCGCCGCCCAGATGCGCGCCGAGCCGGAGGCCCAGGTCGCCGAGCCACGGCGGCTTGCGGGCGCGGACCACGTCGAGAGCGTGCCCGACCGGGACACGGCCCCACTTGTCGCGCATGTCGCGGCGGCGCAACAGGCTCTCCGCGGCCGCGGCGGACGGCGCCGAACCGAGCACGGCCAGGCCGAACGCCGCAGTCGGGTCGAACTCGCCGCGCCACCAGTCCTCCGGGCGCAGGGCGGTCAGGCGGGCCTTGACCTCCCGGCCGAACGCGACCCGCTCGGGCTCGGTGGCCGCGCACAGCATGTCCCGCACCGCGTCGGCGTCACCGCCGCGGGCCCGCTCGTCGAGCACGTCCCAGTCCAGGCTTCCCATGCTCGGCAACCTAGAGGAGAGGTCCGACAACTTTTCAGGTCCCGGGTGTGACCAGGCCCGTCTCGTAGGCCAGGACGACCGCCTGGGCGCGGTCGCGCAGCTCCAGCTTGGCGAAGATCCGGGCGACGTGGGTCTTCACGGTCGCCTCGCTGAGCGTCAGGGTCGCGGCCAGCTCGGTGTTCGACAAGCCCTTGCCGAGCAGCGCGAGCACCTCCGTCTCGCGCGGGGTGAGCGGTGACAGGTCGCGGTGCACGGCCGGCTGGGCGCCGGCGAAGCGCTGCACGAGCCGCCGGGTGATCGTGGGCGAGAGCAGCGCGTCCCCGGTGCCGACCAGGCGGACCGCCGCCGCGAGGTGGTCGGCCGTGACGTCCTTGAGCAGGAAGCCGCTGGCGCCCAGGGCGAGGGCCGAGTAGACGTACCGGTCGAGGTCGAAGGTGGTCAGCATGAGCACCCGGCACCGGGGGCTGCGCGCGAGGATCCGCCGGGTGGCCTCCAGCCCGTCCATGACCGGCATGCGGATGTCCATCAGCACGACGTCGGGGTGCAGCCGGCGTTCCGCGTCGACGGCCTCGGCGCCGTCGCCCGCCTCCCCGGCCACGTCGATGCCACGGGCGGTCAGAATCAGCCGGAACCCGGCACGGATCAACTCCTGGTCGTCGACGATCAGGACCCGCGGTGACGTCATCACCCCTCCACCGGGATGCGCGCCCGGACGCGGAAACCGCCGCCGAGCCGGCGACGGGCGTCGAGGTCACCGCCGTACACCGAAACTCTTTGCCGCAGGCCGAGCAGACCGCGACCGGCGCCGGAGCCGTTCGCCTCGGCGGCCCCGGCCCCGGATCCTCCGGTCAGGACGCTGGGGCCGCTGGTCAGCACCTCGACGCGGAGGGCGCGATCGGTGTAGCGGATGGTCACCTCGGCCCGGCCGCCGGCGCCGTGCTTGAGCCCGTTGGTCAACGCCTCCTGGACGATGCGGTAGGCGGTCACGTCGATGCCCGAGGGCAGTGGGCGCGGCTCCCCGGAGATCCGCACCTCGACCGGCAGGCCGGCGAAGGCGATCCGGTCGACGAGCGCGCCGAGGCCGCGCAGGGTGGGCTGCGGGGTGAGATCGGAATCGGACTCGTCGCCGTCCGGCCGGGGCGCGAGCAGGCCCAGCAGATGCCGCAGCTCGGTCATCGTGGTGCGCCCGGCCTTCTCCACCTCGGCCAGCGCCGCATCCGCCGTCTCCGGCAGCGTCGTCAGCACCTCGCGCGCGGCCGCGGTCTGCACGATCATCACGCTCACGTTGTGGCTGACGATGTCGTGCAGCTCGCGGGCGATGCGCGCGCGTTCCTCCCCGACGGCGGCCTGCGCCGCGCTCTCCCGCTCACGTTCCAGCAGCCAGCCGCGTTCGCCGAGCTCACGGGTGTGCCGCCGGCGAACCCGGGCGAGCGCGATCCACAGCCCGGCGGCGGCCGCGCAGGCCACCGCGAGCGCGCCGGCGAGCCACAGCGTTCCCACGCGTCACACCTTCGCAGACGGCGGCGGCGGGCACATCATCCCGGGCGCCTACCGCGCGTACATCCCCAGGACTACGACCGGAGGATCTCAGACCACGGTCCGATGCCATGGCCGGTACGGCGTTTGTAGCGTTCCGGCCATGACGAGTGAGACGGTGGTGCGCCTCGATGGAGTGCGCAAGGAGTACGGGGAGACCGTCGCGCTGGACGGGGTGTCCCTGGCGATCCGTCCCGGCGAGGCGGTGGCCGTGATGGGTCCGTCCGGGTGCGGGAAGTCCACACTGCTCAACATGGTCGCCGGGCTGGATCGGCCGACCGCCGGCACCATCGAGGTGCACGGCGAGCGCATCGACGAGATGAACGAGACCCGGCTGGCGCTCTTCCGCCGCCACCACCTCGGGATGATCTTCCAGTTCTTCAACCTGCTGGACGATCTGCCCGCCCTGGACAACGTCGCCCTGGCCGCCCAGCTGACCGGCAGCAAGGCCGGCCCGGCCCGCAAGCGCGCCCTGGAGCTGCTTGACGAGCTGGGCATCGCCGACCGGCGCAACGTCTACCCGGCCGTGCTCAGCGGCGG
>KL571409.1:13505-16932 GCA_000715855.1 Actinoplanes liguriensis
CGCTGCTGCTGGCCGACGAGCCGACCGGCGCCCTCGACTCGAAGGCCGGCGAGCAGGTGATGGACCTGCTGCTGGATCTGAACCAGATCGGGCAGACGCTGCTGATCGTCACGCACGACGAGCGACTGGCGCATCGCTGCGCGAGCCGCCTGATCGAGATGAGCGACGGCAGGGTGGCCCGCGAGTCGGTCCTGGAGAAGCTGTGAGAGCGGTGTGGCGGGCCGCGCGGGCGGCGGTGCGCCGGCGGAAACTGCAGACGTTCCTCATCGGCCTGGTGGTGCTGCTCTGCAGCGCCACGACGGTGGTCTCGCTCGCCCTGATCGACGCGTCGTCGGCGCCGTTCGACCGGGCGTTCGCCGCCCGGCACGGCGCGCACACGGTCGCGGCGTTCGATCCGGCCGTGGTCAGCGGGCCGGCGCTGACGTCGGCGAGGTCCGGGGTGACCGCGGCGGCCGGGCCGTTCGGTCAGGTCGTCATCGCTCCGGAGAACGACTCCGGCCTGGTCCGGCGCGGAGACAGGTCGACGTGCTCGACCTGTGGCACGGGCGATGGCCGTCCGCCCCGGGCGAGATCGTGATGGCCGCGACCCGGGACCCGGACTTCGACTTCGGCCCGCTGGCCGACACCACCGAGGTCCTCGCGAACGGGGTCACGCTGAAGGTCGTCGGCTTCGCGGAGTCGATCAGCGGCTCGGCGGACGCCTGGGTGACCCCCGCGCAGATGACGGCGCTGCACCCGACCGGGCTCCAGATGCTGTACCGGTTCTCCGGGGACGTGTCGACACGGGAGGCGGTGAACGCTCGCCTGGCCGGGGTGACCACGGGGCTCCCCGCCGGGGCGTTGATCGCCGCCGAGCCGTACCTGGTGCTCAAGGAGAAGTCGGCCGAGGACCTCGGGGTCTACCTGCCGCTGCTCGGCACGTTCGGCGTCCTCGGCCTGCTGGTCGCGGTGCTGATCGTGGGGAACGTGGTCAGCGGCGCGGTGGTCTCCGGCTTCCGGCACATCGGCGTGCTGAAGGCGATCGGCTTCACGCCACGGCAGGTCGTCGCGGTGTATCTGCTGATGGTCTCGGTGCCGGCGGTGGCCGGGGCCGTCCCCGGCGCGGTGATCGGCGCGCTCGGCGGCCAGTCCCTGATCAGCGAGGCGTTCCGCGGGTTCGGGTTCGGCGACGCCCAGGTCCGCTGGTGGGTGTGGCTCACCGCGCTGCTCGGCGTATAAGAGACAGGACCATGGCGGCGCTGCTGCTCGGGGTGACCACGGTGACGTTCTCGGCCGGGCTTGGCGCGACGCTCAACCGGGTCGGCGACGTCGAGAGCGCATCCGGCGGGGACATCGGGGTCCGGGGGCTGATCGAGCAGTTCGGGACGCCGACGACGCGTACCGACGCGCAGGTCGAGGAGTTGCTGCGCGGCCTGCCCGGCACCGCCCGGGTCGGGGTCTTCGCCAACACCGAGCTGTCGGTCGTGGGCAGCAGTGATCCGCTGCCGTTCAACTTCGCCCGGGGGGACGTTGCCGAGCTCGGATACAAGGCGCAGCTGCTCAGCGGGCGCTGGATGTCCGCGCCGGACGAGGTCGTCGTGCCGACGAAGGTGCTGGTGGAGCGCGGCCTGGAGGTGGGCGGCCAGATCACCGTCGACGCCGGGGGGAAGCGCACCACCTTCACGATCGTCGGCGAGACGGTCCGCGGGCCGTCCGGCTCACCGGGCCCGATCGCCGCATGGCAGGCGCTGGCCACCACGGTCCCGGGCCTGAAGCCGGAGCCGAGCGACATGTTCTACCAGGTGCAGCTCACGCCGGGCAGCGACCTGGACGCGTACGCCACGGCGGTGAGGACGGCCGACAGCGGTCTGGGGGCCTGGAACAACACCGGCACGGACAGCTTCGAGATCATCGTGGCCGGTTTCTCCGCCACGCTCGGGGTCCTGCTCGCCCTCGTCGCGGCGCTAGGTGTGCTCAACACGGTCGCGCTCAACGTTCTGGAACGCCGCCGTGACCTGGGCATGCTTAAGTCGATCGGGATGACGCCACGGCAGGTGGTGGCCATGGTGGTCACCTCGATGGCCGCGCTCGGCCTGCTCGGCGGGCTGCTCGGGCTGCCCCTCGGGGTCCTGACCCACCGGCTGGTGATCCCGATGGTGTCGACCGCCGCGCACGTCCGGCTGCCGGATTCGGTGATGGCGGTCTGGTCACCGCTGGTGCTGACCCTGCTGGTCCTGACCGGGGTGGTGATCGCAGTGGTCGGGGCGCTGCTGCCGGCCCGGTCGGCGGCCCGGCTGACCATCGCCCAGGTGCTGCACAACGAGTGACGAAGCTCCCGTCTGCCCGGCTCGAACCGGGCAGACGGGACGACGTCACGCCACCCTAGGATCGTCAGTCATGGATCATCGACGCCTGGGACGCAGCGGCCTGCACATCAGCGAGATCACCTACGGGAACTGGCTGACGCACGGCGAGCTCGTGGGCCGCGACTCAGCCCTGGCCTGCATTCGCGCAGCTCTCGACGCCGGTATCTCGACGTTCGACACGGCCGACGTCTACGCGCTCGGCGCCGCCGAAGAGGTCCTCGGCGAGGCCCTGCGCCCGGTGCGCCGCTCATCGGTGGAGATCGCGACGAAGGTGTGCCTGCCGACCGGCGACGGGCCGAACGATCGAGGGCTGTCCCGCAAGCACATCATGGAGTCGTGTCACGCCTCGCTGAGCCGGCTCGGCACCGACTACATCGACCTCTACCAGGCACATAGGTTCGACGAGAAGACTCCGCTGGACGAGACGCTCGTCGCGTTCGACGATCTCGTACGCCAGGGGAAGGTGCTCTATCTGGGCGTCTCCGAGTGGACCGCGCCGCAGATCCGCGCCGCTCTCGACCTCGCCGCCGACCTGGGACTGCGCAGCCGGATCGTGGCCAATCAGCCGCAGTACAACATGCTCTGGCGGGTCATCGAACCGGAGGTGCTGCCGCTCTGCCGGGACGAGGGGATCGGGCAGGTCGTGTTCCAGCCGCTCGCCCAGGGTGTGCTGACCGGTAAGTACCTGCCAGGCCGGCCGCCGCCGGAAGGGTCCCGGGCGTCGAGCGCCGGCCGCGCGCCACGGTTCATCCGCCGCGTGCTCGGCGAGCAGCTTCTCGAGAGCGTCCAGCAGTTGCGCCCGCTCGCCGACGAGGCGGGGCTCTCCATGGCCCAGCTCGCGATCGCCTGGACGCTGCAGCAGGGCGGCGTCAACTCGGCGATCATCGGCGCGACCCGCCCGGAGCAGGTGACCGAGAACGCGGCGGCGGCCGGCGTCCGGCTGCCCGGCGACCTGCTCGCCAAGATCGATGCGGTTCTCGGCGATCTGGTGGACCGGGATCCGGCCAAGACCGCCCAGATGATGGCCGTGAAGGCTGCTTGGAGTCGCGAGGCGTCGTAATGCGCCGGGGCCGGGCCGCCGC
>KL571409.1:17209-22816 GCA_000715855.1 Actinoplanes liguriensis
GCGGTGGCAGAGCGCGGTGGCAGAGCGCGGTGGCAAGGCGCGGTGGCAGGGCGCTGAACGGGCTGTGTGCCGTGAACGGGCTGTGTGCGGTGGTCGGGCGGTGAAACTGTCGTACCGGTGTGGCAGGGTTTAGCGCGTGACTCGACCACTGCTGGCTGTTGACGCGCCGAGCCTGTACTTCCGCGCCTTTCACGGCATCCCGGAGAAGGCGGCGCAGACCTCGGCCGGGGAGCCGGTGAACGCGATCCGCGGGTTCCTCGACATGATCGCGCAGCTGGTGCGGACCAGGCGGCCCGACCGCCTGGTCTGCGCGCTCGACGCGGACTGGCGGCCGGCGTGGCGGGTCGAGCTGGTGCCGTCCTACAAGGCGCACCGGGTCGCGCACGGCGCGGTCGAGGAGGTGCCGGCCTCGCTGGAGCGCCAGGTGCCGGTGCTGCTGGAGGTGCTCGCCGCGGTGGGCATCCCGGCGTTCGGCGTGCCGGGCTACGAGGCGGACGACGTGCTCGGCACGCTGGCGGCGACCCAGGCCGCGCCGGTCGAGGTGGTCTCCGGCGACCGCGACCTGTTCCAGCTGGTCGACGACGCGCGCGGGACCCGGCTGCTCTACTGCGGGCGGGGCGTGGCGAAGCTCGAGGATGCGGACGAGGCGCTCGTCCAGGCCAAGTACGGGGTTCAGGCGCGTTATTACGCGGACTTCGCGGCGATGCGGGGCGACGCCAGCGACGGCCTGCCCGGGGTCGCCGGGGTCGGGGAGAAGACCGCCGCGCGGCTGATCGAGCGCTATGGCGGGATCGCCGAGATCATGGCCGCGCTCGACGACCCGGAGTCGGGGTTCGCGCCGGGCGTGCGCACGAAGCTCGCCGCCGGCCGGGAGTATCTGACGAAGGCGCTGCCGGTGTGCCTGGTCGCCCTGGACGTGAAGCTTCCCGACTTCGATCCGGCGCTGCCGACGGAGCCTCGCGACCCGGAGGCGCTGCTGGCGCTCGCCGAGCGGTGGAACCTTGCCGGGTCGGCGCGACGCCTGGTGGACGCTCTCGCCGGCTGAGACCGGCAAACGCTCCCGCCGGCTGAGACCGGCGAACCCTCTCGCCGGCTGAGGCCCGGCGAACGCTCCCGCCGGTTGAGGGAGGCCGGGCGGGGCAGTAGAGGTTCATGGATGAACGGGTTGCGATCGTCACCGGCGGCGGGGCCGGGCTCGGCCGGGAACTGAGTCTCGGGCTCGCCCGCGCCGGATTCGCCGTGGTCGTCGTGGACATCGACGAGGCGGCGGCGCAGGAGACCGCGCGAGAAGCCACGCGACTCCACGCGAGCGCGATCGGAGTGCGGGCCGATGTGCGGGAGGCGGGGCAGGTCCGGGAGGTCGTCCGGGTGGCGACGGCGCGGGGCCGCTTGAAGGTGCTGGTCAACAACGCGGGCGGCTGGACGAGCGGCGACCGGCAGTTCCCGGAGGCGGCGCACGAAGATTGGGCGGCTACCCTCGCGCTGAACCTGACCGCCCCGATGCTGCTCACGCAGCTCGCGCTGGGCCCGATGCGCGAGGCGGGCGGCGGCGCCGTGGTCACCGTCGCGTCGAGCGCCGCCCGCGGCGATCAGGCCTACGGCTCCCCGGAGTACGCGGCGTCGAAGGCCGCGCTGATCCGCCTGACCACCAGCCTGCGCGGGCTGGACGCGAGTCACGGCGTACGCGTGATGTGTGTCGTTCCGGGGTGGATCGGCCTCGACCGTGCGCACGCCGAGCTGGCGGCGATGGCCCCGGCCGATCGGGCGGCCACCGCGCCCCTCATCCCGCCCGGTGACGTCGTCAGCACCGTGCTCGATCTGATCACTACCGGTCAGTCCGGCGCCGTCGTCGACATGTGACCCCCGAAAGTGGCCGAAGAGTGAATGAACCTGCCCGGCCTGTTAGAAGCGGGGAGCCGTGGGCATCACCGAGACAAGGACGCCGAAGACGACAAAGACGCAGAGAAACCCCCAAATGTTAGGAGATCCCCCATGATCACGCAGGAGCACATCCACACGCTGCAGGGCCGCGAGGTCCACGACCGCGACGGCGACAAGATCGGCACGGCCGGCCAGGTGTGGACCGACGCCGCCGGGCTGCCCACCTGGGTGAGCGTGCGCACCGGACTCTTCGGGCTGAACGAGTCGCTGGTCCCGCTGCAGGACGCGGACCTCGCCGACGACCGTCTGGTGGTGCCGTTCGACAAGGCGACCGTGAAGGACGCGCCGAACGTGGACGCCGCGCACGACGAGCCACTGTCGCAGGAGGAGGTGGACCGGCTCTACTCCTACTACGGCGTGCGCCCGCACGACAGCTACCAGTCGTACCAGGCCGGAGCCGCCGCCGGCAACGAGTACTACGCGGACCGCGACCGCGAGCCCCGCGCCACCGACTACGAGCAGGGCGCCGGCCAGGGCGACGGCCACTACGGGACCCGCGGCGACGGGATCGGCGACGACGCGATGACCCGCTCCGAGGAGCGGCTGAACGTCGGCACGGAGCGTGAGCAGACCGGCCGGGCCCGGCTGCGCAAGTACGTCGCCACCGAGCATCAGAGCGTCGACGTGCCGGTCACCCGCGAGGAGGTCCGGCTGGAGCGCGAGCCGATCACCGACGCGAACCGTGACGACGCGTTCCGCGGCCCGGACCTGACCGAGTCGGAGCACGAGGTGACGCTGCACGAGGAGCGCCCGGTCGTGCAGACCGAGACGGTGCCGGTGGAGCGGGTACGCCTCGGCAAGGAGTCCGTCACCGAGGAGCGCACGGTCGGCGGCGAGGTCCGTAAGGAGCAGATCGAGGCGGAGCTGCCCGGCGACGAGCCCCGCCGCCGGCTCGGCTGACTCTCTCCCGGAACGGGAAAGCCGGAACGGGAAAGCCGGAACGGGAAACGCCCTGGCCGTCGCGAACGGCCAGGGCGTTTCCACCGGCGGATCGGCCGGGCTCAGGAAGCGTGCCGGGCCAGCACACACGCCGCGAGCACGTGCACCGACGCCCACGGCGCCCGCCGCCAGTCCGCCACCACCGAGGGCGTCCACCCCCGAGCCGCCGCCGCGTCCGCCACACCGTCGGCATAGGCCGCCAGATGCACCGGCGTCGTCGCCGCGAGCGCCGCCCTGATCCGCGCCGTGTGCTGGTCGAGCAGGGCGAGCAGCCCGGGCTCCGGGTCCGCCGGGGCGCCGAGCCGCTCCGCCCAGCGGTCGAGCGCCAGGCGCGCACCGGCGGTGACCGTGTCCCGGCCGCGTTGATCCAAGTCCATGGCGCTCTACCGTACAAAGCGCCGGATGCCGCGACAACGGTGATGAACCACCGATGGCCGTTCGGCCGACCACGTCCGGGACCTCAGTCCCAGAGCGCCGCCGGGGACTCCGCGTCCGGGATCAGCAGGCGCGCGACCCCCGAGCCGTCGGCGGGGACGGCCCAGACGTCGGAGTCGCGCGTTCCACGACGTACCCCGTAAATGATCGTGTCGTTGCCCGCCCAGGCCGCCTGATCATCCACGCTGCGGGTCTCCGCGAGGGGTGTCCGCCGCATGGTGGCCAGATCAAGAACGGTCAGCCGCCATCCCTTGGCCGGGTTCCCGCCGATCGCCTCCTTGAACGCGATCCGGGTCCGGTCCGGGGACAGCGAGGGGCACTCCACGTTCTCCGCGAGGGTCCGCACGCTCTGGGTCCCGACGTCCCCGCTGACCAGGTACCGCTTCCCGGCCGTCGACATCGTCGCGTAGAAGTGCTGGTCGTCGGCGAACGTGACACCCCAGAAGTTGATGTCGACCGTTTTGCGAGCGCCGGTGACGGAGAACAGTTCGAGCGAGTCGACCGTCTCCCCGGTGGCAAAGTTGATCATGCCGGCCCGGGTGGAGAACTTCCCGCCGTTGTACGAGTCGCCGGTCACGAACACGGTCCAGGCCAGCACGTTCCCGCTCGGCGACACCCGCGCCCGGTTCGGCACCCCGACCACCGGATACGTCTCCGCGACCGACAGCGACGAGTCGAGAACCGCCAGCTGGTACGTGGCGAGCGGCCCGTCCGGGCGCAGGCAGATCCCCCGCCCCGCGGCCGCGTAGACCCGCACGCAGTCAAGACCGGACAGTTTCCGCGGGCCGGCCTCGGCGCCCCGGGCCACGGTGGCGACCCGGCCGTACCCGGAGGCCGCCGTGTTCCGGAAGAGCACCCGGTCCCCCGGCCCGGCGTCCACCGCGGAGGCGGCCGCGGCCGGCGCGTCCCCGCGATGCCCGGCGATCACCACGTAGGCCACGGCACCGCCCAGCAGCACCACCGTCACCAGCGCCGCCAGCAGGATCCGGCGGCGCAACGAAAGGTCAGTGCTCACGAGCGGCTCGCAGAAGAACGGCGGAGACCGGCAGCATCACGAAGGCGAGCAGGGCGAACGCGTGGATCGCCCCGTTCGCGTCCCACCACTGCCAGGCGAGACCGAAGAGAACGGACGAGACCAGGTAGGCGAGCGCCTGGCCGGTCTGCACCAGCGCGAGCCCCGTGGTCTTCAGCTCGGCGGGCAGCAGCGGACCGGCGAGCGCCATCAGCACCCCGTCGGTGCAGGCGTAGTACACGCCGTACAGGAAAAGAATGGCGACAACCGTGAGGGGACCGCCGAAGCCGGACCCGAGCAGGAGATACACCGCGAGGAGGGCGGCATAGCCGCCGAGGACCACCGGCGCGCGCCCGACACGGTCGGCGAGGTTGCCGAGGGGCATCGCGAGCAGGAGGTACGCGAGGCTGGTGCCCACCGCGAGCAGCGGGAACCAGCCGGTGGCGATCGCCTCGCGCTTCTGGATGATCAGGTAGACGAAGCCGTCCCCGATCGTGCTCAGGCCCAGCAGCACCGCCCCGCTCAGCAGCATCCGGACCGGACGACGCCGCAGCAGCGCGAACGCGGCGCCGAGGCTGACCGTGGACGACGGCGGGCGCGGCGCCCGGGGATCGCGGACGAAGAGGACCAGCACGGCCACGCCGATCAGTGCGACGCACCCGCTGACCACGAAGACCGAGTCGTAGGCCTGGCCGGAGGCGGCGAGGACGGCGAGCGCGACCAGCGGCCCGGCGAACGCGCCCGCGGTGTCCATCGCGCGGTGCACCCCGAAGGCGCGACCCAGGGACGCATCGGGCGTGGACAGGGTGATCAGGGCGTCGCGGGGTGCGGTGCGCAGCCCCTTGCCGGCCCGGTCGGCGATGATCGCGGCGCTGATCCACGGCACCGAGGCGCCGGCCGCGAGCAGGCCGAACTTCATGACCGCGGAGAGTCCGTAGCCGATCCCGGCGACGGTCTTGCGGCGCCGCGCCCGGTCGGCGATGTACCCGCCGACCAGGCGCAGCAGTGCGGTCGCCCCGGTGTAGAGGCCGTCGATCAGGCCGTAGACGGCGGGGCTGAGCCCCAGCCCGGCGATCAGGTACAGCGGCAGGATCGCCGAGACCATCTCGCTGGACACGTCGGTGATCAGGCTGACCGTGCCGAGGGCGAGGACCGTGCCGGCGAGGCGCTTGGTGCGGTCGGCCCGCCCGGCGGCCGGCCGTTCCACCGAGGCTAGATACATGCGGTTACTGCCAGACGTCCGTGATCGGCGAGACACTGGTCTGTCTCTTATACACATC
>KL571409.1:23086-28680 GCA_000715855.1 Actinoplanes liguriensis
GCCCAGGGCGGACAGCCCGTACGCGGATTCGATCGTCCGCAGCACGGTGTAGTGCGTGATCTTCTCGGTGTAGGAGCCGGTCTTGACGTTCGCGCCGACGAACGCGGTGTAGATGTGGTTGAGCGAGAGCGAGTTGTCCTCGTCGAACGTCACGATCAGCAGGCTGTTGTGGGTCTTGGCCCACTGCGCGTACCCGTCGAGGTTGTTCTTGAGCCAGGTGTTGCCGGTGCCGACCGAGCAGTCGTGCATGTCGTTGCACATGTCCGGCGTCACGAACGAGACCGTCGGGAGCTTGGTGTAGTCCGACGGGAAGGTCGAGTACCGCACGTTGCTCGCGGCGGGCACGGTGCTGAAGTCGACCCAGCTGTTGTGCTTGCGCCGGTAGGTGCCGCTGGAGCAGCCGGTGTAGCCGTCCGACGGCATCGCCTCGGAGTAACCCTTGAACGTCCGGCCGGCCGCGATCAGCTGGGCGCCGAGGTTGCCGGTGGTGAACGTCTTGGGGCAGTCGTCGTTGGTCACGCCCTGTGTCGAGCCGGAGAACAGGGCGATGTAGTTGGGCTGGCTGGGGTGGGTGATCGCATACGACTGCGTGAACTTCGCACCCTGTGCCGCCAGGGTGGTGAAGTAGGCCGCCGAGGACGCGGTGATCTGCGAGGACGCCTTGTTCTCGAACATCACGAGGACGATGTGGTCGAAGGCCGGGACGGTGGTCGCGGCCTGGGCCTGCGGTGACGCGGCGGTGACGCCGGCACCGAGCAGAGCGAGGGACGCGAGAGCGACCCCGATACGCCGTAGGGACATACGAGCATCCTCGTCAAGATCATCGACGAATTTCGACACGGTACGTGGCGCAAAGGTTAAGAAACGACGTCTGTCTATTGATTGCCAACCGGGAGCGAGTCCCGGGACGGACCTCAGATCCGGCTCGAACCCCCCGATAACGCGAGAGTCGGAACCACCATCGCGAACGGAGTAGGCATGTCGACGCGAACCGCTCGCGTGGTGTTCAGCCTGTGGTGGCTGGTACTGATCACCCTGTACTACGCCTTCCCGGACGCACACCTGTACACCTGGGCGCTGCTCGGGTACTCGAGCGCGGCCGCGGTCCTCGCCGGGGTGCGGCTCCACCGGCCGGCCCAGCGCCTGCCGTGGTACCTCACCAGCCTCGCCCTGGCGTTCTTCACCACCGGCGACAGCTGGTACAACCTGCTGCTCGTCCTCGGCCGCGAACCCCGGTTCCCCGGCCTCGCCGACGTGTTCTACCTGCTGTTCTACCCGCTGCTCACGGCCGCGTTCCTGCTTTTCATAAGAGCTCGGTCGGGCCGCGGGGACAACCGGGCCGCCCTGCTCGACGCGCTGGTCCCGACGGTCGGCCTGGGCCTGCTCGCCTGGGTCTACTGGATCGCCCCGTTCACCCGGGCGCGGGACCTCTCCGTGCTGGAGAAGATCGTCTCGATCGGCTACCCGCTCGGCGACGTGCTGGTCCTGGCCATGATCCTGCGGATGCTGACCGCCACCGGCAAGCGTCCCAAGGCGCTGTCCACCCTGGGCCTGGCCATGATCGGCCTGCTCGTCTCGGACGTCTTCTACGGCCAGTCGCAGCTGCGCAGCGAGTGGCAGCTCGGCGGCCCGGTCGACCTCGGCTGGATCGTCTTCTACACGGCCATGGGCTACACCGCGCTGCGCCCGGCGATGAGCCGGCTCACCGAGCCGGCCGAGCGGTCGCGCCCGGTGATGGGCCGGCACCGGCTGGTCTGGCTCACCGCGGCCGCGCTGATCGCCCCGATCGTGCTCTGCCTCGAATACCTCCAGGGCCGCCCGGCCGAGATCGCCCGCGGGGGCATCGTCGACGCGCCGGTCATCGCGGCCGCCGCCGCGGTGATGTTCGTCCTGGTCCTGGCCCGGGTCTCGGATCTGGCCATGGCACAGCGGCAGGCCGGCGCCCGGGAGCGGGCGCTGCGCGAGGCCGGCACCCTGCTCTTCGCGGCCACCACCGAGGACGAGGTCAGGCAGGCCGTCGAGCAGGCGATCGTGCGCCTGCTGCCGGCCGGGACGCCGTACCACCTGCAGCTGAGCCCGCCCCTGGAGGGCGGCACCGAGCTGGCCGTCACCTGGCTTCCCGGTGGCGCCGGCACCTTCCCGCTGGCGCTCTTCGTGACCCAGCCGCTGCCCGGAGGACGCCGCGGCGAGACCGTGCTCGGCGCCCCGGAGGAGGCGCTGCACGCTGTCCTGCCGTCGCTGCAGACGCTTGCCGCGCAGGTCGCGGTCGTGGTGGATCGGATCGCGCTGACCGCGGAGATCAACCAGCGGGACAGCGAGGCGTACTTCCGCACCCTGATCCAGAGCACCGCCGACGTCATCCTGATCGTGGGCGACGACGACACCATCCGGTACGCGAGCCCGTCCGCGACCAAGCTGTTCGGCGCCCCGATCGCGGTGGACACCCCGATGTCCGCGCTGATCACCGACGACGGCCAGGGCGCGCTGCGGGACACCCTCGCCCGGGTCCGGCACGCGCACGGTGAGCTGGACGGCATCGAGCTGACCGCGCGCGGCGCCGGCCGGCGCACCATGCTGGTCGAGTGCGACCTGCGCGACCTGCGGCACGAGCAGTCCGTCGCCGGGCTGGTCGTCACCATGCGCGACGTCACCGAGCAGCGCCGCCTCGAGGACGACCTCACCCACCAGGCGTTCCACGACTCCCTGACCGGGCTGGCCAACCGGGTGCTGTTCCGCAACCGGCTGGAGCAGGCGTACATGGTCGCCGAGCGCGACGCCGCCACGCTGGGCGTGCTCTTCGTCGACCTGGACGACTTCAAGGAGGTCAACGACACCCTCGGGCACGCCGTCGGCGACCAGCTGCTGCTCGCCGTCGCCCAGCGGATCTCCTCGATCATCGGGGCCGGCAGCACCGCGGCCCGAATGGGCGGCGACGAGTTCGCCATCCTGGTCGAGCAGAGCAACAGCGCGGACGACACCGAGGACATGGCGGCCCGGATCGTCGCCGAGCTCGCGGCCCCGCTCGAGGTGCCGGACGGCGAGGGCGGCCTGCACCTGGTCAGCGGCAAGGTCAGCATCGGCGTCGCGGTCAACCGGGACGCCGACAACGCCACCGAGCTGCTGCGCCACGCCGACCTCGCGCTCTACCTGGCCAAGGGCATGGGCAAGGGCGGCTGGCAGCGCTACCAGAGCGACCTGGCGCACTCGATGGTGCAGCGCCTGGAGATGCGTACCCAGCTGCACGAGGCGATCGAGGACGAGCAGTTCATGCTGCAGTACCAGCCGATCGTCGAGCTCGCCGACCAGCGGGTCACCGGCGTCGAGGCGCTGGTGCGCTGGCAGCACCCGACCCGCGGGCTGCTCGGCCCGTTCCACTTCGTGGAGGCCGCCGAGGAGAACGGCGCGATCGTCGGCATCGGCAGCTGGGTGCTGCGCGAGGCGCTGCGGCAGATCGCCACGTGGAAGGCCGCGGACCCCGGGACCACGCTGCGCTACGTCAGCGTGAACGTGTCACCGCTGCAGTTCCGCGCGTCGGACTTCGTCGAGCAGGTCCGCGAGGCGCTCACCGAGGCCGGGGCACAGCCCGAGTGGCTGCTGCTGGAGATCACCGAGAGCCTGGTCCTCAAGGACGCCGACAAGGTGATCCAGGACCTGCGCGCCCTGCGGGCCATGGGGGTCCGGGTGGCCATCGACGACTTCGGTACCGGATACAGCTCGCTCAGCTACTTGCGGCAGATGCCGGTGGACGTGCTGAAGCTGGACAAGTCGTTCATCGACGACATTCTGACAAGCCGGCAGCAGCACGCCCTCGTCGACGCGATCGTGACGCTGGCCGGGAACCTGGATCTCGCCGTCGTGGCCGAGGGCATCGAGGAGGCCGGGCAGCGGATCGCGCTGGACACCATGGGCTGCCACTACGGGCAGGGGTACCACTTCGCCAAGCCGCTGTGGCCCACGGAGATCCCTGCGATGACCACTTCCGCCCGGCCGGCTGCGCTCTCGGCATGAATCCTGAGCATGCCCACCACGCAACGATCCACCTTACGTACGGAAAATCCGATTTGTTCTCGACTGTCGGTTACCGAACACTCACTCACAGGGTGAGGGGCCCGGTTATCGACTAGCGCGACCGGCCGGTAGGGGGCAGGGTCACAGGGGTGCTGAACAACCCCGTGTGGGCCGCCCTCTCCGGGCCGCAGGCCGGCTATGCCGAGGCCGCCGGAGACGCCGCCCGATACCTGCCCGAGATCGCCCCGTTCTGCGCCGTGAGCGACCCGGCCGACCCGGCCGCCTGGCGCGACCTGGCCGGCCTGACCGACCACGCCCTGCTCACCGGCCCCGCGCTCAGCCCGCCGGCCGGCTGGGTCGAGGAGTCCCGGATGATGGGCGTGCAGATGGTCGGCACCGCGATGTCCGCGGTCGACGACCCGGAGGCGATCCCGCTCACCGAGCACGACGTGCCGGAGATGCTGGAGCTGGTCGCGAGGGCGCAGCCCGGCCCGTTCCGCAAGCGCACCCTCGACCTCGGCCGCTACCTGGGCATCCGTGCCAAGGACGGCCGGCTGATCTCGATGGCCGGCGAGCGTTTCCGGATGCCCGGCTGGACCGAGGTGTCCGCGGTCTGCACCGACCCGGAGTTCCGCGGCAAGGGACTCGGCGCGCGGCTCACCCTCGCCGTCGCGGCCGGCATCCTGACCCGGGGCGAGCTGCCGTTCCTGCACGCCGTGCACGACAACGAGAACGCGATCCGCCTCTACAGCCGGCTCGGCTTCTCCCACAACGCCGACGTGGTCTTCGCGAGCTTCCGCCGCGTCGGCTAGAGCTGCCCGTGGTTCGGGGGCAGCACGTCCCCGAGCTCGTAGGCGGCGATGTGCACGTACTTGTAGTCCAAGGGGTCGTGGACGCTGTGCGTGCGGGCGTTGCGCCAGTGGCGGTCCAGGTCGTACTTCGCGGCGGCTGAGCTCGTGCCGCACATCTGGAACAGCTCCGAGCCCGCCTCGACCGCGACCTCGCTCCCGAACGCCTTCGCGGCCGCGACGGCCAGCGAGCCCCGAGCCGCGGCGTCGGCGTCCGCCGGGGTCAGGGTTATCTCTTCGAGGGTACGGGCGGCGGACTCCAGCAGCGCCTCGGCCGCCCGCACCTTCGCGGCGATCCGGCCGTAACGGTGCCGGACGAGCGGATCCTCCACGGCCGTCGACGCCCCGGCCCGGACCGCCTCGGTGGACGGCCGCGCCTTCGTCCGCAGATAGTCGCGCGCGTCGGCCAGCGCCGCGCCGGCGATGCCCACCTCGATCGCCGCGTGGTAGAGCTGCGCCCGTGCGCCGAGCTGCTGCGGCTGCTCGTACGCGTGCGCGTAGTCCAGGCGCAGCCCCGGCTCGACCGGCACCCCGGTGAAGGTGGCCGTGCCGCTGATCGTGGCGCGCTGCCCGATCACGTCCCAGTCGGAGTCGACGGCCACCCCCTCGGCGTCCCGGGCGACGAACGCGAGCACCAGCCGGCCCTGCTCGTCGAGGGCGCTGACCGCGATCCAGGCGCTGGTCAGCGCACCGGTCGTGTAGTACTTCACGCCGTCGAGGCGGCCGCCGGAGATCTTC
>KL571409.1:28882-30047 GCA_000715855.1 Actinoplanes liguriensis
GGCCAGGACCTCGCCGAAGAGGCGCTTGCGCGTCTCCGCGCCGCCGTGCACGACCAGGACGTCGACCAGCAGGAAATGCGCCTGCGGAACCTGGGCGATGGACGGGTCGGCGGCGGCGACGATCCGGGCGACCTCGGCGAGCGTGCGCGGGCCGAGGCCGGGCCCGCCGTCGGCGGCCGGGATCGTGACGGCCAGCAGGCCGGAGGCGTCGAGAGCGGCGAGGGCCTCGGACGGGATCACCGTCGCGCCGTCACGGTCACGCCGGATCGCGCCGGGGGCGAGCTCCGCGGCCAGCCGGTGGGCGGCGGCGACGGCCTCGTCGTGGGTCTGTGGAACAGGCATTCACCGATCGTAGGGGTCCCCGGTTCCTCAAGTGGCCCCCGGGCCGACCGATCAAAGGCAGGTCAGCACGGCGGAGGAGGGGTTTTGCACACCTGGAACAGACGTGTGCCACCGGTGCATCTCGCACTCGGTGTCCTCTACGTCGCGGTGCTGATCCTCTCCACCGCGGCGCTGCGTTCCGGCCTCGCGCCCTACGAGCAGGTCGCCGAGGGCGCGCGGGTGGTGTTCGGGGCGATCGGCATGGTCGCCGCGATCCGCGCGGCCCGCGCCCCGGCGCTGCTCCCCCGGCTCCGGCAGGCGTGGCGGGCGGTCACCGTCAGCCTCGCCGTGCTGGTCGCCTCCCCGCTGCTGGTCGCCGGCCTGAAGGCGGCCGGGATCACGGCCGCCGACGACGTCACGCACGTCGCGTTCGTGATCGCCCTGCTGGTCGCGCTGCAGCGGTTCCCGCTCGCCCCGACGAACAGCCGGGACCGGTTGAAGGCCGCGCTGGACGCCGGAACGGTGCTGGCCGGCGGCATGGTGGTGCTCTGGTACGTGTCGTTCGGCCCGTACGTCGACGCGCACGGCCTGTCCCTGGCCGTCGTGGTCGCCGCCGGCGTCTACCCGCTCGTCGACCTGGCGCTGCTGTTCATCGTGTCCCGCGCCCTGCTGCGCGGCTCCGACCCGTCCGCGACCCGTCCGCTGCGCCTGCTCGCGGCCGGCACGCTGGTGCTGTTCGCCGGCGACGGCGTGCACGGTTACCTGCACGGGCACGGCCAGATCGAGATGCACTCGCCCTGGCAGTTCGTCTGCTGGATCACCACCTGTCTCTTATACACATCTC
>KL571409.1:30283-31169 GCA_000715855.1 Actinoplanes liguriensis
CCGCCGAACAGTGCCGGGCGATCAGGTCCGGCCCGCGGGAGGCGCGCGGGGACCTGCGCAGCAGCCGGTACCTGCCGTTCGCCGCGGTCGCCATGGCGCACGTGCTGATGCTGACCGCCGCCGTCCACGAGGACACCCTCTACCCGTGGGGTGGCCTGGCGATCGGCGGGACCGTGCTGAGCGCGCTCGTCCTGTTCCGCCAGACGCTGGTGCAGCGGGAGAGCGACGAGCGGGCGAGCACCGACAGTCTGACCGGTCTTGCCAACCGCTCGCGGTTCCGGGCGACGTCGTACCGGAACCTGGCCCGCAACGCCCGAGCCGGTTGCTACTCGGCGGTCCTGGTGATCGACATGAACGGCTTCAAGGAGGTCAACGACACCCTGGGCCACAAGTCGGGCGACCTGGTGCTGGTCGAGTTCGCCGAGGTCCTCAAGCGGTGCGTGCCCGCGCCGGGCCTGCCGTGCCGGATGGGCGGCGACGAGTTCTCCGTCGTGCTGACCGACCTTGATTACCCGGAGCAGGCCTACGAGGTGGCCGGCCGGATCGCCGCCGCGATGGGCCCGGTCGCCATCGACAACAAGCTGATCTCGCTGGCCGCCAGCATCGGCGTGGCCGTCTCCGCGCCGGGCGAGCTGACCCACGACGAGATCGTGCACCGGGCCGACCTGGCGATGTACCGCGCAAAGGCGCTCGGGCCGGAGACCCGGTGGGCGGTCTGGCAGGAGTCGCTCGAGCTGCACACCGCCGCCGCTTAGGACCTTCAAGACGATTTCGCCGTACGGCGTCAGCACCCCTACGCTGAGGCGATGTCCCCTTCCGCACCGGAAGCGCCCGGTGACCGGCTCGCAGGCGGCTTCGACGGTGGGGCGGTGCGGGTCGGCGACAC